>CAKURH010000001.1 GCA_934675625.1 uncultured Kiritimatiellota bacterium
CGGGAAATCCGCACGTCCGGTTTGATGAGGGGGAAGTCGCATCGGCGAAGCCGAGGCGTGGGTCTCTACTCTACAAGGGCAAGGCCTTGTTTTCGCTTCTTCTGGCAATTTGGGCGTTTGGCGCGTTTGCGGTCGAGCCGCTGCGCTATGACGTGACGGCGGATCGCGCGGACTGCGTGGCCCGCTGCGGCGAGAAGACGACGTTCACCGTCACCATCACGGGCACGAACGGGTTGCCCGTCGCGGCGGGCACGGTTCGGGCGACGCTTGACAACTTCGGGACGCAGCAGGTCGCCGTCGCGACGTGGGATCTCGCGGCGACGAACGTCTTCACGCTCACGGGCCAGCTGGACGCGCCGGGCTTTCTGCGCATCCGCTTCTCGCCGGCGCCAGAAGGAAAGGGCGCGAAGGTCTGGAGCGTCGCCTACGAGCCGGAGAAGATCGTCAAGGGCAGTCCGTCGCCCATGGACTTCGATGCCTACTGGGCAGGCGAGCGGGCGCGGCTTCGGCGTGAGGTGCCGCTCGATCCGCAGGTTGTCCGCGTACCGGAACGCTGCACGGCAACGTTCGACTTCTTCCGCGTGTCGTTCGCGACGTTCGGCCGTCGCGTCTACGGCTACCTGAGCGTGCCGACGGACACGGCGAAGGCTCCGTTCCCTGCGCACGTCGAGGTCAATGCGGCGGGCTTCGGCGGTTGGACGAACGACCTGAACGGGCGTCCCGACGCGATTTGCCTGCGGATGAGCGTCTATCCGTTTGAGCCGGACTGGCGGTGGCAGGCGAGCGGCCTCAAGCGGAAATATGACGCGCTGAACGAGGCGTGCAAGGCGAAATACGGGTGCGGCTATTCGTGCGCGGGCATCGCCGTCTCACGCGAGGACTACTTCTTCCATACGGTTCTGCTCGGCATCGACCGCGCCGTCGACTGGCTCGCGGCGCGTCCCGACGTCGACCGGTCGCGCTTCGCCTACGAGGGCACGTCGCAGGGCGGCGGCTTCGGCTTCTACCTGACGGGCCTCAACCATACGTTCACGCGCGCGGCGTTCTACGTGCCGGCGATCACGGACACGATGGGCTATCGGAAGGGACGTCAGAGCGGCTGGCCGCAGATCGTCGAGAACAATTCGCGGACGCCAGAGGCGCGGGCCGCCGCCGAGAAATGGGCGCCGTATTTCGACGGCGCAAACTTCGCCGCGCGCATCGCGTGCCCCGTGCGCGTCGCCGTCGGCTTCTCGGACACGACGTGTCCGCCCGCAGCGGTTTACGCGGCCTACAACGCGATTCGCGCCCAAGACAAGGGCATCGTCCATGGCCTCGGCATGACCCATTCGTGCTTCGGCACGTTCTATTCCGAACTGGGCGCATGGGCGCGGAAATGACCGCTGTGCCGGTTGCGGCCCGGAAGCCGCGCTAGTTCGTCGGCAGGCGGAAGACGCCCGGCGGGTAGCCGAAGGCGGCCTTGATGGCGCGCGAGAAGTGGCTTGCGTTGCAGAAGCCGCAGCGCGCGGCGACTTCCGCGATCGGCAGGCGCGTGTTCGTGAGGAGCGCGACGCCTTCGCTCAGCCGGAGGCGCAGGATCTCCTCGCGGATCGGATGCCCGAAGTGGCGCGCGGCCTTCGTCTCGATCGTGCGGACGGAGATGCCGAGCGCCTCGGCGACGTGCGCGAGCCGGAACGGCTCCGCGAGATGCTTGCGGGCGTAGGCGATGACGCGCGCGAGGATGGGGTCTGCGATCGCGAACGTGTCGGTTGAGCGGCGCGTGACGATGCGCGGAAAGGCGATGTCCACGAGCGGATGGCGCGGTCGTCCGTGCAGCAGGTCGTCGAGCGCCTTGGCGCAGATGCGCCCGGTGTGTTCGCCGTCGAGCGAGATGGACGAGAGCGAGGGCGTCGCCGTCTCGCAGAGGATCTCGTCGTCGTCCGTCGAGAGGACGGCGAGGTCGTCCGGCACGGCGATGCCGGCGTCGAGGCAGGCGGCGAGGATCTGCTGGCCCCGGATGTCCTTGACCGTGTAGAGCGCGGTGCGTTTCGGCAGGGCCTTGAGCCAGGCGCTGAGGCGCGGCGCCTCGCGCGCGAAGTCGGCGCACTCGTCGGGCGAGGGCGGCGGGTAGACGGCGCAGGGGAAACCGGCGGCCCTGATCGTGCGCGCGAAGCCGTCGCGCCGTCCGTCCGACCATTCCGCCGGACGCGGCGAGCCGACGAAGGCGAAGGAGCGGAAGCCGCCGCCGAGCAGGTGCTCGGCCGCCATGCGCCCGAGGTTCGGGTTGTCGCGGCGGACGACGATC
Organism: uncultured Kiritimatiellota bacterium; assembly: GCA_934675625.1. Classification (GTDB taxonomy): domain Bacteria; phylum Verrucomicrobiota; class Kiritimatiellia; order RFP12; family UBA1067; genus UBA1067. The sequence continues at coordinate 2,285 of CAKURH010000001.1, forward strand.
ATGTCGCGGCGGCGCGGGCGGACGGCGAGCGGCGCGTTGATGAGCACGGTCGGGCGGTTGAGGCGCGCGACGCGCGCCAGCAGCTCGGGGTTCGCCGAGAGGACGATGACGCCGTCGACGCCCCACGCGCTGACGCGCCGGAGGCCCTGCGCGGCGATGTCCCCGGTGTTCAGGTGGAAGAGCCACGGGCCCTTTTCGCGCGCGTAGTCGAGGACGCCCTCCAGGATCTTCCGCTGCGTGAAGTTCGCTGTCGGGATGGTGACGAGGATGTGCGGCGCCGCCGCGTGGCGTGTGGTTCTGCTCATGTGCGGATTATACCACACTTCGCGTCCGTCCATCGGCATCTTGCGCATTCGTGCATTTAATAATGCGTGGAAATGCAATGACGGCGCGGCGGCGTTTTGCTATAATTTCCCGTGTCATGAGATTCTCCGTTGGATATCAGCCCGACCGGGCGTGGATCGACGCGATTGCCGCGCGCGCGGATCGCCTGGACGAAGTCTACTTCGCCTTCGGCGCACTGCCGTCCGGCCGCGCCGCCGTTGCGGACGTCGACCGTCAGCTGGAGGATCTCGGGCGGCTTGCCGACGCGGGGCTCGGCCTCAACCTCCTCTTCAACGCGAACTGCTACGGCGCGCGGGCGCTTGCGAAGGGCTTCTTCGCGGACGTCGGCGAGACGGTCGAGCGGTTCGCGGCGGACGGCGCGCTCACGTCGGTGACGACGACCTCGCCGCTCGTCGCGAAGTTCGTGAAGGACAACTTCCCGGGCCTCAAGACGCGCGCCTCGGTCAACATGGAGATCGGGACGGTCGAAGGGATGGACTATCTCGCCGACGTCTTCGACGGCTACTACCTCAAGCGCGAGCTGAACCGCGACCGTGCGGCGGTGCGTGCGGCGAAGGCGTGGTGTGACGCGCACGGGAAGGGTCTTTATCTTCTCGCCAATTCGGGCTGTCTCAACTTCTGCTCGTCGCACGTCTTCCACGACAACCTCGTCGCGCACGAGGCCGAGATCGCGCAGTCCGAGAACGGCTACGCCTGGCGCGGCACGTGCTGGCAGTGGCTTGCGAAGCCGGAGAACCGTGCGCAATGGCACGCGCGCACGAACTGGATCGCGCCGGAGGACGTCGCGTCCTACGAGGGCCTCTGCACGGGCATGAAGCTTGCGACGCGCGCGAGTGCGCATCCGATCCGCATCCTCGAATCCTACGTGACGGGCTCGCACGTCGGCGACATCCGGGGGCTTCTGGAGCCCGACCATTCGGCTCTTTTCAGGCAAAGGGACAACGAACAGAAAACGGACAACTGACCATGCTCAACGCAAAGCTCATCAAGGAAATCGCGAAGAAGGCGGGGGCCGACAAGTGCGGCATCGCGCCGATTTCGCGCATGAAGAACGCGCCGGACGAGATGAACCCGACGTTCCTCTTCCCCAACTGCAAGTCGATCGTCGGCTTCGTCTTCCGCATTCCGCGCGGCGTGCAGCGTGGCATCGAGGAGGGCACGCAGTTCTACCAGTACCCGTCGATGGCCTACGGCGGCATCAACGAGATTCTCGCGCCGGCGACGCTCTACCACGTCGGCCAGGCGATCGAGGACGCCGGCTACGAGGCGTTCGTCTACCGCAACACCGGCGCGCGCGGCTGCGTGTCGGACATGGACGGCTCGAAGGACGCGAAGCTCTCGCCGGAAGAGCAGATCGAAGTCAGCGAGAACGCGAAGGACTCGACGGCGCACCACCGCTCCGTCGACTTCACGCGCGCGACGCGCCCCGGCGAGAACGTGCCGCCCGACCTGCAGTTCCAGTTCCGCATCTGCGCGGTCGCGTGCGGCCTCGGCGAGATCGGCTGGTCGAAGATGCTGCTGACGCCGGAGTTCGGCCCGCTTCAGCGCGTCGCCTTCCTCTTCACCGACGGCGAATTCGACGCCTACGACGAGATCTACTCCGGCCCGCCCCTCTGCCGGCGGTGCGGCGCGTGCGCGCGCGAATGTCCCGGCCACTGCATCCCGCCGATCCGGGGCGGCGCGAAATGCACGGCGTCGATCGGCGACTACACGATGGAGTGGGGCGACATCGACATGTGGAAGTGCTATGCGTTCTACACGCACGCGGGCCGCTACTACAACCCGTTCGTGCCGAAGGAGGTCTGGGACGAGAACCGCAACGGCGACCTCGACCTGCTGGAGGGGAAGACCGGCGCAAGCGAGCAGGAGATCATGAAGGTCTACAAGGCGCTCGCGAAATACTTCCCGACATGGGTCGGCTACAACATGGCGAAGTGCGGCGGCTGCATCCGCGCGTGCGTCGCGATGCTGGAGAAGCCGGGCGGGTGCCTGCACGGACGGTTCAGGAATCCGCTCCGGACACGGACGCAGCCCTGGAAGATGGAGAGGTAGGAGAGAGTTGAGTGAGTTGAGAAGTTGAGATGTTGAGAGGGTGAGAAGAAAAACATGATTGACCGAAAGACAATCGAGACGGCGGCGCGCGAACTCGGCGCGGCAAAATTTGGCATCGGCGACCTGTCGCTCTTTGAAGGCGAAGACCCGCGACGGGATCCGAAGATGGTCTGTCCGCAGGCGAAGTGCCTCATCGGCTTCGGCATCCCTGTGCCGAAGGGCCTCTACAAGACGATGAAGGAGGGCTCGCAGTTCTACACCTACACGACCGTGGGCGTGAAGGCCATCGACGAGGAATACTTCGAGATTTTCCTCTTCAAGATGGCGTCGCTGATCGAGGACGCGGGCTACGACGCCTGCCTCCAGCGCACGACGCCGAACCTCAAGGTGAAGGGCGACAAGACCTGCAATCCCGAGACGATCGGCATCTACGAGCTGAAGTACGCCTCGCCCGTCGAGGCCGGGAAGCCGCCGCCGGACGTCATTCTTGACTTCGGCAAGGCCGCGCGCGCCTGCGGTCTCGGCTGGCCAGGGCGAAGCGGGCGGATCGTCAACCGTGCATTCGGCCCGTTCATGCGCTATGCGTTCATCATCACGGACGCGGAGCTGGAGACGAATCCGCCGTTCACGGACGACCTCTGCGCCGGCTGCACGGCGTGTGCGGCGGCGTGTGACGCGGGGTGCATCGATCCCGAAAAGGGCCTCGACACGTGGAAATGCTGGGAACACTACAACAAGGCGCGCGATTTCTCGTTGCCGCGCACGCAGTGGGGCTATCAGGCCTGTCTCTGCGGCAAGAAATGCGACATCGCGTGCTATGAGCATCTAGTGGGCTGTGAGATTTGAACGCGATGTTCATGAAAATTGAGACTTTAGATTTAAAATTTGAAATCTAAGATTTAAGATTTAAAATTTAAGATTTGATTTGAGATTTGAGATATGAAATCTGAAATTCTGAAATTGGCGAAGACGTGCGGCGCCGACCTCGTGGGCGTTGCGTCCGCCTCGCGCTTCCCTGCCGGCCACAAGATCTTCCGCATCTACCCGCAGGTGCAGTCGGTGCTCGGCTTCGCGTTCCGCTGTCTGCGCGGCAGCTATCGCGGCACGGAGGAGGGGACGACCTACTACCAGTACACGACAATGTCCGTCGAGAACCTGGAAGAGACGGTCATGCCCGTCGCCCTCGTGCGCCTCGCGAACCTCATTGAGTCGAAGGGCTTCACGGCCGTTCCCCAGCGTCGCCACCAGACGATCATGGAGGAGTCGGACGCGACGAACCCCGAAGTTGCCTACGACGCGATTGCGCGCGGCCGCACGGAAGAGCCGCAGTTCGACTTCGTCGATGCGGCCGTCCGCTGCGGCCTCGGCGAAAAGGGCTTCCACGGCGCGCTCCTGACGGACGACTTCGGGCCGATGCAGCGCACCTGCTTCATCCTGACGGACGCCGCGATCGAGCCGGACGCCGTGGCCGCGCCGCATCTCTGCGACCGCTGCGGGAAATGCGCGGCGGCGTGTCCGGGCCGCAGCATCGGCGCGGACGGAGCGCTCGACCCATGGCGGTGCGCGGTCTACTACAACGGCGCGAACGGCACGAAGAACCCGTTCATGCCGCCTGAGGCGTTCCCCGACTTCCCCGACCGCCTGGCGATCATCGCGGGCGAGGCGGAGATCGACCCCGCAAAGGCGAAGCGGATTCTCGACGAGATCTACTTCTATCCCCCGGCCCAGCACGCCTATACCTGCTCGATCTGCGGGCGCGCGTGCGACGTCGCCTGCTACTGCCACCTGGAGGCGCGGGGCGCGCTGAAGCGGACGTTCAAGACGCCGTTCCGCACGCGCCCCGAATGGAAATTCAAGCTTGAGGACTTCGCATGAGCTTCCACGGGATTGACTACCTCGTCATCGTCGCCTTCTTCGCCATCCTGCTCGCGATTCCCGTCTGGGCCAGTCGGCGGAGCGCGCAGGGCGCCTCCGACTTCTTCCACTCCGGCCGCTCGATGCCGTGGTGGCTCATCGGCATCTCGATGGTTGCGGCGATGACGTCGACCAATTCGGCGAACCTCTTCACGCAGTTCATCCGCGAGGACGGGTTCGCCGGGAACTGGGCGTGGTGGTCGTTCCTCACGGGCGGCGTTCTCACGGTCTTCGTCTACGCGAAGCTCTGGCACCGTTCGGGGGCGACGACGGACATCGCGTTCTACGAGCTGCGCTATTCGGGAAGGCCCGCCGCGTTCCTGCGCGGCTTCCGCGCCGTCTACCTTGGCGTCGTCTACAATCTCGTCGTGATGGCGACCGTCCTTCTGGGCGCAGTCAAGCTCGGCACCGTCCTCTTCGACGTGCCCGCGTGGGTCGTCCTTGCCGTCACGGCCGTGGCGAGCGTCCTCTATTCGACGCTCGGCGGCATTCGCGGCACGATCTACGCCGACTTCTACCTTTTCGCCGTCATCATGGTCGGCGCGGTCGCGGTCATGGTCTTCGCGCTCGCGCAGCCGGCGGTCGGCGGCTTCGACGCGCTGATGCGCCATGCGGCGGTCGTGCCGAAGCTCGGCTTCTTCCCGGACTTCTCGGACACGGACACGCTCGTCGCCGTCTTCGTCATCCCCGTCGCGATCCAGTGGTGGAACGTCTGGTATTCCGGCTCCGAGCCGGGCGGCGGCGGGTACATCGTCCAGCGCATGCTGACGGCGAAGAGCGGCGGCCACGCGCTCGGCGGGACGCTCTTCGCGCAGATCGTGCAGTACGCGATCCGCCCCTGGCCGTGGTATGTCGTCGCGTTCGCCTCGCTCGTCGTCTTCCCCGACCTCGACTCGATCCGGGCGGCGTTTCCGCACGTTGATCCGAAGTATGTCGGCAACGACATGGCGTATCCGGCGATGATCAAGTTCGTGCCGGCCGGCTGGCTCGGCGTGGTCGCCGCGTCGCTCATGGGCGCGCTGTTCTCGACGATTGCCGCGCAGCTCGCGATGGGCGCGAACTACGTGGCGCACGACGTGTGGAAGCGCTTCGTCCACCCGGCGGCGGACGCGCACGAGCTCGTCGCCGTCGCGCGGGGAACGTCGGTCGCGCTCATGGTCGCGGGCGCGCTCCTCGCGCCGCTGCTTGCGGACGCGAAGGCGGGCTTCGACCTGATGATCATGGTCGGCGCGGGCACGGGCGCGGTCTTCCTGCTGCGGTGGTTCTGGATGCGCATCAACGCCTGGACGGAGATCGTGGCGTTGAGCGTCTCGATCGCCTGTGCCGTCTTCTTCCAGATGGTGGGGCCACACGTCTTCGCGACGCCGCTGGCCTTTGGACAGCGGCTGCTCCTGACGATCGGCGTCACGACGGCCGCGTGGCTCGCGGCGACGTTCCTCACGGTGCCCGAACCGCCGGCGGTCATCGCCGATTTCCGTGGGCGCGTCCGCGCCTCCGGACGTGACGTGGGGCTGGGGGTCCTCTGGACCTTCCTCGTCTCCGTCGCGATCTTCGCGTTCATGTGGGCCCTTGGGGCGTTGGTGGTGAACGGATGAAGTTAGGGTTTCGAGGCGCGGCGGCGGTAGGCTGACATGGTTTGGCCCGTTGCGCGCTTGAAGAGCGTCTTCAGGTGCGCTTCGCTGTTGAAGCCGCAGCGTTCGCCGAGACGCGCGAGCGGCAGGTCGCTCGTGCGGAGCAGCTCCTTGACGTGATCGAGCCGGGCGCGCTGGAGCGTCTTCGCCGCCGTCGTGCCGAGCACGTCGCGGAAGTGCAGTTCCAGCAGGCGTTCGGAGGTGCCGGCCGCGCGCGCGATGTCGGCGATGCGGATCGGTTCGGCGGCATGGCGGCGAATGAACTCCGTCGCCAGGGCCACGGTGCGTGCCGTGCCCGTGACGTCGGCCGTGGAGACGCGCGCCACGACATCGCGGACGCCGTAGCGGATCGGCTCCCGCGCGACGCGCGCCCCCCGCAGCAGACGCTCCAGCGTCTCGACCGCGAGATGTCCGCCGTCGTTGAAGTCGGGCCAGACGCTCGTGAGCGTCGGAATCGTGTTCTCGCAGATGTACTCCTCGTTGTCGACGCCCACGAGCAGCAGCTGTTCGGGAATCTTCAGCCCCGCCGTGCGGCAGGTGTCGATGACGTCCTTCGCCCGCTGGTCGAATTCCGCGAAGACGCCGCAGGGCTTGGGCAGGTTCGTCAGCCAGCGCGCCAGGTCGGCCGTGCCGCGCGCGGGCGGATCGTAGATGTCGACGTCCAGCCCCTGTGCGGCCAGCGTCTCGCGAAACGCCGCGCAGCGGCGACGGAGGAACGGGTTGCAGACCGTCGCCGGAACGTAGGCGAAGTGGCGGAGTCTCTTGCCGAGGAGAAGTTCGGCGGCGGCCCGTCCGATGGCTGCGTTGTCACAGCAGACGTGGCGCACGGCAAGGCGCGGCTCGTCGGGGTCACCCGACGTGTCGTCGTAGGCGGCGATCAGCGCGCGTAGTCCGGCGTCCGCGAGACGGCGGGCCTGCGGCGGCGTGAGCGGGCGGTCGGTGATCAGTCCGTCCGGCCGCCAGCGGACGAGGTCGGCGAGGCGGTTCAGGGGATGCCCGTGCAGAAGCCGCACGTCCCAGCGGGGACGCTGCGCGGCGGCGTGGAGGACGCCGCCGAGGAGGTCGCGCGCGGCCTTTTGGCGCAAGTCGACCTGAACGAGGATGTGAAGGGTGTCTGACGACGGCTTCATGTTCGCCGGACAGTATACCATATTTCCAACGCCAAGGTCGCAAAAAGCACATGCGGTTCGTAAAACAGGACAAGATTTTTCGGGAAAACAAATTGCCCGAACGGCCGCCGTATGCTATACTTCACCTCATGATGCTGACAAGAGGATTTTTTGCCTTGATTCTGACGGCTGTCGTGTCCGGCCTGTCGTCGTCCGCCGCGCGTGCGGGCGAGACGCCGGACCCGCGCGTGCGCGCCTACGTCGACCCGGTGCGCGTCGTCTGGCAGACCGAGGCGCGGGCGCGCGACGACGGCTGGCCGGCGCGCGCGCGGGTCGAGGGCGCCGCGCGGCTGCTGGCGCCCAAGTTCGGGCAGGTCTGCGAGGGGCCGTTCGGGAAGGCTAGCGGTGCGCGGCTCGCGAACGGCGGGGAGGACGCGGGGCTCATGCTCGACTTCGGCCGCGAGCTGCACGGCGGGCTCCAGCTCGGCGTCAGCCCCGGCGGGACGGCGCGCGCGCGGCTGCGCGTGCGCTTCGGCGAGTCGGTCGCCGAGGCGATGAGCTCGGTCGGCGAGAGGGGCGCCTCGAACGACCACGCGCTGCGCGACTTCGTCGTGGAGGTGCCGTCGTTCGGCACGCTGGAGGTCGGCTGCACGGGCTTCCGCTTCGTGCGCCTCGACCTCGTCAGCGGCGGCGAGGTCGGCCTCGAGTTCGTGCGGGCGGTGTCCCTGATGCGCCCGATGCGGCGGGTCGGCTCCTTCCGCTCGTCCGACGGGCGGCTGGACCGCGTCTTCGAGACGGCCGTGCGCACGGTGCACCTCTGCTGCCAGGACTACCTGTGGGACGGCATCAAGCGCGACCGGCTCGTCTGGGTCGGCGACATGCACCCGGAGATGGCGGTGGTCCTGAACGTGTTCGGCGCGGCGGAGATCGTCCCGCGGTCGCTGGAGTACGCGATCGCCGTGACGCCGCCGGACCGGTGGATGAACACGATGGCGCCCTACACGCTGTGGTTCGTGCGCAACCTCGCCGCGTGGTGCCGCTACACGGGGCGGGCGGACCTCCTGCGCCGCCACGCGGCCTACTTCCGCGCGACGCTTGCGCACGTCGCGACGGCGGTCTCGCCGGACGGCGAGTGGACGGCCGGCAAGTTCCTCGACTGGCCGAACCAGCGCAACCCTGAGGCCGTGGCGGCCGGGATGCAGGGGCTCCTGGCCCTCGCGTGCGACGACGCGGCGGACCTGCTCGGCCGCCTCGGCGACGGCGGGGAGGCGCGGGCGTGGCGCGGGCGCGCGGAGGCCGCGCGCCGCGTCCGGGCGGACGCGCACGGCTCGAAGGCGGCGGCGGCGATGCTCGCGCTCGGCGGCTGCCTCGACCCGCAGGCGGCCTTCCGCGACGTCCTCGGGCGGGACGGCCACCGGGGCGTCTCGACGTTCTACGGCTACTACATGCTGGAGGCGATGAGCCTGGCGGGCGAGGGGCGGCGCGCGCTCGACACGGTGCGCGACTACTGGGGCGGCATGCTCGACGTCGGCGCGACGAGCTTCTGGGAGAACTTCGACCTCGCGTGGACGAACGGCTGCTTCCGCATCGACGAGCTGCCCGTCGCGGGCAAGAGGGACGTCCACGGTGACTGTGGCGAGTTCTGCTACCCGGGCTTCCGGCACTCGCTCTGCCACGGCTGGGCGGGCGGCCCCGCCACGTGGTGCATCGGCCGCGTCCTCGGCATCCGGCCGGTCGCGGACGGCTGCCGCCGCGTGGAGGTGAGGCCCTGCCTCGGCGACCTCGCCTGGGCGGAGGGGGCGATGGCGCTGCCGGACGGCGGCGCGGTGCGGGTGCGGGCCGCGCGGCGCGCGGACGGGACGCTGGACGTGCAGGTCGAGGCGCCGGACGGCGTGGAGGTCGTCCGGTGACGAACCTCCGCATTTACCTCACTGCGGGGGTTGGCTTCCTCGCGCTGGCGCTCGCGGGAACGGGCCGCCTCTGCGCGCAGGGCGCGGACGAGGCCCCGGCAGAGGAAGTGGTCGAGCGCCGCACGTCGCTGAACGGCACATGGAAGTTTTCGGGGCTGGTCGCCGCGCCGCGCCCGTTCGGTTCGCTCACGGACAAGGAGCGTGAACGCCTGTCGCCGATGACGGACGATGCGGACTGGCAGACGATTCCCGTGCCGCGCGACTGGTGGACGCTGCCGAAATATGAAACCTACCGAAGCGGGCCTTTCGACACGAACCGCGTCTACTTCTGCGGCTTCTATCGCAAGGCGTTTGCGGTCGCGACGCCGCGCGACGGACGGCGGCGGTTTCTGCGGTTCGAGGAAATTGGCGCGGAGGCGGAGCTGTTCGTCAACGGACGGTTTGTCGCGCACCACCTCGGCGATTTCGTGCCGTTCGAGGCCGAGGTGACGGATTTCCTCGTCGCCGGGACGAACCTCGTCGCCCTGCGCGTCCGTGCTGACTACGCGCCGCTCGTGCCGCCGCCGAACAAGCCGCCCTACACGCGCCCCTATGGTGCGCACTGGGATCGCTACGCGATCAAGGGCGGCCTTTGGCACAACGTCACGCTGATCGAGACGCCGTCCGTCCGTCTGACCGAAGTGCGCGTCGATCCGGCGGAAGACCTGTCGTCGGTGCGCATCCGCCTCGTCGTCGACAACGCGGGCGGGCGGCTGGACGGCACGCTCACCGCCACGTGGGCGGCGGACACGGCGGCGAACGCGGCACGCCCCGTCGCCACCAGTCGGGAGACGGTGTGCGCGTCGGGGCGGACGGATCTCACGCTGGACCTCGCGGCGGGCGGACGCAAGCCTTGGTCGCTTGAGGCGCCGAATCTCCATTCCCTCGTCCTCGTGCTGACGGATGCCGCCGGACGCGTCCGCGCCACGCAGCGGGTGCGCCTCGGCCTCCGCACGATGCGCGTCCGCAACGGACGCTTTGAACTCAACGGCGCACCGGTTTACCTCGTCGGCGACTCGCTGCATTCCCACAAGTACGGTGGGCGCGGACGCGACAATCTGGCGGACATCCGCCGTGACCTCGCGGCGTGGAAGGCGAACGGCGTCAACCTGCTGCGGACGGCGCATGCGCCGGCGATTCCCGAAGTCTACGATATGGCCGACGAGCTGGGGCTGATGATCTACGACGAATGGTGCATGAGCTTCTGCAACACGTTGGACGAAGCGGCGTTCGAGCGAAACAACCTCCCGGCACTGGCGGCCTTTGTCCGCCGTGACTACAACCACGCAAGCGTCGTGTGCTGGAGCCTTGGAAACGAGGTGAAACACCAATCGCCCGAAGTCGGGCGGCAGCTCGATCTCCAGTACGATCTCGTCAAGCGTCTGGACGGGCAGAACCGTCCGGCCTGCGCCTTTTCGGGCGTGGCCGACGTCTGGCTCTACGGCACGGCGCGACGCAAGACTGACTTTCTCGACACGCACCGCTACCACGGCATCGATTCACGCAGCTGGACGGAGTGGTTTCCGGCGATGAACGCATTCTACGCGCAGATGGCGGCGACGTATGGACGGGACGGACGCCTGGATCTGCCGCTGTTTCTGGGTGAGTGCGTCGGCGCGGGCTGGGGCATCCGTTCCGATGACGGGATGCGTCCGGGTGCTGTCGCGCGTTACGTGGACTGGTCGCGTCGCCCCTGTTCATGGGGCAAGTCGGAAGGGATGCCGTTCGCCGGCGCGACAGGGCTTTTGCCGATTCTCGATTCGGCGCGGGGGCGGCATTACCTGCAAGGCTATCTCGCGACGCGCCTGGTTGACCTGTTCCGCCAGGATCGGCGGCTCGCGGGCTTCGCGCCTTGGTTCGCCGATCCGACGGTGCCGGGGTGGATGCGTTGGACGCAGCCGACGTATCCGCTGTTGCGGAATGACGCCACGGACAGCGGACGGCTGATGTTCCGCCAATTGTTTGCGGGCGAGACGCGGCGCATCGACTGTGTGCTTGTAAACGACACGGCGCAGACGTTGGTCGGATTACGTGCGCACGTGTCGTTTGCAGACGGTTCGCGGGAGGTTCCGCTGACGTCGGTGGATGTGGGTGTGGCCGGGCCGTTTGCGGAAGCTGTCCGTCCGTTGGATCTGACGTTGCCGCCGGACGTGGCGGGTGATGGCGAGATCCGTCTGCGCGTCGTCGATGCCGCCGGACGCGACAGCCGCAACGCCTATTCCGTGCGTGTGCACCGTCGCGCCGAGGCGACTGCGCCCGTGGCGGACGCGGCGGCACACGAGATGGTGCTTTATGCGGCGGACGCCACGTTGGAGGCGGTCTGTCGCCGTCTAGGTCTCCGCGCACGAGTTTGGCCGGACGGTGCCGAACTGCCGGAATCGGGAACGCTCGTCGTGCCGCCGGGCGCGGCGGTGCGGTCGGATCGCGAACTGGCGGCCTTCGTCCGGCGCGGCGGCACGTTGCTGGCGTTGGAGCCGGACGGATTGACGCCGCCGGGGTTTCCGTTCCTGCGTCTGCGTGCCGCGCCGAACCACTTGGTCGAGCCAGTGTCCGTCGCGCATCCTGTCTTCGACGGTCTGACGGCGTCGGACTTCGATACGTGGGCGGAGCGTCCGAATGGGCACGTCGTCGAACGTGTCCTCGCGCCGATCGACGCGGGTGTGCTGGCGGCGCGTCCGCGCTACATCAAGGACGCGGCGGGCATGGCGTTGGCCGAGTATCGCTTCGGCGCGGGACGGTATGTGGTCTCGACGGTCGCGGCACACGGCCTTTGGGGCGTCAATCCGGCGGCGACGCGGTATCTGCGCAACTTGCTCGCCTCTGTTGTGGGCGGACAGCACGACGGGGCGGCGGCGCCCATGCTCGATCCGCCGGATTTTCGCCCGACGCCGACGGCACTCAGCGACGATCCGCTGGTCGTGCAACGTGCAGATGCGCCGCCGCGCCGCATCGATTTCCCGGCGGCGGTGACGAACGCGCCGTTCAAGATCCTGTTCTTCGGAAAGGACAAGGCGAAGCTTGCGACGAACCGCTACCGCTACCTGACGCTGACGTTCGCAAGCCGGTCGAAAGGATTGGTCGACATCACGATTCCAGAAAGAGGCCATCGCAACCGCCTGACGACGACGCTGCCGCTCGCCTGTTCGGATGGTGCGCCGGTGACGGTGCGGCTGGATCTCGAAAAGGACTTCCGTTTTGCGCGGCCGGGGACGTTTTCGCTGTCCGAGGCGCGTGGCGAGATCATCCTCTACAATGGCTACGAAAAAGATCAGGGTTCTCCGCGTCCGCCGGCGTCATTCACGCTCCATGAGGTGAAGTTTGAATGACTGGGGAAGGCCGTGGAAGCGCACACGGAGGCACGGAGAGACGGAGAAAGACGACGTGCAGATTTTCAGGATAAACGAAAGAAAGGAAACAAACGAAATGAAGACAGAAGTTCTGGGATTGGTGGCGGCTGTGTTGTGCGGTCTGTCGGCCGTGGCGGCGCATGACGCGACGAACGACTGGAACGTCGCGACGGGCGATGCGGCGGAGGCCGCGAACTTCAGTCCGGCGACGGCACCGGGCGCGACGGGCCTCGTCCGCGTCGGGAACGGCGGCACGCTGTCGGTGACGAGCGACCTCGCGTGGGGTGCGCTGTGGGTCGGCACGGCATCGGCGGACGGTGCGGTCGAGCAGACGGCGGGGACGCTGACGTTGTCCGAACCCGGCACGGCGTCGGGCGACGGCACGTTGCGGCTGGGCGATACGAAAGGTTGCCTTGGCACGTATCGGCTGACGGACGGCACGCTGGACGTTCAGAAGGGCAACCCGCAGATTGGCGTGAATGGCGACGGCCTCTTGTCGGTTGCGGGCGGCACGTTCCGCGCCGTAGGGTATCCGTCCGTCGGACGGTATGCCGCGGCTTATGGCCAACTCCTTCAGACAGGAGGCTTCGTGGATCTTTCGTCGGCCTCGCAACTGACGGTAGGCGAGAGTGGCGTCGGCACGTTGACGCTCGCAGGCGGTGCGGCGCAGGTGAAGAAGATGGTCGTCGGTGCGGGCGAGACGGGGCGTGGCCTCGTCAACCTGTGCGCGGGCGGTTCGCTGTCCGTGGGCGCAGTGTCGGGTGGCAAGGCCACGGACACGCGCTTCAACGCCGTGGGCGGGACACTGAAACCGCAGTCCTCTGCCGAGAGCGTACCGGACTGGTTTGCGGGCGTTCCCGTCACGGTCGGTGCGGGCGGCCTCGTTGTCGATACGGACGGCAAAACGGCAACGCTCGCCGCGCCGCTCTCCGCCTCGCGGCTTGTGGCGGAGAATCTTGCGCACCGGTGGAGCTTCAACGGCGACTGGACGGATTCCGTCGGCGCGCAGGATGCGATGGCGGCGGGGGCACAGGCGGATCAGATTGCGTTCGCGGATGGCGAAGTGCGTTTGCCGGGGCTCGGCAAGGGACAGGCCACGCTTGCGCTCGGCGCGGGTGTCGTGCCGAGCGGATTGGACGGCGTGACGATCGAGCTGTGGGCGACGCCTGAAGAGACGCGCATCTGGTCGCGCGTCTTCACGGCGGCTTCGGCGGACGGGGCTCAGACGCTGTATCTTGCGTGGGCGAATGACCAGAACGTCGAGAAGGGTGCGTTTTGCCTGAAGGCGAACGGCGAGACGCTGTGGAACAACACGTCGGATTTTGCGCCGCTTGCGTTGGGGCGGAAGTGGCATTTCGCCTTCGTCTTCGCGAAGTCCGGCGCGGGCTGGACGGTGACGGCGCTGAAGCAGGATCCGCGCACGGGCTTCCGCGTCCAGAGCGAGACGAAGACGATCGCATCGGGCGACTGGGATCCGGCGAGCCTGTTCAGCGGCTTCTTCAACCTCGGCTATTCGGCCAATGACGCGGATGCCTGTGCGCGCTATGACGAGGTGCGCGTCTGGAAGGTCGCCCTCACCGAAAGCGAGCTGCTGGAGTCGGCGACGCGCGGGCCGGATGCGGACTTCGCGACGCCGCCGGTTCTCCGCAAGGCGGGCGACGGGACGCTTGCGCTGACGGCGGCGGCGTCCTATGCGGGCGCGACGGACGTCACGGCGGGCACATTGGCTTTGGCAACGCCGGAAATGCCAGTTCATCGGTGGCATGAGACCATTGAACTGCCGGGCGGCGCACACGGTACGGCGTACAGGGCGCTCGGCAAGGGGCTGTTGCCGACGACGGAGGCCGGCTTCACGCTGGAACTCTGGGCTACGTTGCACGAGGCACGCAATTGGTCGCGGCTCTTCACGTTCGCCGATGAGGGCAATGCGAACGGCTTCTTCATGACGTGGGTGAGCGGCACGGACAACTCGAAGGACATGATCGGTCTGCGTCAGCAGAAGACAACGACCGTCAGCAACAAGATGGCACCCTACGAACTGGAGGTTCCCTATCATGTGACCGTTGTCTGCGTGAAGGTTGAAGACGCCTGGAAATTCCGCTTCTACAAGCGGAACGTCCGCACGGGTGACTTGGAGAAGACCTACGAAATGAAGACGCCGGATGGTTGGACGCCGTCAGCGCTTGCGGCCTGCGCGTTCAACCTCGGCTGGTCGACGGACAGCGGGAACGACGATGCGGCGGCGCGTTACGACGAGATCCGCATTTGGAATCGTGCGTTCACCGAAGCCGACGTGGTGGCGTCGGGTTGTGCGGGTGCGGATCGTCTGCCGTTCTTCGTATCGGAAGATGCGACGTGCAGCGCCTTGCCGGAAGCAACGGATCTCGTGGTGGCGGACGGGGCGACCGTTGCGCTTGGCGGCGCGTCGCAGACCGTGAAAACCCTGTCGGGTGCGGGCACGGTGTCCGGATCGGGCACGCTGACGGCGACGGCGGGCATCTTTCCCGGCGGCTCGGGTGCGATTGGCGAGCTGACGCTGGCGGCGGACGTGAAGGTGGTCGGCGAGGTTGTCTTGGACGTGTCGGCGGACGGCATGAGCGACGCACTGGCGTTTGCGGTCGACGGAACCTACGACGTGTCGGGGTTGCGTTTGGCGGTCGCCGATCCGGCGAAGCTCGATCCGACGAAGCGGTATGCGGTCTTGCGGCCGAACGGTGCGACGTTGCTCGGCGAACCGGATGTATCGGCCCTGCCGGACGGTTGGCGTCTGCGGTTGAGAAACGGCGTCGTCCAGTTAGCCTGCCGTCGCGGCCTGGCGATTCTGCTACGCTGACATCAAGTTTTCTCGTTTTGGCGCTTCGTTTCGACGAAAAGCCTTTGCGGACTTTGCGTCAAAAGCCTTTGCGACCTTTGCGTTGAAAAGAAGTATGGGGTGCAAGAACAGTTCGCAGTCTCTGCGAGAGGTCGTCGGCGCGTGGGGAGTCTGCGACGCTGAACACGGAGGTGTTGGAGGAAGGGAGGCACGGAGGTGGTGTGAGGCTTGGGACTCCGTGTCTCACGAACTCCGTCACCTCCGTGTTAAACGCCGTAGGCAACAGGGCTCTGCCAGACTTTTTGTATTCTAACGCAAAGAACGCAGAGGGGAGAAACGCGAAGAGCGCAAAGACCTTTGCGACCTTTGCGTTGAAAAGAAGTATGGGGTGCAAGAACAGTTCGCATGTGGTGCGAAGCCAGCCTCTCGCTACGCTCTCCTTGCCCCGCGAAGCGGCACCTGTGTTAAAAAACGCCGACCGAGGTGACGCAAAAAAAGCGCAAATAAGGAGAATCGCAAAAAGTGCGTTTGCCCCTTTATATAAAGGGGTTGGTGCAAGTTTCGGGAAAAGAGTTTGCGCGAAATAGACGGCAATTTTTGCGCGAAATAGACGGAAGAATTTGACAAGAAACCCCGGTTTATGATAGACTTCACATTTGTCACGTGGAGGAATCGGGTGTGTCTATACGGTGTAGTCCCCCCCCCCCCCATTAAATGCTAAAAAATACTAAAAATGAATACAAAACTAATAGTTAAAGCGTTTCTCGGGGCGGTTTTCGCCTTGACCGGCGCGCGGCTCTCGGCGGAAACGCGGGTCGTCGACAAGCTCCATGGGCCGTATTTTTCGGTTCAAGAAGCCGTGGATGCGGCATCTGAAGGCGATACGGTCTTCATCAAAAACGGCGTCCATGACGTGGGCGGCAGTCTCGACGGCTTTAAGACGTCCATGTCGAACCGCGTCTACGTCACGAAGTCCCTCACGCTCGTCGGCGAGTCGAAGGAGGGCGCGATCATCAAGGGGGCCTACGCGACGGAGGGCGTTGACGACAAGGGCCTCGGTTGCGGTGCGAACGCCGTGCGCTGTCTCGGCATCAATGCGGACAACGTCGTCGTCTCGAACCTGACGCTCACGGGCGGCGCGACGCACAGCACGTCCGCCGGGAACGACAAGGAGGAGAACAACGGCGGCGGCGTCTACGTGGCGAACGGGAGGACGGGCGTCGTCCTTGTGGACTGCATCGTCTCCAACAACGTCGCGCGACGTGCGGGTGCGCTGCGCTACGCCAACGACGGTGCGGCCAATCACGGCAACTGCCTTCTCGTGCGCACGTGGGTTCACGCCAACAAGGCGCTAGACCGCGATCCCGCCGTGCGCGGATGTCTCGCGGCGTTCTGCCTCTTCACGGGGCATTACAGCAGCTCCAGCCTCTCCTATGCGGTGACGTTCGTGAACTGCACGTTCGCGGACGGCTTCGGGCGCAACCACAGCGGTAGCGCGGACGTGGCGGGCTACAACTGCCTCTTCGCCGACACGTGGTTCAAGGACGAGAACGCGGTGGATCAGGCCCCGGCCGCCGCGCAGTGGCACAACTGCGCGTTCAACAAGCAGGACGCCACCACGACCTCGACGACGAACGCGGCCTGCGTCTTCAATCCCGGCTATGACCTCTTCATGGCGCCGCCGCTCGCCGACTACCGCCTCCATGACGGCGCGATGACAGTCATCGGCAAGGGCGACGCTTCGTTCCTCGATCAGATTCCCGAAGCATATCGGAACATCGACTTCTATGGCCATGCGGTCGATGCCGCGTCCGTGAGTCTCGGCTGTGCGCAGGAAGTCGTCGCACCGACCGGCGGCACGATCACGTTTGCCGGGCAGAGCGGGATGTCGGACGCGAAACAGCCGCTCGGCAGCTATGGCGTGAAGACGGATTGCGGTCTCTATTCCTTCAACGGACGGCCCCTTGGAAACTCGAAAGACCTGGGCTACGTCCGCACGATGGAGGGCCGCACGGTCGTTACGGTCACGCACGATCCGGCAGGCGCAACCTCAGAGGCGCGCCAAAATGGGCTTCACTCGTTTGCCGCGTCGGGATCGGACACGATGCGGCGCTTCGCGCAGATGGACGGCTCGTTTGCCCTGATGGCGCCGCCCGCCGGAAAGACGCTTACGCTTACGCCCACGTTCAACGATGCCGTCCTTACGGTCGATCGCGCCTCCACGTCCGAAAATCCGGATGGGACGGAAGACGCGCCCTATGCGAGCATTCAGGCGGCGATTGACAAAGTTGCTTCGGGAAAGTTCGCGACGATTCGCGTCAAGGCGGGCGTCTACGACAACGATGCGGGACGCTTGGCCAACAACCTCACGAACCGAATCTTCTCGAATGGCCGCAAGGTGAGGCTCGTCTCGGTGGACGGACGCGGCAAGGCCGTTCTGCTTGGTGCTCCCGATCCGAGCGTCGCACTCGATGCTTGGCCGTTTGGCTGCGGGGCGGGCGCGATGCGGTGCGCGGTCCTGCAGGACGGATGCGCTATTCAGGGCTTTGCCTTGACGCGCGGCTACTCGAACACGAACGCCGACAACACGGGCCGTCGCGGCGGCGCACTCTGGCTGAACCAGGGCGCGGCGGCGCTCGACTGCGTCATCACGAACAACGTAGGCTGGCAGGGCGTCGCGATCAACGGAGCGGAATCCGGCCTGGTGCCGTCGGCGTTTGCCCTGCGGTGCTACATCGCCGACAATTATCCGATTACGGACGCCGCAAAGACAGGCGGCATTGGAGGCATCGTCCGCTCGACGACCGTTGGCTCGTCGATTCTCTACGACAACCACGGCAGCAACTTCGGCAGCTATGAGCGGCAGTACACGTTCCAGACGACGCTTGCGGACGGTGCGGGCGCGGACAACGGCAACCTGCTCAATGGCGCCAATAACGTAAACGCCGTCATCCTCGCGAAGACTGGCAACCTCAGTAGTCCGACGCTCATCGGTGGCGTCTACCAGACGGCAAACGGCAAAATCAATGTGGAGGCCTCGTCCTCGTTCATGAACGCCGATCCCCTACTGGCCGATCCGGCGTACGGCGACTTTCGCTTGGGCGCGACCTCGCCCGCGCGAACGTGTGGCGTGACGACGCACGACGACTTTACGGATTCGACGAAGGCGGCCTACTACATGTTCGGCGCGACGGACTTCTTCGGCAACGTCTTCCGCCTGTTCGACGGCAAGCCCGTCTGCGGTGCGGTCGACCTCTATGCGCCGACGGTCATCTTCAACGGCGAGACGAAGGTGTTGGGCGTGTCGTCCGACCGCACGCTCACGTACACGAGTACGGGCGACGATCCGCATCCGTGGCTTGGTCTGGAGGTGACAGAGAACGGCACCGTCACGACGAACGCGACGAAGAGCTTCACCTACACGGTGCCGGATTCGATAGACAACCCGTATGCTTTGACGATTCGCGACCTCTATGACTCGAACTGGTACGTGAGCGATGCGGACGGCGATGATGCGAATGCGGGTTCGTCCGCCGCGCCGAAGAAGACGCTCAAGGGTGCGCTTCAGTACGCCGTGTCGGGTGACACCGTGCACGTCGCGGCGGGCACGTATGCGACCGAGACGATGACGCAGACGAAGGCGTTTGGAGCCATGAACAATGCAGCGTATGCGCTTCCGTCGCGCGCCGTCGTGCCGGCAGGTGTGTCCGTCATCGGTGCGGGCGCGGACAAGACGTTTATCGTTGGTGCGGAAGATCCGTCGGCAGAGGCGGCAAACAAGGGTTGCGGGCCGAACGCTGTCCGTTGCGTCGCGCTTGCGAAGGGTGCGCGGCTTTCGGGCTTTACGCTGACAGGCGGACGCACAAACGCCGGAACCAAGAACGCCGAAGGAAGCTTCCCGAATGTCGATGATGACGAAGGCGGCGGCGTCTTGGCCGAATATGGCACGGAAGCCGATCTGGCGGTCGTCTCGGACTGCATCATCTCGAACTGCGTCGCACGGCGTGGCGGCGGTGGCTATAACGGGGTTTACAACCGTGTCCAGTTCTTGGAGAACAGCATTATCCAAAGTGGCAACGGTGCTGCTGCGCGCGGCAATGACGGCAAGTCCTGCATCCTTGCAAACTGCCTTATCGATCGCAACGAGGGCTGGGCGACGGTTTATTATCCGACGCTCGTCAACTGCACGTTTGGCGCGGACAACACGCACAGCGGCAACAGGGAGGGTCAGCAGGTTATTGCAGATGCGCCTGCCGTGACGAACTGCCTGATTTTGGGCACGAAGATTGCCACGGCGAGGACGGCGTTTTACGGTTGCGCATTCTCGTCCGCGACGGAAACGCTCCTGAAAAAGAACTCATCAGCGGGCGTGGATGCCAGCTGTCTTGTCTCGGACGACTTGTCGGTGGACGCGAATCTGGCGCCGGTCATTGGCGCGAACGATGCGGTCGATGCGGCGGGGGCTGCTTTCTACGATGCGGCGAAGTGGGGCGATCTTGACGTCTACGGGAATCCGCGCGTGATGAACGGCAACCGGCTGGACGTCGGCGCGGTCGAGGCCGACTGGCGTCCGCTCTACACGAAGAAGATCGGCAAGCGGTTCGTCGTCACGGCGGTTGATCCGGCGGTGGAACTGGTCGACGACGGCGTGGCGATTCCGGCAGGGGCGTCGCTCGCGGCGACGGTTGGCCGTGCGGGCCGCGCGGATGGCGCCTACTTCCTGAAGGCGACGGTTGCGGACGGCGCGACGTGTGCGGTCACGCGCGATGGCGTGGCGGCGGAGTCGCTGACGGCGGGCGAGAACGTGGTGCGCTATGTGACGGGCGAGACGGGGCTTTCGGACTTCGTCTTCACGGCGGATGCGCTCGGCTCGACGGTGCTGTCGTCGCTCAAGGCCGACACCGGCATGCTGCTGATTCTGCGGTAAGTGGGAGGCCTACGGAGAGAGGTTTGAGGAGAGAGGCCTGCGGCGCATAACACGGAGGTGTTGGAGAATGGGAGGCACGGAGAATGAAAGGAAGTGCGCCGCAGGCTTTGGCTTTGGAGGCAGGGGTTCGCGCAGAGCCGCAGAGAGCGCAGAGGTTCGTAGGAGCACTCTGCGCGCTCCGCGTCTCTGCGTGAGGTCTATGAATGAAGCGGAGTGTGGGCGGTTAAAGAAGGCCGAAGGTCTCGCTTCGCCAACCACTTCCGTGTCGCCGGACGGCGTTTCAGTGTCTTCCGTGGTCGAGAATTGTGAAAGGTTTAACCACGGAAGGGGAGGAAGCGGGCTTCGCCCGGCACGGAACGAGGTTGGGGAAAGAAGACCTTCGGGGCTCTTCAACCACCGTTCGTCCGCCTTCGAGAGCGGTATTTCGCGCAGAGCCGCAGAGAGCGCAGAGATTCGTAGGAGCACTCTGCGAACTCAGCGTCTCTGCGTGAGGTTTATGAGTGAAGCGGAGTGTGGGCGGTTGAAGAAGGCCGAAGGTCTTGCTTCGCTAAACCTTTCTGTGTCGCCGGATGGCGTTTCGGTGTGTTCTGTGGTTCAAAGCAAAAGAAAGGAAATGAATCGATGAAACGATGGGGTGCGTTCATGTTTACGGTTGCCGCCTTGTTGGCTGCGGTTGGCGCGGTGACGGGCGGGGAAACGTATGACGTCATTGTCGCCGGCGGCGGGCCGGCGGGCATCGGCGCGGGCTACATGGCGGCGGCACGTGGCGCGAAGACGCTCGTCCTGGAGAAGTCTGGTCGTCTCGGCGGCATGGCCGTTCAGGCGATGGTCAGTCCGTTCTCGTTCTCCGTCGACAGCCCCGTCGTGCGACGGCTCGCCGCGCGACTTGCGATGGGCAAGACCGTCGACTTTGCGCGCGCGGACGTGCTGGCCTACGACGCGCTGACCGAAGCCGGTGCGGACGTTCTTCTGCACGCGGACGTGATCGGGCCGGTGATGGACGGCAATCGCGTGGTCGGACTGGAGGTGAATCTGGCCGAGGGGCGGCGCGTCTTCCGTGCGAAGGCTGTCATTGACGCGACGGGTGACGGCGTTGTCGCGGCGGCGGCGGGCGTCCCGTATGAGCAGGGGCGCACGGGCGACGGACTCGTCCAGCCGATGAGCGTCATGTTCACGGTCGGCGGCATCGCGCCCGGTCGGCGGCTGATCGCCGTCTCGGAGGAACAGGCGCGCGAGCAGAAGATCGGCGGCCGGACGTGGGAGGCGATTGTCGCCGAGGAGATCGCCGCCGGCAACCTGCCGCCGGAGGTCTCGGTCATCCGCCTCTACTGGGCGCCGGACGAGACGATGACGGTCGTCAACGCGACGCAGGTCTGCGGCCTTGACGGTGCAAAGTCGTCCGACCGCACACGCGCGGAGATCGTCTGCCGCAAGCAGGCGTTTCAGGTGCTGGACGTCCTGCGCCGCCGAGTGCCGGGCTACGAGAAGGCGCAGATCGTCGAGATGCCGGCGGTTGTCGGCGTGCGCGAGACGCGGCGGTTCGAGGGCGTTGATCGCCTGACGACGGAGGATGTGCTGACGGGGCGGAAGCGTACGGACGCGATTGCGCGGAACTGCTCGTTCGTGATTGACATCCACAATCCGGCGGGCGGTGGACAGGCGCATGGGCGCGGCGAGAGCGCGACCGGGGGCGCGCGGCGCGTGAAGCCGTATGACATCCCGTATGGTGCACTTGTGCCAAAGAAGGTTGAGGGGCTGCTCTTCTGCGGACGCTGCCTTTCGGCGTCGCATGAGGCGCTGGCGTCGTGCCGCGTGATGGGCAATGCGATGGCGACGGGCATGGGTGCTGGCGCGGCGGCGGCCTATGCGGTGCGGCGAGGGATTGCGCTGCGCGATGTGCCGGCGGAGGAACTCGATCTCTTCGGCGCCGAACCTGAGCGAGGCGGGAAGTGAAGCGGAGAGGAATGTCTGCGACGCTGAACACGGAGGAAACGGAGATTGGGAGACGCGGAGGCGTGGAGAAGGTTTTAGATAAGATTGACAGAATTGTTGAGGTTGGTTCGCCAAGCCTTTCTAATCTTGTGAATCCTGTCGGAAAAACTCCGTGTCTTCCGAACTCCGTCACCTCCGTGTTAAGCGCCGCAGGCAAAAGGATGTTTGAGGTTTGAACCATGAGAAAGAGAGAAATACGAATGAAACGACTTGTTGCTTTTCTGTCGGGCGTGTTGATGCTGACGATCACGACAAGAGGTGCCGTGACGGAACGCGCCGACGTTGTTTGTCCTGTGCCGTTTGAACGCGCGTTCACGGTCGCGGGCGTGACGAACGCGACCGTCGGCGCCTTCGCCGTGCCGTCCGAGACAGACCTCCGTCCGTGGCGCGTACGCTACTCGTTCCGCTACCGCACGGCGGGCTTTGCGGGCGAGGGGCTGCGGCTCGTCACACAGGCCGCGTTCGACGGTGGCACGCGGTTCGACAACCTCACGCCAACCGTCCGCAACCTGAACTGGGATGCGGGGACGACCTACCGCTGCGGGGCGTCCGAAGACTGGAAAAAGGTCGATCTCGACGTCGACTTCAAGAACGCGCTGCCGCCGGAGGTGCGCGTCGTGTGCGAGGGGCTGGTCGCGACGGGGCGCGTCGAGTTCACCGACTTCGCGGTCGCGCTCGTCCTGAAGCCACGCCATCGGCTCACGGGCGGCGAATTTCCGCTCGAAGGCGGAAACGTGCTGAAGCACGTCTTTTTCGCCGAGACGGGCACCGTCCACATCGCGCTCGCCGATCCGGCGCACGTCGTCCGTGCGGCGGTCCGCGTCCGAGACGCCGAGGGGCGTCCCGTCGGCGCGACGCGCGCGCTCGCCGCCGTCGATGCGGTGACGCTCACGGGGCGCGGATACTACACGCTGGAGGTCGCCGCGTCCTACGCCGACGGCACAAAGGTGACGACGACGGGGTCGGCCGCCGTCCTCGGCCCGGCGCCGTCCGCCGCGCAGACGGCGGATTCGCGGTTCGGCGTGATGGTCGTCAACGGCGGCGCGGGGGCGTTCACGCGCGCGTTGGGCAGTCGCTGGGACTGGCGCTTCTTCTTCCACGGCAAGGACAACGCGGCGTTTGTCGGCCCGCAGTTCGGCGAGGGGGCGATCTACGCGGGACACCAGTCGCCGATCTACCCCGAGGCGATGGATCCGGCGCACGTCGGCAAGGGTGGTATGTGGCCGGCGAAGGACTGGGCGAAGCAGCGTGCGCGGACGCGGGCGTTCCTGGAGAAGAATCCGTGCTTCGCGGGACGCCGCCTCTGCCTCGTCAACGAGCCGGACTTCAAGTGGCGCGGCACGATTCCCGAAATGGTGCAGGCGCATCGGATCTTCGCCGAGGAGGCGCATCGCCTCTATCCTGACTGCGAGGTGCAGGGCCCGGCGTGCAGTCGCGTCAAGCCGGACTATCTGCGTGCGCTCGGCAAGGAGGGCTTCTTTGACTGCATCGATGCCGTCAACATCCACGCTTACGTAGACGGCACGAAGCCGGAGGGCGAGTTCCGCCTGAAGCTGCGCGAGGGAATGGACGTCATTCGCCGCGAGTTCGCGTGCGCGAAGCCGGTCTACATCACCGAGTTTGGCTGGACGACGGAGAACGGCACGTGGCAGGAGCCGGTCGGCGAACTGACGCAGGCGCGCTACCTGACGCGTGCGTGCACGTTCGTCGCGTCCGAGGACATCCGCGCCGCCGTCTGGTTCTGCGATCTCTACGTCGCGCGCAACTACGGCGAGGGCGGGTTCTCGATGCTGCGACTCGGCAATGACTGCATTTCGCCGAAGCCGGCGGTCGCCGCGTTCGCGACGCTCGCACGCAACCTGTCGGACGTGCAGGGACGGACGCGCGCGCAGATGATTGGCCCGGAGACGTGGCTCGCGACGGGGCGGCGTGCGGACGGCTCGGCCGTCACGCTCGTCTGGACGCGCACGGGCGAACGGGAGATTCCGCTGCCGGTGCGCACCGTGCGAGCGGAGAGTTTTCTGGGTGCGCCTGTCGCGCTCGACGGCGCGACGCTGCGCGTTTCGGAGTCGCCCGTCTATCTCTTCGGCGATGAGACGTATGAGGGGCCCGCGTGGGTCGCGCCGTCGGTGGACGCGGCAAAGCCGGTCGTCGTCGCGGCGGACGAGTATCCGCTCGGACGGACGGGCGTGGGCTGGAAGTGCCGCGACAACTTGCAGACGCCGATTCTGCCCGACCGCTGCTGGACGGGCGCGACGAACCGCTGTCCGCGCGTGCGCGTCGCCTATTCGGACGAGGGGCTGATCTTCAACGTCGAGGTGGACGATCCGAAGCACGAGCAGCCGTATGCGCAGGAACGCCTCATCGAGGGCGATGCCGTCACGGTCGCGGTCGATGTCGACCGGGGGCAGGAGTGGCAGCCGAACGCGCACATCACGAGCTTCAAGGGCCACCGTGCGTTCGAGTACACCGTCGCCTTGCGGGACGACGGCAAGCGAGAGGCCTGGCGGCGAAACGCCTGGGACTTCGACATCCGCCCGAACGCGCCAGTCGTCGTCTTCAACGGCATCTCGCGCATCCGGGAGGAGAAGACGCGCTACATGATTTGGCTCACGTGGCCGCGTCTTGGACTGGACGGCCCGCCGCCGCCCGGTACGAAGCTCGGCATCGCCGTTTCGGTCAGCGATCTGACGGACGGGGAGCGGAAGACGTACGACCTCTTCGGTGGCATCTCCGGCACGCCCGATCCGACGAAGTACGGCACGTTCGTCTGCGAAGGGAAGTGATGGGCGGAAGCGCTGAGAGATATTTTTCGCGCAGAGCCGCAGAGGGTCGTAGGGGCGCTCTGCGGACTCAGCGTCTCAGCGTGAGACTCGTGGAGGGGGTGTCTGCGACGCTGAACACGGAGGTGTTGGAGGATGGGAGGCACGGAGGTGGTGTGAAGCTTGAGACTCCGTGTCTCACAAACTCCGTCACCTCGCGCCCGCTTGCGCGCCCTTCGGGTTCGCCTGCGGCGAAGGTGCCCTCCGAAACGCCTTGCGTTTCTTCGGCGCATGTGTTAAACGCCGTAGGCAACAGGGCTCTGCGCACTCAGCGTCTCTGCGTGAGATCGTCGGTGCGAGGGGTGTCTGCGACGCTGAACACGGAGGAAACGGAGATTGGGAGACACGGAGGCGTGGAGAAGGTTTTAGACAGGATTGTTGGGGGTGGCTCACCAAGTCTTTTTGATCTTGTGAATCCTGTCAGAAGAACTCCGTGTCTCCTACACTCCGTCACCTCCGTGTTAAGCGCCGCAGGCTTTGACTTTTGGGGGAGAGATTCGCGCAGAGCCGTAGAGAACGCAGAGGTTCGTGTCGGTGCTCTAATGAAACGATTAATCTTGAGCTTATTCCTTGTGACGGTTGGGGCGGTGGGTGCAGTCGCGGCAGAGGCGAATTTTGCCCAGCGCGCGTTTCAGCCCTACCTCGACTCCGGCGAGCTTCCCGGCGTGATTACGGTCTTCCACAAGGACGGACACGAAGAAATCTCCTGCCTCGGCTTCGCCGACGTCGCCGCGCAGCGTCCGATGTCGCTCGATGACGTCTTTCAGCAATGTTCGCAGACGAAGGGCTTCTGCGGCGTGACGGTCGCGCAGCTCATTGAAGCGGGCAAGGTCGCGCTGGACGATCCTGTCGCGAACTATCTGCCCGAATTCAAGACGCTCTGGGTCGAGACCGCGAACACGAATGGCGTCCGCCGCCTCGAACAGGCGCGGCAGCCGCTGACGCTGCGCCACTGCCTCACGCACACGGGCGGATTCCCGTTCGAGCTCGCGAACTTCACCGCGATGGGCGGATGGTCGCACCGCATGCCGCTGCGGAGCGTCGCGGCGACGGCGGCGGCGACGCCGCTCCTCTTCGAGCCGGGCACGGGCGTGCGCTACTCGAACGTCGGCATTGACGTCGCGGCGGCGGTCGTCGAGGTCGTGACGGGACAGCGGTGGGAAGATGTCGTGTCCGAACGCATCCTGAAGCCGCTCGGCATGAACGCGACGGGCTTTCAGCCGACGGACGAGCAGCTGAAGACGCGCATCGAGATCTACCGCGTGAAGAAGGGGAAGAAGGCCGAGCATGTGCCGTTCTGCGCGTCGATGCCGCCGCCGTTTCGCGGCGACCGCGTCTTTTCGTCCGCCGGCGCGGGGCTGTGGACGACGGCGCGCGATCAGCTGAAGTTCTACAAGATGCTGATGAACCTTGGCGTGGGCGAGAACGGCGTGCGGATTCTGAAGGAGGAGACGGTCCGGCGGCTTCTGGCCGTCTCGCAGCGTCCCAAAAGTTTGTCGAAGGACGGCTATTCGCTTGGGTTCGTCGCGCCGTTTGCGGACGAGGCGGACGGCTGGTTTGGGCATGGTGGCGCGTGGGCGTCGCAGTGTCTCGTCAACGGACGGCGGAAGGAGCTGCGGATGCTGGTCGTGCAGGTTGTCGATGCCTACTGGCCGCGCACGGTCTGCGCCCAAGCCGCCGAGGCGTTCTTCCGGCAGGTGGAGGAAAAGGAATCGCGCAGAGCCGCAGAGCCCGCAGAGATTCGTAGGAGCACTCTGCGGACTCAGCGTCTCTGCGTGAGGTCGTCGGTGCGAGGGGTGTCTGCGACGCTGAACACGGAGGTGTTGGAGGAAGGAAGTCACGGAGGGGATGTGAAGCTTGAGACTCCGTGTCTCACAAACTCCGTCACCTCTGCGTTAAACGCCGTAGGCAACAGGGCTCTGCGGGCTCAGCGTCTCTGCGTGAGGTCGTCGGCGCGTGGGGTGTCTGCGACGCTGAACACGGAGGTATTGGAGGAAGGGAGGCACGGAGGGGATGTGAGGCTTGAAACTCCGTGTCTCACAAACTCCGTCACCTTCGTGTTCAGCGCCGCAGGCAGCAAAGATACAAATCACAAGTAAGGAGAAATAAATGAAAATGAGAATCATGTGCGGAACAGTCTGTGCGGCGTGTGTCGCGTCGGCGGGGGCGCTGACGACGCCGTGGGGCGAGAAGGTGACGAGCCAGAATGCGTGGCGCGAGTATCCGCGCCCCCAGCTCGTGCGCAGCGGCTGGACGAACCTGAACGGCGACTGGGACTACGCCGTGACGAGCGTCACGAACACGCCGGGGCGCCCGACGGCCTGGGACGGCAAGATCCGCGTGCCGTTCGCGATCGAGTCCGCGCTCTCCGGCGTCGGACGCCTCCTGCGTCCCGACGAGTTTCTCTGGTACACGCGGCAGATCGTCTGCACGAAGCGTCCCGGCGAACGCATCCTCCTGCACTTCGGCGCGGTCGACTTCCGCACGCAGGTCTTCGTCGGCCACCGCGAGGTCACGGACGTGCCGCATGAGGGTGGGCAGAACCCGTTCACGCTCGACATCACGGACTATGTGGCGGACGGCGCGAATGCGCTCACGGTCTGCGTGTGGGACCCGACGGAGGACTTCGTCAATTCGCGCGGCAAGCAGAGCTTCGAGCCGAAGGGCTGCTTCTACACGCGCGTTTCCGGCATTTGGCAGACGGTGTGGCTGGAGAACGTGCCCGAGACCTACGTCGCGGGCTACACGGTCGCGACGGACATCGACAAGGGGACGGTGACGCTCGCGTTCGACGTCCGCAGTCCGGCGTTCGCGAAGCCGGAGGTGACGGTCGAGGTCTCGGGCGTGAAGGGGACGACCGTGAACGGCGCGGTGACGCTCGCGCTGCCCGCGCCCGTCCGTCTCTGGAGTCCGGACGCGCCGAACCTCTACGACTTCACGGCGGCGTGCGGCACGGACGCGGTGAAGGGCTACTTCGGGATGCGCAAGATCACGACGCGCCGCGATGCGAAGGGCGTGCTGCGCTTCTTCCTTAACAACGAACCGGTCTTCCTGATGGGGACGCTTGATCAGGGCTGGTGGCCGGATGGCCTCCTCACGCCGCCGTCGGAGGAGGCGATGGCGTTCGACATCCGCACGCTGAAGGCGCTCGGCTTCAACATGATGCGCAAGCACATCAAGGTCGAGCCGGCGCGCTACTACTACCTCTGCGACAAGATGGGGCTGATGGTCGTGCAGGACTTGCCAAGCGCGAACGGCGACGAACGGTCGCCGTTCAAGGCGAAGACGGTGTCCGGCTACGGGCTTCAGCGGCGCGAGCTGAAGGGTATGATGGACGCCCTGCAGACGTTCCCCTCAATCGTGATGTGGGTGCCCTACAATGAGGGCTGGAGCCAGCCGGGGGCGTTCCTCACGCACGCGACGCTCGACTGGACGAAGCGGTACGACCCGACGCGGCTCGTGAACGGGCCGAGCGGCTGGGTGGACTTCGAGGGCGGCGACTGGGGGCATCAGCCGGAACGGCGCGCGTGGACGCGGCACCTGCCGCCGGGTGTCTGCGAGGCGGCGGACGCCATTGACCGCCACGACTACAACCGGGTGCCCGGCATGGCGCCGCTGAACGCCCGCCGCGTCTCGTTCCTCGGCGAGTTCGGCGGCCTCGGCTGCCGCGTGGACGGTCACCTCTGGACGGAGAAGTCGTGGGGCTACGGCGGCACGGGCGGCGCGAACGGGGCGGCGGATGCGCGCGCGGCGATGGAGGCGCGGTACGTCGCGCTGATGGCGCGCGTCGCCGAGCTTGCGGCGCAGGGGCTCGGCGGCGCGGTCTACACGCAGACGACGGACGTGGAGGCGGAGGTGAACGGTCTCGTCACCTACGACCGCAAGGTCGTGAAGTTCGATCCCGCCGCGCTGAAGGCCGCGCACGAGAAGATTTACAAGGCGTTTGCCGAGGCGGTGAAATGAATGAGAAACGGCAGCCTTGATCGAGGGCCTGCGGCGCTGAACACGGAGAAACATGAGAAGCGGAGGCACGGAGAGAGGGCATAGGAGAGACTGGGTTAACAAAACTCCGTGTCTCACAAACTCCGTCACCTTCGTGTTCAGCGCCGCAGGCACATTGACACAAGGAACAGATTTTCGCTACAATCCAAATCAGGAGTCTAAAAGATGAAAGCAACGAAAAGCCTATTGAACCTCGGATGCGCGGTGGTGGCCGCCGCTCTGATCGGCGGATGCTGCGACCGGCACGCCCCGAAGAAGCCCGTCCCCGTCGAGCGTCCCGACCGAACGGAAATCATCTTCGCGGCGCCGGACGTGCGGACGATTCCGCTCGACTCGGCGGCGGAGATCCGCGATACGCCGTTCGCGCTTGCGTGGGACGGCGGATGGGAGCGTCCGTGGACGTTCATCGTCTCGTTCGACTACCGCACGGCGGGCGTGACGGGCGATGCGGTCGCGCTGCGCCTTCAGCCGCTGAAGGACGACGGGAGCCGCGCGCCGACGTGGCTCTGGCCGAACACCTTCACCGGCAAGCGCGAGGACACCTACGTCCTCGGCGAGAGCGCGGACTTCCGTCGCGTCTCGGTCGGAGTCGACCTGCCGAACGTCATCCGCAAGTCCTATCGCTGCGAATGGCAGCGCCGCTTCGGGCACACGTCCGGCAAGGTCGAGGTGAAGAACTTCGAGATCCGCCTCGTGCGCCACGCCCTGCACGCGATCCGGGGCGGCGAATACGAAATCAGGCAGACGAAATACTTTCGCCTCAAAAACGTCTTCTTCGCCGATTCGGGTACGGTGACGGTCGATTTCGCCTATCCCAAACAGAAGCCCGACTGCCGCGTGGATGTGAAGGACGTCAAGGGGCGGATTGTCCGCACGGTCGAGGGACGCGACGGACGCGCGACGGTCGACTTCCCGACGCGCGGTTACTGGGCGCTGGAGGCGACGGCGGACTATCCCGACGGCACACGCATCACGACGCCGGGGCGTGTTGCCGTCTGCGGCACGCCGATTGCGAAGGAACTCGTGAAGAACTCGCGCTACGGCATCATGGTCGTTCTCGGCACGCCTGATCTCTGGGAGAAGCTTGGTTCGCGCTGGGATCAGCGGTTCTTCGCGCCCGACAATTTGAAGGTGAACTTCAGGATGCCGAACGAGACGGCTGACGCGATCTTCACGTTCCACAGCAGCCCTGTGCCGCGCGCCTTGCGCCGTCCCGCCGACCGCAACCGCCAGGGCGAGTTTCCGCCCGAGGACTGGGACGCCTACCGCGCCTATGTCGGAAAGTTCATGGACGCGCAGCCCGACATGCTGAAGCGCAACCTCTGCCTGACGGGCGAGCTCGACTTCCAGTGGCGCGGCACGGACGAGGAATATGTGAAGATGTGCCGCATCTTCTGCGAGGAGGCCCGCAAGCGCAATCCGAACGTCTTCCTCACCGGGCCGGACGCGAGCCGCATCAAGCTGCCCTACTTCCGCCGTCTGCACAAGCTCGGCTACTTCGACCTCATCGACGGCATCAACGTCCATCACTACGTGGACGGCACGAAGCCGGAGGGCGAATACTGGGAGGATTTCGTCGCGCTGTTCGACTTTCTGAAGGAGGCGAAGATCGACAAGCCCGTCTATATGACCGAGACGGGCTGGACGACGGGCAAGGGCAACTACTTCGTGCCCGTCTCCTACGAGAACCAGGCGCGCTACCTGACGCGCGGCATGGCGCTCATGTCCACCGAGGACATCCGCGCGATCATCTGGCACGTCGACTTCACGATGCTCGACGAGTTCGGCGCGATCGTCAAGGCGCACGAGGCCGCGTGGCCGAAGCCGATGCTGCAGGCGTTCGCGACGGTGACACACAACCTCTCGGACGTGCAGGGCAACATGAAGCTCCACCGCCTCGGCCCGAAGACGTATCTCGCGAGCGGCCGCCGCGCGAACGGGCGCTTCGTTCACGTCTTCTGGCGGTCGGCGGGCGAGGAGCGCGTCGCGCCGCCGGTCGCGGGCATCGTGTCGGCGGAGGACTACCTCGGCACGCCCGTCGCATTGGGCAAGACGCTGACGGTCTCGGAAGATCCCGTCTACATCCACGCGACAGGCGACTACACGGGGCCGGAGTGGACGCCGCCGCCGGGCGGCTACCGCGAGAAGCCGCAGGTAGAGCTGAAGACCGACTGCACGGCCGTAGCGCTGGAGCCGGGCGTCAAGTCCGCCGCGACGGCCGCGCCCGTGCCGGCGGCGATGTGGAGCGACCCCGCGTCCGCGCCGACGCTGCGCATCGCCTATGCGCGCGATGCGGGCTTCATCCTCGAAGCCGAGGTGAAGGACGCGCGGCACGTGCAGCCCCATTCGCGCGAACGGCTCGTGGAGGGCGACGCGCTGACGTTCGCGTTCGACGTCGACAAGACGGACGAGTGGCGGGCGAACGACATCTGGATGAACTACAAGGGGCACAGCTGCGTCGAGTATTCCGTCGCGCTGCGGGCGGACGGCAAGAGCGAGGTCTTCCGCCGCAACTGCTGGATTCCCGACATGAAGAAGTTCGAGTCCGTCGGCGCGAACGTGCGCGCGAACGTGCGGCACGCGAACGGCGTGACGAAATACTGGGTCTGGATCCCGTGGGCGAACCTCGGCTTGGACGAGCAGCTGAAGGCGGGCGCGAAGATCGGCTTCGCGGCGGTGCTCTATTCGTCCGACGGCGGCGCGGTGAAGACGAACCGCCTCTTCGACGGCATCGTCGATCCGCTCGACCCGATGCGCTACGGCGTCATCGAGCTGAAGTGAGTATGGTATAATACGGGCATGAGTTTCAAAGGGAAGAAAGAGAAGAACGTCGTCTTGGTCGGGACGTACAGGACGGGACAGCTGGAGCGTTGGCCCGGTTACTACAACTGGCCGCTTGCGGACGGGGATGTGGTCGATGCCGAGGCGGCGAAAACGGTCAACGAAATCTGGCTCTTCAGCGGCACGAAGGGAGGACGTTTCGCGGCGGAGTTCGTCGGCATGTTCACGCGCGGCGAGCTTGTGCGCGACTTCGGCTATCCGGCGAAGGGTGCGGCGCACGGTACGCGGTATCTGCTCTACAAGATCCAGACGACTGATGCGCCCGCGAATACGTCGGATGTATTGGCGGCGGAGATGGATCGCGTGATCGTGCGCGC
Organism: uncultured Kiritimatiellota bacterium; assembly: GCA_934675625.1. Lineage (GTDB taxonomy): Bacteria > Verrucomicrobiota > Kiritimatiellia > RFP12 > UBA1067 > UBA1067. Next base: position 34,345 of record CAKURH010000001.1, read on the forward strand.
GGCGGACTTCGCGAAGCGGTCGCCGAAGATTGCGCGCGAAATCAAGGCGTATCTCGAATCGTCTGACCGCAACAACCCAGACCTCGCACACCGACTTCCGCCGCTTCTCCTGAAGGTGCCGCGCGAAAACCTGCGCGTCTGCGAACCGGGCGTACAGATGGATTTTCTATCTTCCCTTTCAATCTCCTCCACGCATGAATGCGATAAAGTCGATTATTTTGTAGAATCAAAGAAGAACCCGATTGCCGAATTGCGTTCTATCCAACCGCTCACGGCAAATGGATTCACGCATGTTGATTGCTTTAGTGGCGTTGGAGGCTTCTGCACAGGGCTTCATGCCGCTGGATTCACGACAAAGGTCGCAATTGAGAAAATTCGCTCGTGCGTCGAGACGTATGAGGCAAACCACCCAGAAGTTCATGTGATCAACGAAGACATCTGCAAAGTTAAGGCCGAAGACATTCTCCCCTATTGTCCCAAGGGTGGAATCGATCTCGTCACTTCTGGAATGCCTTGCGAGACGTTCTCGACCGCCGGGAACACGTCGCGGAGTTTCTATGACGAACGGCAATTCCTGTTTCGGCAGGGCATTCGGGTTGCACAGATTACGAATGCCAAGTTTCTGCTATTCGAGAACGTGCCAGCCATCACGACAAAGACGACGGAAAAGGGGTCGAAAGACCTTATTGTTGATGCATTGAAGGATGAGATGGCGAAAGCCGGTTACAGAAACTACATTGAGGTCGTTCTGGATGCGACGAAATTTGGCGTGCCGCAAAAACGCAAACGCTATTTTGTCCTTGGCACGAGGCTGAAGAACATGTCTTTGAGCAAGCCACGGCCATTTGTCGCAAAGGCCGTGACTGTCGGAGAGGCATTTGACGATTTGCCGTCGGTGACACCAAATACGGGCGTCGAAGAGACGCATTACCTGTCGCGTTCAAACGCCTTCACGAAGCTGATGCGCGATGATTCGTTCTGGCGGCGAAAAGAGTCGTCCAATAAGGGACTCTCGTACCAAATGCCGATGAAGCATCGTCCGGCTACGTTGGAGCGATTCGGATTGCTTCGCCCAGGAGAAGGGCTTCGCGAACTATTTGAGCGCTACACGGGACGTGCGCGCGAAGAACTCCAGTCGCGTCGTGTACTGCCGAAGAAGATGTTCATCAAAAGGAATTATCGTCTGCCCGTCGGGATGCCATCGCCATGCGTCACGTCGCATTGCCTGGACGAATTTGTGCATCCAACGGAAGACCGCGCATTGACCGTGCGCGAATGCGCACGGTTGCAGTCATTCCCTGATTCGTATGATTTCGTCGGGGGGCCTTACATTGTGCCGCACATTGATCGTGAAGTTCAGGACAAGTATGAGCAGATTGGCGATGCCGTGCCACCGTTGTTGGCGTATGCCTGGGGGCGGGCGATTTCAAAAATGATGGAGGATGTCTCGAAATGAAATGCACTTATAAAGAATATGGCCGTTCTATCTATGACAAGACGTTCGATCATGAACTGCAAGGACTTGTGACTCGGAAAAAGAAGGTCGGTGAGAAAGAGGCCGAACGAATGGCGCAAAAGGAAGCCATCAAGGTGGCTGTCCTTGAAACGATGCGGGCGTTTCCGCAAATCGAGCCTGCCTTGATTTGGAGGGGAATTTATGAGGTGCATATCCATCGCAAGAGTGGACTGGATGACAAGTCCGTGATTGATCGCGTCGTAAGCGCTGATCAGAGTTGGAAGAAGTCGAGTGGGCATGCGTTTGAGGAAATGATCAAACTCTTGGCAAACGATGCTCTTGTCGGCACGGGAATCGAGATTCTTCTTCAGAGAGACCTCAATACGATTATCAAGGCGGGTGAGCTTGCCAATGAACCGCGTGACATCAGTTGGCTGAAGGAACAAATCAAGGGAAGCGTCTTTGATCTGTTTGCAACATGCGTAAATAAGGATGGAAAGCGGTTTTGTTACGGATGCATTCAAAGCAAGACAAGCATACGAGACCGCGTGACACGGGATCGCGAGCCATCTTTGGCGGCTATGCATTCGTTCTTCTGGAGCACGGTCATTGTCTTGGATGGCGATTTTATGAAGAATCCAAAGTTCCTCGCAATGGTCGATGGAGGGACGCACGAATATCCTGATAACGGATGGCATGGCATGTACGTGTTCTCGGATCTTTATAAGGGACAACGAGTCTATCCCATTCATGTTGATTTCAAGAGATTCGCCGAACATGCAAAGATTGCGGCTGAGTATTGGAAAACCCAGCGACAGTGGTTTGACGAGAAGTGGAAGGCCGAATAAGGCTTGTCGTGGTGTGTGTGCCGAGTGAGTTCAGAGGATGTGTTGAAGAAGAAGCGAAAGATTTTGGTTGTGCTCGGATTGAGAGGTGAATGATGAAGTGCTTGCTCGGTCGGCTCAAGTTTTTGAACGCCATTCTCCTGATTGCAGCCCTCTGGGCGGCGCAAGGTTCGGGTGCTGCCGAGAAGACGAATGTCTTCTTCGTACATGGCGCAAACGTGAGTGAACGTGAATCGCATATCTGGGCGTCGGTGATGTTCAAGCGGCTCTGGCAGTCGGGTGCGAATATGGAGTTCTGTCCCGTGGCGTGGGAGTCAGACATCGGCCCGGCCTACAACTATCATGTCAACGCCTCAAACGCCTTCGTCACCGCCCGTCGCCTCGCGTCGCTCATCAATGGTGCGTCAGGGCGCAAGGTGGTGATTGCGCACAGCCTTGGCACGATGGTTGTTGCGGCGGCCATTCAGGACTACGGTCTGCAGGTCGACAAGTTCATCATGCTCAATTCTGCGATTCCGTCAGAGGCGTTTGAACCGTCGTTGGCCGACTATTCGCCAGAGAACCATCTTGTTCATGCGGATTGGACAGATTATCCGTCTCGATGCTGGGTGGCGCGATGGCACGAATTCTTTGTCAAGGATCCGAATGATGCGCGCGCCAAGCTGACGTGGAAGGGGCGTTTTTCCAAGGTGAAGTCTGTTGCCGTCAACTTCTATTCATCGGGCGATGAGGTTGAGGAAATCTACTTGGATAGCCAGAATCCGGCTTGGTATAATGGCGTCAGCCCGTCAGGCAATTGGGGTGATCGCTACTCGTGGCACAAGCAGGAGATTTGGAAGGGGCGCAAATCACTTCTCGGCTTCATGGGCACGACGGACTGGTCTGGTTGGGGGTTCCGAACAAAAGGCCTGTTGAATACGCGTGTGTGGTCTGTCGCTGATGCGAATGCCGTCACGGATTTTGCCGTTTTCAAAACAAACACCGTGTTTTCCCTTAGCCCAGGTTCCATCTCTGACGCAGAAAGCTCGCGTTTGATTATTGATGCACATTTGGCACAAGGAATTCCTGCACTGTCTCCACCGACGGGTCGAACGAACCTGACCGAATATGGGATTCCGTCTTTTGACTTGAACACGCCGGAGTTCATGTCGAGCAAGTGGCCTCGTTGCGAACCAGGAGACGAACTTTCCTTTCGGTGGCTTCATTCGGACGTCAAAAATGTTGCCTATCATTACACGTACCCGCTTTTTCGGAAGATCGTTGAGATCGGAGGCTTGAAATGAAATTGTTCGTTCAGATGTTATGCCTGACTGTGTGCGTGTGCCCAGTTCTTGCCTATGATCTGCTTCGCGAGGGCGCTGTTGCGGATGTTCGACTTCAGGTCTTAGACGATCAGGGGACTCCAGTCGAGGGGGCTTTGGCCACAATTTGCTTTCAAAGGACATTCGAAAAGTCAGATGTCGTCACGTGTAAGACGGACAAAGACGGTACGTGTGCGGCAAAGCATAAGACAATCGGCGGCCTACGCGCTTATTTAGAAAAGGATGGCTATTATAAGACGTCCATTCAACCGTTATTTCGGCAATGGGAGTGGCGAAAAGCGCAAGAGACGCAGAAATGGTCGGCGTGTACGATGGAGTCGACGGTTTGTCTCAAAAAGAGGCGTATGCCTGTTCAGACGGCCTTCCACGCTGTCGATTTCAAGCCGTTCCCGGACACGAACGTTGTCGTGAAACTCGACTTGGAGACGTTGGCGTGGTGTCCGCCCTACGGAAACGGTCGCCACGACGATCTTCACCTTGTCTTTGACGGATGGCGCAATCCGAACGACTGGGACGATTTCCACGAGCACCTGAAGGTCGAGATGCCGAATGGCGCGGATGGGTTCTATGTGGCGAAAACCGATCCGACGAGCGCGTTCAAGTACGCCTATGCGGCTGACACGAACGCAACGTACCGTAAGTCGTTCACGTTTCGCCATGTCCACAAGGCGGAGGGCATTACGGAGTCGAAGCGGCTTGCCGCCGACGAGTATCTGATCTATCGCGTTCGGACGCAGACGAACGAGTTCGGTCAGGTGACACGGGCGCATTACGGGCGCATCGGAGAGAAATTCAGCCAGTACATCGGCCTCTCGATCAAGAGTTGGTTCAACTCGAACGAGAACGACACCAATCTGGAGGATGCGCGGCAGAGTGTGTGGTAGCTGTTCGCACGTCATTGCCATGACTATTAACCAACAACGAACGACACTAGGGAACAAACAACCATGACAACATCCATGCTTCTCTGCGCGATTGCGCTTGTGTCCGATCCGCTGGCCGGACGGCTCTGCGGAACGGGGCCGACGCCGCCTGAAGGCTACTCGCCGCCGCTGATCTCGAACGGCGACCTCAACATGCTCGTCGAATGGACGGGCGGGCAAAGCGGCGCCGAATACAACAAGATGCTCACGACCGTCTACTGGCAGGGACGGCGCGGCCCCGCGCGTGATGCGGAGCTCTTCGCGTTCGGTCGCTTCAACCCGACGCTGGCGATTGACGGCAACTTGGTCGGACTCCCGACGGCGTGGTCGCAGACGCTCGACATCCGCAAGGCGCTCGTCACGTGCGTGGGCGCGTTCGACGAGGGGCTGGAGGCGACGACCGAGATCTTCTGCGCGCTTGACCGCAACGTCGTCGCGATCCGCCGAACGGTCGCGAACACGGGCAGCAAGCCGATCAACCTGACGCTCGACCTCGACTACACGATCGATCCGCACGGCCGCCTTGTCGGCGCGTGGACGAAGCAGGATCGCTACTTCGAGACCTCGCCCTACGTCCGCATGCGCGGCATCTGGGACGAGCCGAACACCGACGTCCGCCGCGTCTTCCACGGTCTCACCTACGGACAGAACGTGATTGGCTTCGACATCGCCGTGACGGCCTGTGACGGCGGGCTTATCCGCCGCGACGTCACGCTCGCGCCGGGCGCGAAGACGTCCCACGCCTGGTTCGTCACCTACTCCGACACGTTCGAGAAGACGCCGACGGCGATTCCGCAGACCGACTGGGATGGCCTCTTTGCCATTCATGCGAAACTCTGGGCTGACTACTGGGCCGAGAGCTTCGTGCGCCTGCCGGACGCGAGACTCCAGCGCATGTACGACGTGCAGCAGTATCACCTCCGCTGCAACGCGACGCGCTGGGGTTTCCCGGTCGGCATCTTCCCGTTCCACTGGCAGGGCAAATACTTTGGCTTCGACGAGATGTACATCCACGACGGCCTCGTCTCGTCCGGCCACTTTTCGGTCGCGCGGCGCTGCCCCGACTGGCGCTACGCCGTCATGCACCGCGCGCTCACGCGGCAGAGCCACTACACGCGGCGCGGCAAGTACGGCGCGCGGTGGCTCTGGATGTCGCTGGAGGAGGGCGACGTCGAGACGGCCGGCATCGGCTTCTGGATGGACCACATCTTCGCAATGGGCTCCATCGCCCGCAGCGCATGGACGCAGTACGCCTATTCGGGCGACCGGGACTACCTCGAAAAGGTCGGCTACCCGATCGTCCTCGAATGTGCGCGTTTCTACCGCAACAACTGGATTCTCGAAGGGCCGGACGGCGTTGCGTGGATCGGACGCTGCACCGACCTCGAACGCCTCGGCCCGTCGAAGGACAAGGCGTTCCTCTCGACCTGCTCGGCGATCTACGCCCTGCGCGTCGCGGCGGACGCGGCGGACGTCCTCGGCGTCGACCGGGACGAGGCGGCGGACTTCCGCGCGACGGCGGATCGCCTCGTGAAGGGGTTGCCGACCGACCCGACGGGAACGCGCTACGTCGCCTACGAGAACTGCACGGAGGAGTCGGTCGGCACGCTTGGCGGGCTCTATCCGTTCCCGATTTTCCCGCAGGGTGAGGTGCGCCAGACGAACGCGGCGTGGCATTTCATCAACGCGGGCAAGGCGGCGGGGAACATGTATCCGATGGGCAAGAGCGTCTGTCCGTGGTACGCGGCGAAGATGTCCGCCTCGATGACGGCGCTCGGCGACCGCACGGAGCCGGTGCGCTGGCTTCAGGAGGCGGCGGGGGCGATGGGCCCGTTCGGCGAGACGTGGGAGATCAACGAGCCGGGGCTGCGCATCCACCCGTGGTTCACGACGGCGAGCGGCAACTGCGTCTTTGCGGTGAACGAGATGCTCGTGCGCGGCACGGTGCCGAAGTCGTGGACGGACTACGCCTTCCGCCTACCCGACGGCCATGGCCGCTGGATCGACCGCGAAGTGAAGGGTGGGCGCATCGTCCGCAACGCGGTGACGGACGCATGGTGACGGTCTGCGGCGGACGCACGGCGGCGGTGCGGCGTTTGCGGCGGACGGGCCACGTGTGGTATAATCCGCCTGATGACAAAGTTGACAAACGATTCGTTTCTGTCCGAACTCGCGGCGCGTCGGCGCTTCGGCATGAAGCCGGGGCTCGGGACGATTGCCGCGCTCTGCCGGGCGCTGGACGACCCGCAGCGGCGGTTCAAGGCGATCCATGTCGCCGGCACGAACGGCAAGGGCGCCGTCTGCGCGATGCTCGACGCGGCATTGTGCGCATCTGCCGCCGTCGGCGCGGCCGGTGCCGTCGGCCGCTACACGTCGCCGCACCTCGTGCGCCTCAACGAGCGATTCTGCCTCGGCGGCGCACCGGTGGCGGACGCGACGCTCGAACGCCTCGCCCGCACGGTGAACGCGGCGGCCTCCCGTCTGCCGTCCGCTGACGAGCTGACGTTCTTCGAGGCCCTGACGGCGGTCGCATTCCTGCTCTTCGCCGAGGCGCGGGTGTCCTGTGCCGTCCTTGAATGTGGTCTCGGCGGGCGTCTGGACGCGACGAACGTCTGCGATCCCGCGCTCTGCGTCATCACGCGGATCGGGCTTGACCACTGCGACTGGCTGGGCGACACGGTCGAGCGGATTGCGGCGGAAAAGGCGGGGATCGTCAAGCCCGGTGTGCCGGTCGTCCTCGCGGCGAATGCGCCGTCGGTCGTCGAAGTCGTTCGCGAGGCCGCTCGCGCGAAAGGGGCTCCGTTCTTCTACGCGCCGGATCTCGCTTCGGACGCAGAGATTCCGGCGGACTTTTCGCTGCTGGGCGCGTTTAACCGGGAGAACGCGGTCACGGCCCTCGCCGCGCTGAAGGTTCTGCATCGCGTCGCGAACGGGGGGGCGGCGACCGAAGCCTTCCGTCTGCCGCCCCACGCGTTCGCGCACGTCGTCTGGCCCGGACGCTTTCAGCGCGTCGGCTCGTTTCTCGTCGACGGCGCGCACAATCCGCCGGCGGCGCGCGCACTCGCGGCGTCCCTCGCGCCGCTGTTGCCGGACGCGTCGCGGCGTCTCAATCTTGTGTTCGGGGCCTGCGGCGACAAGGATGTCGCGGACGTCCTGCGTATCCTCTCGCCGTTCGTGCGGCGCGCCTTTGCCGTGCGCACGAACAATCCGCGTTCGCTCGCGGCGGAGGATCTCGCGGCGCGCATGCGCACGCTCGGTCTTGCGGCGACGCCGTGCGCCACGCTGCGGGAGACGCTGTCGCGCTGTGCGCCGCGCACGGCGCCGAACGTCTCGACGCTCGTCTGCGGCTCGCTTTTCCTCGCGGGGGAGGCCCTTGTCGAACTGGGGGCCTATCCGTGGTCGACGACGCGTTTCGATCCGTCCGAGCGACTGCGCGCGTAATGCGTTGAGGCTTCGCGGCGGGGCTCTTTGGGCTTCCGCGCGCGGACGACGGCCGCCGCGCGCCGCGCCGCGACAGGTGTTAGCTTCTCTGATGCAAAAGTGGCCTGACGCAAAAAAGTGGCTGGCCAGTTTGGATTTTCGGACGGATTTTTGCTATGCTACGAACCGTAGACGCGAACGTCTCGCGTAAACCCAACCGAGGAACAGGCCATGACAAAGAGAAAAGCACGTAATGAAAAGCCGCAGGGGCGGCTAGTCGAGACAGGCGTCCGCCCGGCTGGCGTGGCTCTGCTGTCGTTGGCGTGCGCAGGTCTGCTCTCCGGCTTCGCGACAGGGGCTGACCTCTCCCCTAGGGGGGGGGCGGCAGCGACGGCGGGCTCACGGCGGGGCGCGACGCGCGCACGTGGGGCAAGCCCGATCCGCGCCTCTTCGACGTCGTCCTGCCCGACTTCTTCGAGGTGGACTTCGTCCGCGTCTACGACGAGGGGCCGGACGGAACGGAAAATGAGAATTCTGTGCGGAACTAATCAAAAGGAGATCCAGACATGCAACTCACCACAATCTTGGCGGCTTCGGCCTTGCAGTTCGCGACCGGCATCACGACTGACCGTCCGGCGGGCGTCTTCATCGAGGGCGTCGGCGCGGCGTTCAGGACCGAGGGCGCGGCGGCGTTCACGCGCTGGACGGTGACGGACTTCTTCGAGACGGAAGTCGCGTCCGGCGCGTGGCCGACGAACGGCGTTTCGCTCGTCCTGCCCGCGCTGGGGCCCGGCTACTACGAGCTGGACGCCGAAGGGGCGGACGGTGTGCGCGGTCACTTCGCGTTCACGGTGGTGCGCGATCCGGCGACGCGACGACCGCCGGCCCCGGACTCGCCCTACGCGATGATGGCGGGCGGGAGCGCCTGGCCGAAGGGCGACCCGGAGAAGACGAACGCCGACCTCATGCGTCTCGCGGGGCAGGCCTCCGTGCGCAAGATCTACCGCTGGGAGCACATTGAGAAGGAGCCGGGCAAGTTCGAGCTTGTGCCGCACCGCGACTTCACGCAGACCTATGCCGCCGCCGGCGTCAAGGTCTGCGGCATGATCCACCGTCCGCCGAAATGGGCGGACACGGCCGTGGTCGTGCCGCGCAACCTGCGGCAGATGTACGCGTTCTGCCGCCGCCTTGAGCGCGAGTTGGGCGGCGCGATGTGCGCGTGGGAGATCTACAACGAGCAGGACCTTCCGCAGTCCGTGGGCGACGGCTGCTGGAACTACACGGCGGCGCAAAAGGCGTCCTATCTCGGCTTCAAGTCGAAGAACGCCGAGCGGATCGTCTTCGGCGGGGCTCTCTGCCTCGACGTGGGGCTCGGCTATGACAGCCTCTGGCTCGACAACGACGGCGCGTACTATTCGGACGGCCTCAACTACCACACCTACTTTCCGCTCGGCGCGAACGACAAGTGGTTTGGCGAATGGCGTGACCTGCTTGCGAAGTACGGCATCATGAACTGGGCGACGTGGGTGACGGAAGACTGCACGAACCAGGAGGGGGACGCGCTCGTGGAGCGTCCCGGCACGCCGAACCGCGCGCACACGAAGGACCAGGAGCGTCTGCTGGCCGAGTTCTACGCGAAGGACCAGGTCTTCAAGCAGATGAACGGCGTCAGCCGCTCGTACTTCTTCATCCTCGCGGCCTACAACGAGCGCGAGGGCCGCAAGGACTGGGGCATCTACCGCCGCGACGGGACGCTGAAGCCGTGTTATGCGGCGGCCGCGACGCTGACGGGCGAACTGGAGGGCGCGACGCTGCTGGGCGAGGTCGCGTTGCCGGACGCGCGGCTCAAGGGCTTTCTCTATGCCCAGCCGGACGGCCGGCGCACGCTCGTCTACTGGACGGTGACGGACTTTGAGCGCCAGGTCGAACGCGACAGGGCCTTTCAGGACGCGCCGCTGCAGGATGTCGCGTTTGCGCTGCCTTTGCCGAAAGGCGACTACCGCGCGGTGCGGCTGACGGGCGACCGTCGCACCGTCTCCGTCACGGGAACGTCCGCCGCGCTTGTCGCGACGCGCTATCCGGCGTATCTGACGGGCCGCTTCGACCTGCCGGTCGTGCGCCGCGCCGTGCCGATGGGCAGGCTCGTCGCGCCGCGTCCGCCGGCGGGGACGGACCTCACGCTGATCGTGCGGGCGGACGGCGAGAGGGACGCGACGCGCATCGGTTCGAGCGGTCGGCGGCTGGACTTGCTGACGGAGACGCCGAACCTGACGATACAGGTCTGGAACCTCTCCCGTGACCGCAAGCGCGGGCGGCTCGTCTGGGACGGCGCGAAGCTGGAGGGCGTGCCGGAGGCGTTCGACCTGCCGCCGGCGGGCTGTGCCGAGTTCACCGTGCGGCTCTCGCTTCTCGACCTGAAGTCAGGACAAGGGCGGCTCAACCTGCGGTGCGTGGCAGACAGCGGAAAATCGACGGCGTGCGTGATTCCGCTCTTCTCGGAATGGGCCTTTGCCCATGCCCGTACGCTGGAACCGTTCCTGCGGGCGAACGATCCGAAGGAATGGTACATGAACGGCAACGCCTCGAAGATGTCGGTGACGTGGGACGAGCGGGAGCAGGCGATCTGCCTCGCGGCGGACTGGACGGGCGACAAGGTGGACGGCAAGTGGTTCTTTCCCGGCATCAAGATGAACGGGCCGGAAGGGCCCGTGTCGTCCGTCTGCGGCCTCGTGTTCGAGACGAAGAGCGAGCAGGACAAGGTGGAGAACGACTGGAAGACGTCGCTCGTGCAGGTGATGGGCGGCAAGATCGGCGGCTACGCGAACTGGCTGCAGGTGCCGCCTCCGTCCAGCGTGTGGGAGTCGCGGCAGGTCAACCTCGTTCATGATCCGGACATCCGCGAAGGGGCGACGAGCCTCCAGTACGGCGGCATGCCGGGCGCGGGCAACAAGGTGCGGATCTGGATCCGCAACATCCGTCTTGTGCGTTGACATTGAACATAATAAAGAGAAAGGAAGACAACAATGAAACAGAAACAGGTTCTGAAATCAGAGAAATCCTGCGCAGGGCGGTTGTCTTGCGCCGTAGCCGCCGGCCTTGGCTGGGTCGGGCTTGCGGGTGCCGCCACGCTGTCGTGGGTTGACGTCTCGTTGGACATGACGCCTTCTTGTGCCGCGACGAGTGACGGCTCGCTTTCACTGGATGCCCGTTGGCAGTCGATTGCCGAGGGCGGCCCGATTGACATGGCGACGACACCGCGCGGAGCCGTGTTCATTATTCGCTGACAGGAAAATAGAGAGGAATGAAGATGAAGACCTTGGGAATCGTTTGTGCGGGGCTGCTCGCGGCGTGTGAGGTAGGAGCGGCCGATTCGACCGTTGAACTCCTTTCGGTCGCGCAGGATGCGGCGACCAAGAACGTCACCGTCACGTATCGCCTGACGGGTGCGGATGCGATCGTCACGCTGGACGTCTTGACGAACGGCGTGTCGGTGGGCGGCGTGGCGTTCGTTGCCGGAGACGCCAACCGTCTCGTGTCCGCTGACGAGTCCGCCGTGCGGACGATTGCGTGGGCGGCGGCGAAAGACCGTCCGGACGAAATCGGGCCTCTTGGCGACGCGGCACGAGTCGTCGTTCAGGCGTGGAAACCGTCCGAACCGCCGCCGTACCTGTGCCTCGACCTGATGCACGCCAACGTCGGCGCGACGTACTACGCCGGCCCGGCGGCCGTTCCCGGCGGCGTGACGAGCGACCTCTACAAGACCGAGCGTCTGCTGATGCGGCGCATCCCGGCCAAGGGGACGCGCTGGCGCATCGGCAGTGGCCTCGACACGGGCGATTTCCCGTCCTGGTACGTGACGCTGACGAAGGACTACTATCTGGGCGTCTATCCCGTGACGGAGGCGCAGCGGAGGCTGATTCGCTCCAGCACGCGGGACTTCGCGAAGACGCCGGCGGATTACGCGGCGGCCGGGCTTCTGACGCCGGCGGTCAAAGTCGCCTGGACGTCGGTGCGCGGCAGCACCATCGGGTCGGCCTATCCGTCCGCCGCCGAGGGCCACGCGCGCACGGACGTCGACGCGGGCTCCGACCTGGCGTATTGGCGGTCGTTCACGGGACAGAACCTTGACCTGCCGACGGACGCCCAGTGGGAATTCGCCGCCCGTGCTGGGACGTCGGGCGCGTTCTACAATGGCGCGGCGAATGCCGAGGCGCTGGACGAGATCGCCTGGACGAAGGAGAACGCGCAGGGCGTCGTCCAGCCGGTCGGGCTGAAGGCGCCGAACGCCCTGGGCCTTTACGACATGATCGGCAATGTCTACGAGCATTGCCTGGACTGGCTGACGCTCGGCGCCTATGAGGATGTCAACGGAACGGCGGTTGCGGTTGGCGGCGACGTCACGGATCCGGTGGGGCCGTCGGGCAATGAGAATAATTGGCGTGTGCGGCGCGGCGGGTCATGCGGTGAGCCCTGGAACTCGATTTACCAGATGGCCTATTGCCGCGTTCGACACCTATCCTTCGACAACCCATGGGATGTGGTCACCGGCTATCGCCTCTGCGTGGAACTGCCGTGACAGGAACGATTGTGACAAGAAAGACGAAGAGAAAGGTTCATTCAATGAAAACGCTTTTCAGCACTTTGGCAGTTGCCCTGACGGCTGGCGCCCTGACGGCGCGGCCCGTGATCACGGACGTCGCGCTTGTGAACGAGAACGACCGAAACAAGAATGTCGTCGTCACCTACACGCTTGCGGACGAGGACGCCATCGTCACGGCCGCATTCACGGCGGACGACATGTCGATTCCCCCCGCGGCGACGACAAACCTCACGGGGGACGTGAATGCCCGCGTGGGCGTTGGCGTCCGTCGGTTCGTCTGGCCGGTCCGTGCGGCGTTTCCGCAGACCGTCCTGAAGAACCTGAAGGTTCACCTGACGGCCAGGAGCGTCGGCCAGCCGCCTGCGTATGTGGCGTTTGACCTGACGGGGCGGGATCGCCCGCGCTACTACGTGTCGGACGATGCCGTGCCGGGAGGCGTCTTGTCGCGGACGTACAAGACCGACAAGCTGCTGATGCGGCGCATTCCGGCGGCGGGCGTCGAGGCGAAGCTGGGCGATGTCACGGGGGCGAGGGCTTCGGAGTGTCCGATGCGCCTTGTCTCCTTCACGGAAGACTATTATATCGGCGTCTTCGAGCTGACGGCCGGACAGTGCGCCTGGATGAAGGGCAAGCCGATGTCCGAAGCGGACGAAGAGTCGGCGGTGAAGCCGACGATCAACGACCCTTCATCGACGTGGGAAGCCCTGCGCGGCAAGGGATTCTCCTGGCCGGCGGTGGCGGACGGACAGACCTCGGCGCATGCGGTGGACGCCACGTCTCTGCTGGGAAAGTTGCGCACGAGCCAGGGCTATGCGTTTGACTTGCCGACGGACGCCCAGTGGGAGTTTGCCGCGCGTGCGGGGCAGCGCACGGACTATCCGGGGGCGGATGCGTCGTCTCTGCTGGAGTGCGGCTGGTACAAAGACGAAACGAATGACGTGGTGGAAGTCGGGCTGAAGCGTCCGAACGGGTTCGGCCTGTATGACATGGGCGGCAACGCGCTCGAGCATGTCCTGGATCTCTACGGCACGTCGGCTGAGACGCCCGCCTACGGCAGCCGCCAGACGGATCCGGTCGGCCCGACGACGCCGGACGAGAAGTGCTACCGCACGCGGCGCGGCGGGTCATGCGGCCAGACGTGCGTTGAAGGATTCGCGAAAGTCTACGCGCGGATACCCTATGGATTCGACAACTGGGCGGCTTTGACAGCCCCACGTCTCGTCTGTCCGGTCTGCCCCATCGAGTGAGTTGTCTCTGTTTGAAAAAGATTCGAACGAGTGTCGCCGTTGCTTTGTTCGTAGCAAGCGTGTGCGGGGCGGCGTCTGCGCCTGATCCGGCGGAGGCCTTTCGCCGCCCGCCGCAGACGGCGAAGGTCGGCGTCTGGTGGCATTGGATGGGGACGGGCGTCTCGCGCGAAGGCCTTGTGCGCGATCTCGACTGGATGGCGGAAAGCGGCGTCGGGACAGTCGTGGCCTTTGCCGGGCCGGACGTCTCCGCGCCCGGCAAGGTCGAACTCGCGGGCGGGCCGTCCGAGGACCTTGTCGCGGCCACGCCCGCGTGGTGGGCGCTCATGCGCTTCGCCGTCGCGGAGGCCGTGCGGCGCGGACTGGAAGTCGGCCTTCACAACTGCCCCGGCTATTCGCATTCCGGCGGGCCGTGGACAAGGCCCGAACACGCGATGCGCGAACTCGTCTTCGAGCAGGACGGCCGTCGGCTCGGCGTCGGCGGCCAGCCGTTCGCGGGGACGCTCGTTGATGCGCGTGAGATTGCCCGTTATTCGCTCCCGTCCGGCGAGCTGGTCGTTTCGCATGTCGCGAAGCCGTCCTTCAACAGTCCGGCTCAGAAGGACGCGACGGGCTACGAATGCGACAAGATGTCGGCGGCGGCGGTCAACGCCCATTGGGATCATGTGCTGGACGACGTGAAGAAAGCCCTCGGCGACTTCATCGGAAAGGGCTTCAATTTCCTCCATGTTGACAGCTATGAGGCGGGAACGCCCAGCTGGACGCCGCAGATGCGCGAGGCGTTCCGGAGACGACGCGGTTACGATCCGATCCCGTATCTGCCGAGTCTCGCCGGATTCGCCGTTTCGGGTGCGCGTGCGGCGACATTCCGGCGCGACTTCGACCGCACGGTGGCGGACCTCTACCGAGACGTGTTCTTCAGGCTTTCGCGCGACCGTCTGCACGCGGCGGGGCTGGCGTTCTCGTGCGAACCCTACACGGGTCCGTTCGAGACGGAGGCCTGTGCGGCGTTCGTCGATCGCGTCGGGACTGAGTTCTGGAGCGGGGGCTGCCCGTGGGATGGCTACGAACTGCCGTCGCCCGGGCAATGGGGGCGCGTGCGCGACAGCCATTTTCCGCAGGGCGTTCCGAACCGGCTGTTCGAGGCGGAGGCCTTGACGGGCTGGCCGGAAAGCTCGCGATGGGACGAGACGCCCGCCAAGCTGAAGCCATTCGTCGATTTCGCGTTCGCGCGCGGCATCAACCGCCTGATGCTGCATTCGGTCGCGCTCCAGCCGTGGGGCGACGGGATTCGCCCCGGCATGACGTTCGGCTGCTGGGGCACGCATTTCGGGCGCACCCAGACGTGGGCGCAGGACGCCGCCGTGTTCTTCGCGTTCATCAGCCGTTGCCAGGCGCTCTTGCAGTGGGGCGCGCGGGCGGACGACGCGCGGTGGCCGGGCGGCGACTGGGGACAGTTCGTGCGGCGGTCGGACGACGTGACCGTGCGCTTTCTCGTCAATCCGTCTGCGACGAACTTCACGCTGACGGCGCGTGGCGAATGGTTCGACCCGGCGACGGGCGAGATCGGCGCGCCGCCGTCCGTTGTCGCGCCGGGGCAAAGCGGCTTTCTCGTGACGGGGCGCACGGAAGGGCTGTCGCCTGAACCGCCGCCGCTGCCAGCGGCTGAACTGACGGGGACGTGGACAATCGACTGGCGGAGCGCGGCGCCGGGGCCGTCGCCGGAGACGGTGCGGACGACGCATCCGTTCTTCGACTGGACGACATGTGCGGACGACGAGATTCGCCACTTTTCCGGCACGGCGACGTATCGGCTTTCATTCGACTGTCCGGACGCGGCGACGGTCACGGCAATCGACCTTGGCGACTTGCGCGGCAACAGTGCGTGCGTGCGACTCAACGGCGTCTCGCTGGGCACGGTCTGGGCACCGCCGCATCGTGTGCGCGTGAGGCCGGGACTCTTAAAGCCGACGGGCAACCGAATTGAGATCGACTACACGAACGTCTGGGCGAATCGGCTCATTGGCGACGAGCGTTTCCCTGAAGTCTGCGAACGGCGGACGGCGCAATGCCTTGGACGTGAGATCGGCAGCCGCCCGACGCGCTATCCGGCGTTTCTGAAGACGGGGCGGCTGCCGCCGGACACGCGGCGGCGCACGTTCTCGATGTGGAACTACTTCACGGCGGAGTCGCCGCTTGTGCCGTCTGGCCTCGTCGGCCCCGTGCGGCTTTTGGACAAAACTTCGATTGGCGAGAGGCCGCCTGCGGCGCTGAACACGGAGGGTTTTGAGAAACGGAGTCACGGAGATTTGAGGATGGGTGTAGACAGGATGGGCAGAATCCTAAAGGTCAACGCTCCCAATCCTGTGAATCCTGTAAATCCTGTCAAAACCTCCGTGCCTTCCCACCTCCAGAATTCTCCGTGTTCAGCGAAAGCAACTGAACTTTAGTCAAGACCAAACAAAGAGAGGCATCTAAATCATGAGAAAATTGGTTTTTGTGGTGGTGGCGGCGGTCGTCTTGGGCGTGGTGGCGGCGCCCGTCAAGGTCATCTTCGACACGGACATGATCTGCGATTTTGACGACGTCGGGGCGCTCGCGTGTCTGCACGCGCTCGCGGACGCGGGCGAGTGCGAGATCCTCGCGACGGTGAGCAGCACGCGCGGAAACGCCTCGGTTGGCGCGATTCAGGTCATCAACGCCTACTACGGGCGCGCAGGCCTTCCCGTCGGCGCGCCGAAGGGGACGTGCGTCCTCGGCGCCTGGCCCGGCGCGAAGGAGAAGGTCGATCCGATGGCGCCGCTCGGCGAGCGTCCGTCTTCTGGCGGTGACGGCGGGCACTACAAGTACCGCAAGCTCATCCGCGACTATCCGGCGGCGGTGACGTATCCGGACGCCGACGACGCGCCGGACGCGACCGGCGTCTATCGGCGGGCGTTGGCATCCGCGCCGGACAAGTCGGTCGTCATCTGCTCCGTCGGCTTTCTCACGAACCTCCGTCGGCTTCTGGAGACGCCTTCGGACGACATCTCGCCGCTGGACGGGCGGACTCTCGTCGCGCGGAAGGTCATCCGCTGGGTGGCGATGGCCTGCAGCTATCCGGACGGGCTGGAATACAATGCGGAACAGGACGCGGAGTCCTCGCGCATGGCCCTCGCGAACTGGCCGACGCCAATCGTCTTCTCGGACTTCCAGTACGGATACGACGTCTATGCCGGGCGGGCCGTGGCGGACCTGCCGGGGCCGCGCAACCCGGTCAAGGACGTGTTCGTCGGTCAGCTTCCGTCGCTCGCGGATGTCGCCGCCGACCCGGCGAAGTGGCGGCGGGCGTGCTACGGCGCGGGCGGACGCTCGGCGTGGGACGAGACGGCCGTCCTCGCGGCGGTGCGCGGCGTCGAGCCGTATTTCAATGTCCGTCGCGGCTTCTATCGCATCGTCGGGCCGAAGGGCGAGGACGAGTGGGTGCCGGACGAGGAAAACGGCTCGCACCTGCGCCTTACGGAAAAGGTCTCCAAGGCCGAGATAGGCCGGATCCTTGACGATCTCATGTGCCGACCGCCTCAATCGGCCACGCGCAACGCGGCGACTGTCGGGAGGTTCTCGAAGGCGGGTTACTGGGAGGTGCCCGGCTCGCCGCGTCGGATCACGTCGCTGAACCCCGGCTGGGCGTTCTCGCTCGACGACTTCCGGACGGCGAAGACGGTGAACCTGCCGCATTCGATCGACGAGGGCGAGATCGGCTTCGCGGCGTCCGGTGGCGTCAACCGCCAACAGCCGGCGTGGTATCGCAAGAACTTCGCGTGGAACGGCACGAGCGCACGGCAGTTTCTTCATTTCGAGGCCATCATGGGCAAGAGCCGCATCACGCTGAACGGGCGGGAGGTCGCTGCGCATTTCGGCGGATTCCTGCCGATTCACGTCGAGGTGACGGATGTCCTGAAGCGCGGCGAGAATCTGCTGGAGGTCTGGTGCGACAACTCGGACGATCCGACGTTTCCGCCGGGAAAGCCGCAAGACCAGCTGGACTTCGCCTACTTCGGCGGCATCTACCGCGACGCCTATCTCGTCGAGACGGGCGACGCCTACGTGACGGACTCGGGCCAAGGCGGCGTTTCCGTCACCTCGCGCCTGGAGTCCGATGGCGGCTGGACGGTCTTCGCGGACGTGACGCTCGGCGGCGTGACGAACGGGGCGTCCGTGCGCTTTCTCCATGACGGTGCGCCCGTGACGCCGCCGTTTCGCCCGGAGAGCCCCAAACTCTGGTCTCCGGAGGAGCCGAACCTGCACTTGCTGACGGTTGAGGTCATCCGCGACGGGCAGGTCGTCGATGCCGTCGGCGTGCGCTTCGGCATCCGCGACTTCGCGCTCGACGCGAACGGTCTCACGCTCAACGGCCGCCGCTATCCGAAGAAGCTCATCGGCGTCAACCGCCATCAGGACTACCTGTTCATCGGCATGGCGCTGCCGAATTCCCTGCACTGGCGGGACGCGAAGAAATACCGGGACTGCGGCATGACCGTCATCCGCAACGCGCACTATCCGCAGGACCCTGCGTTCATGGACGCCTGCGACGAGCTCGGCCTGTTTGTGGTCGTCAACACGCCCGGATGGCAGTTCTGGAATCAGGACGATCCCGCCTTCGAGCGGCGCGTCTACGATGACATCGTGAAAATGGTGCGGCGCGACCGGGCACGGCCCTCGCTCTTGATGTGGGAGCCGGTCCTGAACGAGACGCGGTATCCGGCGGCCTTCGTGACGAACGCCGTCCGCCTCGTGAAGCGCGAGACGCGCATGCCGAACTACTGCGCGTGCGACGGCCATGCGGCTGGAGCGGACGTCTGCGACGTGCGCTACTGGATCTCGGCGAAGGGGACGGTTGACGCGCGCAGGCCGTCGTTTTGCCGCGAATGGGGCGACTTCCCGGACGACTGGAACGCGCAGAACTCGTCTTCGCGCGTGGCGCTGGAGTGGGGCGAAGGGCCGATGGTCGCACAGGCGGACCACTACATGAACGAGACGGCATGGCCGAGCCTGAAGACCCTGTGCGCGGCGCCGCCTTCGCTTTTCGGCGCGACGCTCTGGCACGGCGCCGACCATGCGCGCGGCTACCATCCCGACAACTTCTTCGGCGGCATTCTCTCCTACGGGCGACAGAAGAAATACGCCTGGCATGCCTTCAAGGCGGCGCTCACGGACGAGCCTTATGTCTTCGTCGCGCATGAGTTCGCGCCGTATTCGCCGGTGGACATCACGGTCTACTCAAACTGCGCCTACACGGCCACGTGGCTCGGGAAGCCGTTTG
Source organism: uncultured Kiritimatiellota bacterium (assembly GCA_934675625.1). GTDB lineage: Bacteria > Verrucomicrobiota > Kiritimatiellia > RFP12 > UBA1067 > UBA1067. Next base: position 53,457 of record CAKURH010000001.1, read on the forward strand.
ATCCCGCGCAAACGAAGTTCCGCTACTGGGAAGCGCAACGCCTGACCTACGACGGTGCGCATCCCGAACGTCAGCGACAGGCCGTCCTGAAGGTCCGACTGCCGGACGGCTCGGAAATCGTGAAGGAGCGCGCCAAGCGTTTCGCGCGGATTGACCTTGCGCTCGACACCGAGGGGCTGTCGCCGGTGGCGGACGGTTCGGATCTCGTCGCCCTGACGGCCACGCTGGCGGACTCGGCGGGGACGCCGAGGCGCTACGCCCGCGAGAAGATCCGCTTTTCGGCGGAGGGCCCTGCGGAGATTGTCGGCGAGAATCCCCAGGAGACGCGCTGGGGCGAAGCGGTCGTGCTGATTCGTCCGCAAGCGACGGCGACGCCGCGTCCGATTACCGTGCGCGCCGAGCTGGTCCGGCGCGGCGAATACGCGCGGCAGAACGGATTTCTGACGTTCACGCCTGGCTTGGCGTCTGTCACGACAGGCCACGCGGCGGCGGGTGACGCGCGGCGTCTGCGCGCGGTCGAACAGCAGCAGAAGGACTTCAATGTGGCGGACTGACGTGAAATCGGGACTGCTTTGCGCCGCGTGTGCGCTGTGCGTCGCCGTCGCCCCAGCGGATGGCGATGGCGCCAAAGCGGCGTCCGCCACGCCGCTCGCGCCCGTGCTGGACGCCGACGTGCTGATTCCGAACGGCGGCATCTTTCGCTTCTTTGACTTCGGCGGCTTCAAGAAGGAGAACATGCCGAAGCTCGTCCGCGTCTTCGGCGAGTCGCCTTACCAGGAGACGACGCCGCTGCGCTACGACCGCCTGAACTGGTTCGAGTACGAGCGCGGTCCGGGAGAATACCTGTTCGACGCGGTCGTTGAGCCGAAGCTGAAGACGTGTCTCGCCGAACGCGCACGGCTCTTCCTCGGCGTGGCCTGCAACAGCGGGTCGATGTCGGTCACGCAGCTGCACGAGGGGCGCGCGCTGGCGGTGCCGGTCTATGTCTTCGTGCGCTGCGCCGCCGAAGGGCATCCTTTCCGGCCCTGCGACCAGTACGGGCCTTCATGGGTGCCGGACTACGATTCGCCGTATCTGCTGGAACGGCACCGTGCGCTCCTCAACGCGTTCGCCGCATGGCTGGAGGGGACGGTCGCGGGAACGGACGTGAAGCGCAAGGACGTCATCTATGGCATCGAGGCGCGTTACGCGGGCTATTGGGGCGAGGGCGCGATGCGTCCCGAGCACTACCCGAAGACGGATCTTCTCGACGCCTACGCGGAAGCCTACGTGCAGGCGTTCCCCGACACGCTGATCTGCATGGGCGGACACGAGACGCTGCATCTGCCGACGCGGGCGGCGTACCTGCGGAACCCGGCGGACGCGGCGGCGGTGCGCGCGATGACGCACGTCGGCAAGGTCTTTCGGCTGCGCAACCGGCGCGGGCCCGTGGGCTTCTTCATCGACAGCTGGCAGTCGCCGAGCGACCAGTATGACGCGGACGCGCCGCGCGTCCTGTTCGGGGCGCGCGGCGAGGTGGTGTCTCTCGCCGAGGCGTTCTTCGGGACGGTCTACTGCCAGCGGTACGTGACGGGCGAGTTCGGCTACCTGACGTTCCTCGGCGATCCGAAACTTGAGCCGTATGAAAAGCTGCCGGAGCAGGTCGCGGTGCGTGGCGTGAGCGGGTTGACGCTCCACAACTTCACGGCGAAGGACCGCGCGTCGCTCGTCGGCGTGCAGCGCGTGCGCGGGGCGCACTACCTGCCGGGCGGGATTCCGCTGTCGGACGAGACGTATGCGCGCGTGCGGCGGGCGATTGCGGCGGTCGGCTATCGGCTCGTCCTCGGCTCGCCGAAGGTCGAACGGCTCGCGTCGGGGGATGTCCGCGCGTCATTCACGCTCACGAACGTCGGCGTCTCGCGGATGTTCCATGACTACAACCGCATTCACCTGATCGCGACGGATGCGGACGGGCAGGTCGTCGAGGATCGTCCGCTCGGCTTCCGGCTCGGCTCGCTGGAGCCGGCGGCGCGTCCGCTCGTCTGGAATGAGACGAAGGGGGCGCGCTTTTCGGAGACGTTCCCGTCGGCTGTCGCGGAGGTCCTCGTTCGCATCCCGGACGAAAAGGGCATTGAGCATCCGCTCTGTCTCTCGAATCGCGGCAGAGACGTCACCGGCGCCTATTCGCTGGGGCGGGCGGACTTGTAGGGGCGCGCGAACGCGCGGCGGCTCTTTTGCCACACGCGGCACGGGTTATGGTATAATTCAAGAAATTCGGGTGCCCTGCGGAGAGGAAAAGACTTAAGGCGGACAGCCGGAAAAACTAAATAAGGAGCAACATGGTCAATCGCATCATCCTGAACGAAACCTCGTACCACGGCGCGGGCGCCGTGCAGTCCATCGTCCCCGAACTCGCCCAGCGCGGGCTCAAGAAGCCGATCGTCTTCTCCGACCCCGACCTCATCAAGTTCGGCGTCACGAAGAAGGTGACCGACCTTCTCGACGCGGCGAAGGTCGCCTACGAGGTCTATTCGGAGATCAAGCCGAACCCGACGATCCAGAACGTGAAGGACGGCGTCAAGGCCGCGAAGAAGGCGAAGGCCGACTGCATCATCGCGATCGGCGGCGGCTCGTCGATGGACACGGCGAAGGCCGTCGGCATCATCCGCACGAACCCGGCGTTCGCGGACGTCCGCAGCCTTGAGGGCGTCGCCCCGACGAAGAAGCCCTCGCTCCCGATCCTCGCCGTCCCGACGACGGCCGGCACGGCGGCGGAAGTGACGATCAACTACGTCATCACCGACGTCGAGAAGAAGCGCAAGTTCGTCTGCGTCGATCCGCATGACATCCCCGTCGTCGCGTTCGTCGACCCCGACATGATGAGCTCGATGCCGAAGGGCCTCACCGCGTTCACGGGCATGGACGCCCTCACGCACGCGATCGAGGGCCTGATCACGAAGGCGGCGTGCCCGATGACGGACATGATGCACCTGGAGGCGATCCGCCTCATCTCGGCCTCGCTGCGCGACGCGGTCGCGAACAAGCCGGCCGGCCGCGCGGGCATGGCGCTCGGCCAGTACATCGCGGGCATGGGCTTCTCGAACGTCGGCCTCGGCATCGACCACTCGATGGCGCACGGGCTCTCCGCGCTCTACGACATGCCGCACGGCAAGGCGTGCGCGATCCTGCTGCCGACGGCGATGAAGTTCAACGCGCCGAAGACCGGCGACAAGTACCGCAAGATTGCGGTGGCGATGGGCGTCAAGGGCGCGGACAAGATGCCGCTCGCGAAGGCGCGTCAGGCGGCGATCGCCGCCGTCGAGAAGCTCTCGAAGGACGTCGGCATCCCGGCGAACCTGAAGGGCGTCCTCAAGAAGGAAGACGTCAAGTTCCTCGCCGAGTCGGCCTACGCCGACGCCTGCCGTCCGGGCAACCCCCGCGACCTCACGGTCAAGGACATCGAGAAGCTCTACATGGGGCTGATCTAAGATGACCGTTGCCGAACTGAACCAGCGTTTCGGCGCGCCCGGGCGGATCGTCTTCCGCACGGGCTTCGCCGGCTACCCGAACGTCGTCCTCGCGAACAAGTACGGCACGGCCGAAGTCGCGCTCCTCGGCGCGAACACGCTGTCGTACCGCCCGACGGGGCATGGCCCCGTCCTGTTCCGTCCGGCGAAGACGGATGCGGACTACAATCGCGGCGACAAGTTCCACGGCGGCGTGCCCGTCTGCTGGCCGCAGTTCGGCAACCGCTTCTCGAAAGACCTGCCGGGCCACGGCTTCGCGTCGGTCATGGTCTTCGAGGTGCGCGGCACGGAGTATTCCGAGGACATTACGGAAGTCACGCTTGGGCTGAAGTCCGACCTCGTGACGAAAAAGCTCTGGCCGCACGACTTTGATTTGGAAGTCAAGGTCTCCGTCTCGATGAAACTCAACCTCACGCTGACGACGACGAACACGGGTACGGAGCCGTTCGCCTTCAGCTGCGGCTTCCATCCGTACTTCGTCGTGCGCAACCGCGATGACGCGGCCGTGAAGGGGCTGGGCGGCTGTTCTTTCACGGACGGCACGACGCCGGAGCTGAAGACGGGCGTGTGGACGGGCGACCTGAAGCTCGACTTCGCGCCCGACCACATCTTCGAGATGCCGCCGACGCCCAAGCACGCCTACGCGATTCTCGACGCGGGGCTGAAGCGCGCAATCGCCCTTGCGGCCTCCGGCAACGACCGCGCGGTCGTCTGGAATCCGGGGCCGGGGGCGACGCTCGCCGATCTCGCGGCGGACGACTGGAAGCGGTTCGTCTGCGTCGAGCCCGTCTCGGACTGGCCGGGCGGGCGGACGCTCGCGCCCGGCGCGAAGCACGTCCTCTCCGCCGCGATTCAGGCGCATCTGGACGAATCGTGAAGCGGCTGTCAGCCGGGCGCGGGCGGGTTTGGTATAATACGCGCACCATGAAGAAAAAAGGTACGCTGGCTCTCGTTTCGCTCGGATGCGCAAAGAACGCGGTCGACCTTCAGGTTCGCGCGGGCGCGCTCCTGAAGGCCGGGTGGACGCTGTCCCCCGACCCGAACCGCGCCGACACGGTCATCGTGAACACGTGCTCGTTCATCGCCTCTGCTCGCGAAGAGGCCGAGGCGGAGATTCGCCGCGCGCTGGAGCTGAAGCGGCGCGGCCAGTACGGGCGCGTCGTCGTCACGGGCTGCTATCCCCAGCGCTATCCGCAGCTGAAGGAGGCCTTTCCCGGCGTGGACGACTGGGTGGGCGTGCCGCAGGCGTGGGAGGAGCCGAAGGTGCCGGCCCTGCGCCTCACGGGCAAGGCATTCGCCTACCTGAAGATCGCCGAGGGCTGCGCGCACCGCTGCGCCTACTGTGCGATTCCGCAGATTCGCGGCAAGTACCGCTCGCGTCCGCTGAAGTCGATCCTGCGCGAGGCGAAGGCCCTTGTGGCGACAGGCTGCCGCGAACTCAACATCGTCGCGCAGGACCCGATGCTCTGGCGCGAGGGCGAGAAGCGGCTCGCAGACCTCCTCTGGGCGCTCGACCGGATTCCCGGCGACTTCTGGGTGCGCGTCCTTTACAGCTATCCGAGCGAGATCACCGAAGACTTCGTCATCTGGCTCGCGACGGCGAAGCATGCGGTCAAGTACGTGGACATTCCGATTCAGCATACCGTGCCGGCCGTTCTGGAGAAGATGAACCGGAAGCGGGCGATCGAGCCGTCGCGCAGCGCGGCGGAGGTCTTGCGCGAGGTCGTGCCGGGCGTCACGCTCCGCACGACGGTCATGACGGGCTTCCCGGGCGAGACGGCGGCGCGCTTCGAGGAGATGCTCGCCGACCTGAAGCGCATGCAGTTCGACCACTTGGGCGCGTTCGCCTATTCGCCGGAGAAGGGGACGAAGGGCGCGACGCTGAAGGGGCGTCCGAGCCGTGCGGTCGCCGAAGCGCGCGAGAAGCGCGTCATGGAGCAGCAGGCGAAGATCTGGAAGCTGAAGGCGAAGCGGCTGCTGGGCCAGACGTTCCGTGCGCTCGTGATTGCGCCCGGCGTCGCACGGCTGGAATCTCAGGCGCCGGACGTGGACGGCGTGACTTACTTCGAAGGAAGCCGTGCGGAGGTCGGCGAATTCGTGGACATCCGGCTGACGAAGGTCAGGGGCTTCGACTTCGAGGGCGTGTGCGCAGAGGAAAATTCGGGAGAGAAAAGAAGGTGATCATCGACGTGCATTCGCATGACTTCGCGCCGTCCGTCGCGACACGTGCCATGGACGGCATGTGTCGCGGGCTGGACGGCCGCCTCACGCCGTCTGGCGACGGCACGCTCGCGAACCACCTCGACCACCTCGACCTCGCGGGCGTGGACAAGGCGGTGATGTGCCCCATCGCGACGAAGCCCGGCCAGTTCGATGTCATCCTGCGGCGGTCGGTCGCGATCATCTCCGGCGCGGCGGGCGAACGCGCGCAGCGGAAGATCGTTCCCTTCGCGTCCGTCCATCCGCGCGACCCCGACTGGTCGCGGCACCTGGACGAAGTGGCCGCCGCCGGGATCCGGGGGCTCAAGTTCCATCCGTACTACCAGGACTTCTCTCTCGCCGATCCGTCCGTCTGGCCGATCTTCCGCAAGGTCGCGGAACTGGGGCTCGTCGTTCAGTGCCACGCGGGGCGCGACCTCGGCTACCCGGACCGCGCGGACGCCTGCGGGCCGTCGGAGATCGCGACGCTGCTGAAGAACGTGAAGGGCCTCGCCTTCATCGCGGCGCACCTCGGCGGCTGCTCGGGGTATCCGCCGCACGCGACGGACGAGCTGCTCGACCTCGGTGCCTACATCGACACGTCCGCGCTCGTGCAGAACCACCACAAGGACGAGGAGATGCGCCTGTTGCGGTCGTGGCCGCGCGAGCGGATCCTCTTCGCGACGGACTGGCCGTGGACGCACTACCCGGAGGAGCTCGCGTGGGTGAAGGCCGTCCGCGCGCCCGAAGACTGGCCCGCCGTCCTCGGCGGCAACGCGGCAAGAATATTGAAAATAAGCTGATCTCAAATTTTAAATCTCAAATTTCAGATTTCAAATCTTAAATCTTAAATTTCTACTTTCAAATTTTAAGCCTCAAATCTATTTTAAGCTTCAAACCTAACCCAGAATAACCCATGAACACAACCTTCAAGCTCACAGATCCGTTCGGCACCGCGCCGAAGACCGTGCCGTTCACCCAGTCCGTCTCGACGGGGGTGCCGTGGCACAACCTGCCGATCACCCGCGAATACACGCTCGGGCAGCTGCTCGACCAGACCATCGCGCGCTGCGGCGAGAACGACGCCGTCGTCTACGCCGACCGCAACTACCGGCTCACCTGGTACCAGTTCGGCGAGGAGGTCGATCTCGTCGCGAAGGGCCTGATGGCGCTCGGCGTGAAGCGAGGCGAGAAGGTCGCGCTCTGGGCGACGAACGTGCCGCACTGGGTCGTCCTCATGTTCGCGACGGCGAAGATCGGCGCGATCCTGCTGCCGCTCAACACGAACTACAAGTCGCACGAGATGGACTTCGCGCTGAAGCAGTCCGACGCGGAGAACCTCTTCGTCATCAACGGCTTCCGCGACTGCGACTACGTGCAGGTCATCAACGATCTCGTCCCGGAGCTGAAGGAGTGCCCGCGCGGCGCGCTGAAGAGCGCGAAGTACCCGCACCTGAAGCGCGTGTTCTTCCTCGGCGGCGAGAAGCACCGGGGCATGTACTCGCTCAACGAGGTGAAGTCCCTCGCGTGCGAGGTGACGCAGGAGGCGTACCTCGCGCGGCAGGCGACGGTGGAGGTGAACGACGTCGTCAACATGCAGTACACGTCGGGCACGACGGGCTTCCCGAAGGGCGTGCAGCTCACGCACCGCAACATCGCGAACGACGGCTTCTGGATCGGCGCGTGCCAGAACCTCACGTGCCGCGACCGCGTCTGCATCCCCGTGCCGCTCTTCCACTGCTTCGGGTGCGTCCTCGGCGTGATGAGCTGCGTCAACCACGGCGCGACGATGGTCTTCCTGGAGAAGTTCGACCCCGTGCAGGTGATGGACTCGATCGAGCGCGAGAAGTGCACGGCGACGTACGGCGTGCCGACGATGTACATCGCGATGCTCGACCATCCGCTGTTCAGCCGCTTCGACTTCCGCTCGCTCCGGACGGGCATCATGTCCGGCTCGGCGTGCCCGACGCACCGCATGCAGCAGGCGAACGACAAGATGTTCATGCGCGAGATCACGAACCCGTACGGGCTCACCGAGTCCGGCCCGGTGATGACGATGACGCGCTACTTCGAGACGTCCATCGCGCGCAAGTGCCAGACGATCGGCCAGGCGCTGCCGGGCGTCGAGGTCGCGATCATCGACCCCGAATCGGGCGAGATCGCGCCAATCGGGCAGGATGGCGAGATCTGCTGCCGCGGCTTCAACACGATGAAGGGCTACTACAAGATGCCGGAGCAGACGGCGAAGTGCATTGACGCGAACGGGTGGCTGCACTCCGGCGACATCGGCAAGATGGACGCGGACGGCTACTACTACATCACGGGACGCCTGAAGGACCTCATCATCCGCGGCGGCGAGAACATCTCGCCGAAGGAGGTCGAGGACTTCCTCGGCACGATGCCGGGCGTGAAGGACGTCGCGGTCGTCGGCTGCCCCTCGAAGAAGTACGGCGAGCAGCCGGCGGCATTCATCATCCGCGCGGACGGCTCCGAGATCTCGGAACATGACGTCGCCGTCTTCTGCAAGGACAAGATCAGCTGGTTCAAGATCCCGAAGTACGTCCACTTCCTCGACGTCTTCCCGATGACGGCGAGCCAGAAGATCCAGAAGTACAAGCTGCGTGAGATGGCACACGAGCTGTGGCCGGAGGCGTAATCGCAAAGAAAGGAAAATCGACAATGAGCAACAACGCAAGCAACACGGTCGGGGCGCGGATTCGCGCCACTCGCGAAAAGCTGAACATGGGCGTCTGTGACCTCGCGCAGAAGAGCGGCGTCGACGAGGCGACCGTCAATGCGATCGAGAAGGGCGAGGTGCTGCCCGCGCTCGGAATCCTGACGAAGATCTCCCGTGCGCTCGGCCAGCGGCTCGGCACGTTCATGGACGACCAGTTCAAGCCCGACCCGATCATCACGCGCGCGGCGGACATCGCGGCGGAGAAGGTCGCGCAGGAGGGCGTGAACGCGCTCGGCTACTCGTCGCATTCGCTCGCGCGCGGCAAGACCGACCGCCACATGGACCCGTTCCGCATCGAGTTCGCCGCGAACGGCGCGAACGGCTTCTCGTCGCACGAGGGCGAGGAGCTCATCATCTGCCTCGCGGGCGAGGTGGAGCTCACCTACGGGCCGGACAAGACCGTCCTGAAGCCCGGCGACACGGCGTACTACAACGCCGTCGTCAAGCACGGCCTGCGCGCGCTGAACGGCCAGCCGGCCTCGATCTACGGCATCGTCTTCATGCCGTTCTAAGCCTTTTTGGTATAATATCGCCTAACTTTTCGAAGGAGAGAAACCCCCATGGTCCTGTTGCTTGGTTCCGATGCCTATTCACCGTTCCGACTCGACGCCCTTAAGGCGGCGATCGCCAAAGCCGACCCGACGCTTGGGCCGCTCGCGATTGACGCGAAGTGGGTCTATGCGCTGGAGCTCGCCGACGCGCCGGTCGACGCGCGCGAGCTCGCCCGCGCGGCGGAGCTTCTCAACGCCGAGGGCGGCTGCGACGGGGCCGACTTCTACGTGACGCCGCGCAAGGGCACGATCTCGCCCTGGAGCTCGAAGGCGACGGACATCTTCCGCAACTGCGGGCTGAAGTCGATCTTGCGCGTCGAGCGGGGCGTCCGCTTCCGCGTGACGAAATGCGGCGTGCACACGCCAGGGACGAGCGGCCGAGACTTCCCGGAGCGCGCTGCGCTTTCGCCGACGGCCCTTGCCGCGCTCTACGACAAGATGACCGAGGGCGTCTACGACGACCTTTCCGACCTCTTTGACGTCGCCGAGCCGAAGCCGGGCCGCACGTATGACGTCCTGAAGAAGGGTGTCGAGGCGATCCGCGAGGCGAACGCGGAAATCGGCCTCGCGATTTCCGAGCCGGAGATGAAGTACCTCGCGGCGAGCTTCAAGAAGGCGAAGCGCAACCCGACGGACGCCGAGCTCGTCATGTTCGGGCAGGTGAACTCCGAGCACTGCCGCCACAAGATCTTCGGCGCCGAGTTCGTCATCGACGGCAAGAAACAGGCGAAGAGCCTCTTCGAGATGATCAAGAACACGCACCAGAAGCGTCCGCAGGACACGCTCTCGGCCTACAAGGACAACTCGGCCGTCGTCGCGGGCTTCAAGACGGACGTCTTCGCGATCGACCCCGAGACGAACGCCTACGCCTTCAGGCGGGACCATCTCGACCAGCTCATGAAGGTCGAGACGCACAACCACCCGACGGCGATCTCGCCGTTCCCGGGCGCGGCGACGGGCGTCGGCGGCGAGATCCGCGACGAGGCGGCGACGGGCACGGGCTCGCGGACGGTCGCGGGCATCTGCGGCTTCATGGTGTCGAACCTGCGCATTCCAGGCTTCCCCCAGCCGTGGGAGCGCGTCTACGCCGACTTCCCGACGCGCCTCGCGACGCCGCTGCAGATCATGACGGAAGGCCCGCTGGGCGGCGCGGCGTTCGGCAACGAGTTTGGCCGTCCCCAGCTCTGCGGGTTCTTCCGCACGTACGAGGGCGAGGTCGCGGGCGAGCTGCGGGGCTACCACAAGCCGATCATGCTCGCGGGCGGCATGGGCGTCATCCGCCGCAGCCAGGTGCAGAAGAAGGACGTCACGGTCGGCGCGCTGATCGTGCAGATCGGCGGGCCGGCGATGCGCATCGGCCTCGGCGGCGGCGCGGCGAGCTCGATGATGACGGGCACGAACTCCGAGGCCCTCGACTTCAACTCCGTCCAGCGCGGCAACGCCGAGATGCAGCGCCGCTGCCAGGGCGTCATCGACGCCTGCTCGTCGCTCGGCAAGGCGAACCCGATCCTCTCCGTCCACGACATCGGCGCGGGCGGCCTCTCCAACGGCTGCCCCGAGCTCGTCGAGGCGACGGGCGGCACGTTCGAGCTGCGCGCGGTGCACAACGAGGAGCGCTCGATGAGCCCGATGGAGATCTGGTGCTGCGAGGCGCAGGAGCGCTACGTGCTCGCGCTCCGTCCGGAGGCGAAGGGCTTCTTCGAGTCGCTGTGCGCGCGCGAGCGGTGCCCGGTCGCGTTCATCGGCGTCGCGACGGGCGACGGCCAGCTCGTCCTCCACGACAGCCACTTCGGCGACAACCCGATCGACATGGACATCAAGGTCCTGCTCGGCAAGCCGCCGCGCATGGTGCGCAAGGTGAAGCGCACGAAGCAGAAGCGCCTCGCGACGAGCTTCGAGGGCGTGAAGCCGATCGACGCCCTGACGCGCGTCCTGCATCTGCCGGCCGTCGCGGACAAGACGTTCCTCGTCACGATCACCGACCGCACCGTCACGGGCCGCGTCGCGCGCGACCAGATGGTCGGCAAGTTCCAGCTGCCGGCGGCGGACTGCGCCGTGACGACGATGGGCTACACGACGTTCAACGGACAGGCGATGGCGACGGGCGAGCGCACGCCGGTCGCGCTCCTCGACGGTCCGGCGTCCGGCCGGCTCGCGGTCGCCGAGGCGATCACGAACCTCGCGGCGGCGGACGTCGGCGACATTTCGCAGATCCGCCTCTCGGCGAACTGGATGGCCCCGTGCGGCGAGCCGGGCGAGGACGCGATTCTCTACGACACCGTGCAGGAGGTGGGGCTGAAGTTCTGCCCGAAGCTCGGCGTGTCCATCCCCGTCGGCAAGGACAGCTGTTCGATGCACACGGTCTGGCAGGACCGGAAGGGCGAGGAGAAGAAGCAGGTCGCGCCGCTCTCGCTCGTCGTCTCGTCGTTCGCGCCGGTGAAGGACGTGCGCCTCACGCTCACGCCCGACCTGAAGGCCGATCCGCGCGGCGAGGGTTCCGTGCTCGTCTACGTGAACCTCGGCAAGGCGGGCGAGGCCCCGCTCGGCGCGACGGCGCTCGCGCAGGTCTACGGACAGCTCGGCGACACGCACGCGGACGCGGACGCCGCGCTCCTGAAGCGCTTCTTCAACGCGATGCAGACGGTCGTGCGCGACAAGCTCGCGCTCGCCTACCATGACCGGTCGGACGGCGGCCTCGCCGTCACGCTCGCGGAAATGGCGATCACGGGCGGACGCGGCCTCGTCGCGAAGCTCCCCGACGGCGACGCGCTGGAGCAGCTCTTCAACGAGCAGCCGGGCGCTGTCCTGCAGGTGCGCGAAAAATACCTCAACAAGGTGCTGGCGGTCTTCCGCGCCGCGCGCGTCCCCGCCGAGGCCATCGGCGCGGCGCTCGCGACGAGCCGCACGTTCGAGCTCTTCGTCGGCGCGCGGCAGGTCATCAAGACGGACATCACGTACCTGTGCCGCTGCTGGTCGGAGACGACGTACCGCATGCAGGCCCTGCGCGACAACCCGGTCTCGGCGCGCGAGGAATACGACAACGCGCTCGACGACCTCAACCCCGGCCTGAGCTTCAAGCTGACGTTCGATCCGGACGAGAACCTGAACGGACGGGACGTCGGGCCGTCCTGCACCCCAGCCCACGGCGCGGCGCCGAAACTGGCTGTGCTGCGCGAGCAGGGCGTCAACGGCCACATCGAGATGGCGGTGGCGTTCGCGCTCGCGGGCTTCGACTGCCAGGACGTCCACATGTCCGACCTCATCGCGGGGCGCGTCGACCTCCGGGACTTCCGGGGGCTCGTCGCGTGCGGCGGCTTCAGCTACGGCGATGTGCTCGGCGCGGGCTCCGGCTGGGCGCGCTCGATCCTCTACAACGACCGCCTGCGCGAAATGTTCAAGGCGTTCTTCCACCGTCCCGACACGTTCTCGCTCGGCGTCTGCAACGGTTGCCAGATGCTCTCGCAGCTGAAGGGCATCATCCCCGGCGCGGAGAAGTGGCCGAAGTTCGTGAAGAACATCTCCGAGCAGTTCGAGGCGCGCTACGCGACGGTCGAGATCGAGGAGTCCCCGTCGATCTTCTTCCGGGGCATGGCGGGCTCGCGTCTGCCGATCGCGGTCGCGCACGGCGAGGGCCGCGTGTGGACGGACGGGTTCGCGCCGGGTCCGTGCGCCGCGCACTACGTCGACAACTACGGGCACGCGACGACGCGCTATCCGTACAACCCGAACGGCTCGCTCGGCGGGCAGACGGCGTTCACGACGGCGGACGGCCGCGCGACGATCATGATGCCGCACCCGGAGCGAGGCTTCCGCGCCTGCCAGCTCAGCTACAACCCCGGCGTCTTCCGGCTGAACGGCCCGTGGATGCGCATGTTCCAGAACGCCTACGCCTTCGCGATGGGGAACTAGGCCAATTGACGGAACGCCCGAATTACGATATAATCCCACACCATAAACACTGAAAAGGAATACCATGGAACAGCAGAAACCGCAGAGCGGCAACGTCGCCGCCATCGTCACGATGTTCGCGCTCTTCTTCATGATCGCGTTCGTCACCAACTTCGCCGGGTCGATGGCGGTCGTCGCCAAGAACCAGTTCAACGCGTCGGCCACGGCCTCGCAGCTGGGCAGCGCGGCCAACTTCTTCGCCTATCTCTTCATGGGCATTCCGGGCGGCCTCGTCCTCAAGCGCAAGGGCTACAAGTTCACGGCGCTCCTTGCGGCGGCCGTCGGCTTCGCGGGCCTCGGCATCCAGCTCCTCTCGGGCTACGTGCCCGCGTCGGCGAACCCGTTCTACGTCTACATCGCCGGCGCGTTCGTCGCGGGCTTCTCGATGTGCCTGCTGAACCTCGTCGTGAACCCGCTCCTGAACACGCTCGGCGGCGGCGGCAACAAGGGCAACCAGCTCGTCCAGATGGGCTGCTCGATCAACTCGATCGGCGCGACGCTCGCGCCGATGATCCTCGGCTGGCTGATCGGCGGCGCGATGAACGAGGCGACGGTCTCGAAGGTCGCGCCGGCGATGCTCATCGCGATGGCGCTCTTCGCGGTCGCGTTCGTGATCGTCCTCGCCTCGAAGATCCCCGAGCCGCACATGGAGACGGCCGAGGAGAAGGCCGACCGCCTCGCCGGCAAGACGAGCGTGGTGAAGGACATCGTCGCGACGCTCAAGTTCCGCCACTTCACGCTGGGCGCGCTCGCGATCTTCTTCTACATCACGATCGAGTCCGGCATCCCGAACTTCGCGAACCTCTACATGAGCGAGATGGAGGGCGTCGGCCCGGTCATCGCCGGCAGCGTCGTCGCGTCCTACTGGTTCGCGATGATGATCGGCCGCATCGTCGGCGGCGCGATCGGCGGCAAGGTCAGCTCGCGCGCGATGATCACGTTCCTCTCCCTCCTCGGCATCGTCACGCTGCTGGCGATGATGTTCCTGCCGGTGAAGCTCGTCACGGTCTTCGGCAAGACGATTCCGCTCTCGATGTGCCTCGTCTTCGTCTGCGGCCTCGCGACGTCCGTCATGTGGGGCGGTCTCTTCAACCTCGCGGCGGAGGGCCTCGGCAAGTACGTCCCGATGGGCTCCGGCATCTTCATGGCCTGCGTCGTCGGCGGCGTCTGCCTGCCGCTGCAGGGCATGCTCGCGGGCAAGGTCGGCTACCTCGGCAGCTACTGGTTCACGATCGCGCTCTTCGCCTACATCTTCGTCTACGCGAACTTCCTCTCGAAGCCGAAGGCGACCCAGGCCTGAAACCCCAATTCCAAGCATAAGGAGAATTCCGCCATGTTGAACCAGAATGTCTACGACGAGCTCGTCTCCAAGTTCGAGAAGCTCTACGGCGAGAAGCCGCAGGTCGTCGCCTACGCGCCGGGCCGCATCGAGGTGCTCGGCAACCACACCGACTACAACGAGGGCTTCGTGCTCTCGGCGGCGATCGACAAGGGCACGTTCTTCGCCGTGAGCCCGACGGCCGACGAGAGCTGCTCGCTCACGGCCGGCGACCTGATGGAGACGGCGAACTTCTCCATCCGCGACGTGAAGCCCGCGCGCGAGATGACGTGGCAGAACTACGTGACGGGCACGTTCAACTGGCTCTTCGACGACGATCCGGCCGAGGCGAAGCACGGCTGGAAGGCGATGTTCCTCGGCAACATCCCGCTCGGCGCGGGGCTCTCGTCGTCCGCCGCACTGGAGATGGCGACGGCGCTTGCGCTCCAGAAGCTCTACGGCACGAATCTCGACCGGACGGTGCTCGCGAAGATCGGGCAGAAGGCCGAGCACACGTTCGCGGGCTGCCCCTGCGGGCTGCTCGACCAGGCGTCCTCGATGTACGGAAAGGCGGGCGCGCTCGTCAAGAGCGACTTCCGCTCGAACACGTTCGAGACCGTGCCGCTCGGCGACAAGGTCGCGTTCATGATGGTGAAGTCGAACGCGAAGCACGCGCTTGTGGACGGGGCGTACGCCTCGCGCCGCCAGGCGTGCGAAGACGCGGCGAAGTACTTCGCGGGCGTCCTGAAGAAGGGGAACGTCACGCACCTGCGCGACGTCACGACGGCCGAGTGGGTGCTCTACCGCAGCGGCCTCTCCGAGACGACGGCGAAGCGCGCGGTGCATCCGATCGGCGAGGACGAGCGCGTCCTCCAGGGCGCGGCGCTGCTGGAGAAGGGCGACCTGAAGGGCTTCGGCGCGCTCATGTACGACTCGCACGAGTCGAGCCGCAACTGGTTTGAGAACTCCTGCGAGGAGCTGGACGCGATCGTGGACGCGGCGAAGGCGATTCCCGAAGTCTACGGCGCGCGCCTCTCCGGCGGCGGGTTCGGCGGCAGCTGCTGCCTGCTCGTCGATCCGGCGGCGGCCGACCGCATCGCGGCGGCGATCACGCGCGAGTACAAGGCGAAGTTCGGCGACGAGCCGACCTGCTCGCTGATTCCGCCGTCCGACGGCGCGCATCTCGTCTAAAAGGAGAACAGCCATGAAACCTGTCAAGTCCGTTTTCGTTTCGCTCGTCGCGCTGGGCGCGTGCGCCGCGTTCGCGCAGGATGAACAAGGGGCGGAAGCCGCCGCGCCGGCGGAGGCGGCCGCGCCCCAGAAGTCTGTCGCCAAGGCGTCCGCCTTCACGACGCTGCCGTTCTGCCGTGCCTGTGAGGGAACGGCGGAGGTTCAGGCGCCGGGCAAGGACTGGGCGCCGGTCGAGGAGGGCCGGTTCTATCCGCTCGGCTCGGCCTTTCGGACGCAGGGGGCCGGCCGGCTGACCGTGGCGTTTGGCGCGGACTCCTCGGCGACGATTGCGGGCGACGCCTCCTTCGGGACGTTGGCGCAGGCGCTCGGCGTCAAGACGCGCACGGTTGTCCTCGGCATGGGCACGCTGGATCTCGACCTCGCGGACAACCTGCCGGAGGGTGCGTTCTTCGTGACGGCGCCGGACTTCACGGTGAAGAACCCGGCGGGCGAGTCGCGCTACACCTACGAGAAGACGGCGTTCGGCGACCGTTCGGTCGTGCGGTGCGTGACGGGGACGCTCGGCCTCTCCGGGCGGCACTTCGAGATTCCCCAGATGCGGGCCGCGAACGAGCTCATCCTCACGGGCGAGCACGACCACCTCGTGACCGTCCTCGAGAACACGAGCGGCGACTACCTGGTCCGTCTCGACCAGGGCGTGCGCCTCCAGTCGCAGATTGCGGAGGACGGCTCGGCCGAGCAGAAGGCCGTCGCCGACAAGGCCGAGATCAAGTTTTCGCCGAAGATGAAGATCAACATCCACCGGGCCGTCCCGTCGGTCGGCGAGCGGATGAGCGTGTTCGTCATGGCGTTTGATGCGGCGGGCAACCCGATGGGGCCGGGCGTGAGCTTCTGCGAGGGCCGCGCGGAGGTCAATTCGGGCACGCTCGTCGCCAAGACCGAGACCGAGGCGGACGCCCTCGCGAAGAAGGCCGCCGAGGCGACGGAGACGACGGAGGCCGCCGGTGACGAGGACGAGTCGTCCGAGACGGCTTCCGATTCCTCGTCGGACGAGGAGTAGGCGTTCTGCTTCAGCCGGAGTCTTTCCACTCACGCAACACAAGTCACACAAACAACAAGAAACCGAACCAATCGAACAGTCGAGCATTCGTAGAATCGAGCAACAAGAAAATGGTCATTCATCAATTCAACAAGCTGATCCGCAACCGCTGGCTCTGGGGCGCCTTCGCCATCGCGATTTCCGCTTTCTTCGCCTTTGACTTCCTCATCGCTGACCTCGGCAGCGAGTCGCGCGCCGAGATGTCGGGCGACGCGGGCACGCTCGCGGGCAAGTCCGTCGACGGCAAGCTCTTCGCGGCCCTTGCGGAGGAGGCGCGCGGCTTCGGCCGCTCGCGCGACTGGCAGATGAAGCAGGGCGACGTCAACCGCCAGGCGTGGGAGAACTACGCCGCGCTGCTCGTCGCCGGCAAGGCGGGCGTCGAGGCGACGGACGCCGAGGTGCAGGCGATCATCCGCCGCGATCCATCCTTCCAGCAGAACGGCGGCTTCAGCTTCGCGCTCTACCAGCGCGCGCTCCGCGACAACGGGCTCACGCCCGAGCGCTTCGAGGCGTTCCTGAAGCGCCGCGTCACGCTCATGCGCCTCGGGCAGGCCGTGCTCGGGTCGGCGGCGTGGACGTCGCCGATGGAGCTTGACCAGGC
Source organism: uncultured Kiritimatiellota bacterium (assembly GCA_934675625.1). Taxonomy (GTDB): domain Bacteria; phylum Verrucomicrobiota; class Kiritimatiellia; order RFP12; family UBA1067; genus UBA1067. The sequence goes on from CAKURH010000001.1 coordinate 70,607, forward strand.
CGTGGCGGACATGACGGACACGTTCACCGTCAAGGTCGCGACGTTCACCCAGTCGAAGAAGGACGCCGACGCCGTCAAGGTCGACGACAAGGCCCTGAAGGCCTGGTTCGAGAAGAACCAGAAGAGCCTGGAGCTTCCCGAACGCACGAAGATCCGCTTCGTGAAGTTCGACGCGACGAACAAGGACCTGCTCGCACGCATGACCGTCACCGAGGACGAGATGCGCGACCGCTACGACGTCACCATCGACAAGTACACGTCGACGGACACGAACGGCGTCGAGACGGTGAAGAAGTTCGAGGACGTGAAGGCGGGCATCGAGAAGGAGCTGCGCCAGATTGCGGCCGTCCAGTGCCTGGAGACGAACCTCAACGTCCGCGCCTACGCCCAGAAGGCGGCGAAGGGCTCGTCGCGGCTGGACGAGATCGCGAAGGAGGAGGGCCTGAAGGTTCAGACGAGCGACTGGTTCGCGCTGGATGGCGGCTATCAGGAGGGCTTCATGAAGCGCACGTACCAGATCTGCCCCGGCGCGAAGGGCTTCTCCGAGGCGGTGGCCGAGCTCGACACGTCGAGCGAAGACCTGCGCTACGCGGTCGTGAGCTCCGTGAATGCCGTCTGGCTGATCGAGAAAGCCGAGACGAGCCCGAAGCACGTGCCGACGTTCGACGAGGCGAAGAAGGCGATCGGGCCGCGCGCGCTCCGCGACGCGAAGGCGGACGCCTTCAAGGCTCAGGTCGAGGCGATCGCGAAGAAGGGCGCGAAGGCGGTGGAGGCCGTCAAGGGCGTGTCGACGAACCTCACGTTCACGGTCTCCGACCTCCGCCAGGGCACGGACAGCGGCATTGAGAACGCGATGGCCGTCGCGCGCGCCGCGATGAAGCTCAAGAAGGGCGAAGTCTCCGAATTCACGCTGACCTCGCCGGGCCATGCGCTCCTCGTCGTCTGCGAAGACCGCACGGCGGGCGACGCCGCGAAGGCGATGGTGCTGCGCTCGCAGATCCGCGACGAGCTCGCGATGCTCCAGCAGCGGCAGATTCCCGAAAGCTGGCGCAAGTGGAACCTCGAACGCCTCGGCTTCGAGACGGGCGAGATCTCGTCGGTCGAGAATCCGGAAGAGGAAGAATGACCCTCGCGTTCAAGCGGATTCATCCCGACGCCGTCCTCCCCGCGTATGCTCACCCGAGCGACGCGGGGATGGACTTGCGGAGCGTCGCGGACGTTGTGATTCCCCGTGGCGGACGCGCGCTCGTCCCGACGGGGCTCGTCATCCTCCTGCCGCCGCTGTACGAGGCGCAAGTGCGGCCGCGTTCGGGCCTCGCCCTGAAGCACGGCGTCACGGTGCTCAACTCGCCCGGCACGATCGACGCCGGCTATCGTGGCGAGATCGGCGTCATCTTGGCGAACTTCGGCGAAGCCGACTTCGCCGTGAAGAGGGGCGACAAGATCGCCCAGCTCGTCATCGCGCCCGTCACGCAGCCGCAGGTTGTGGAGACGGACGTCGTCGACGCGACGGATCGCGGCACGGGCGGCTTCGGCTCGACTGGGGTCGCGTAATGCCATGTGTGCAATCCGGCAGTGGGGCGTTGTCGGTGTCCTCGCCTTGGGGTGCGTCGGCCTCTCGTTCCTGCCGGGGCCGCGCCGGATTGCGGCGCAGGTGGGCGAGACGGCGCGGGCTGAGGTCGTCGCGACGGACAATTCGGATGTCCAGCTGCACGGGCTCATCGAGTTCGGCACGCAGCGGCTGAAGGTGCGCCTCCCGGACGGTTCGGTGAAGACGGCGCACAACGAGCTGCGCGCGCAGCTGGAGTTCGACAAGAAGTTCACGGTCGGCGAGACGGCGCTGGTCGTCCTCGGCGACGAGCCGCTCGTCGCGCGCGACCATTGGCGACTCGGCTGGGCGGCCGTCTTGTTCGGCGGCTTCGCCGTTCTCCTCTGCGCGTTCGGCGGCTGGACAGGCGCAAAGGCGCTGTTCAGTTTTGTCTTCAGTTGCGTCGCCGTCTGGAAGCTGCTCGTGCCGCTCTGCCTTTCCGGTTGGAATGCCGCGTGGGCGTCGTTCGCCGTCGTCTCGGTGCTGACGGCCGTCATCATGTATCTCGTCGCCGGCTGGTCGCGCACGGGCTTCGCGGCGTTTCTCGGCGCGCTGCTCGGCGTCGCCGCGTCGCTGGGCCTTGCGGACTTCTTTGCTGCCGCGCTCCACGTCAACGGCGCGACGATGCCGTTCGTGCAGACGCTGCTTTACTCCGGCTACACGGATCTCGTCCTCGTGGACGTCTTCGTCGGCGCGGTGATCCTCGCGTCGTCCGGCGCGGTGATGGATCTCGCGATGGACATCGCCGCCGGGCTCGCCGAGATCGTGCGCCACAGCCCGACGCTGCCGCGCGGCGAGCTGTTCAAGAGCGGCCTCCGCATCGGGCGCAGCGTCGTCGGCACGATGACGACGACGCTCCTGCTCGCGTATTCGGGCGGCTACCTCACGCTGCTCATGGTGTTCGCCGCGCAGGGGACAGACCCCGTGGATTTCCTCAATTCGACGCTTGTCTCGGCGGAACTCGTCAAGACGCTCGTCGGCAGCTTCGGCCTCGTGCTCGTCGCGCCGTTCACGGCGTTCGTCGGCGCGTTCGTCTTCTCTCGTCCCGAAAGGCAGTCGCCATGAAACGAATCACGCTGAACGGCATTGACGCGGAAGTCGCCGAGACCTTTCTCGAACGAATGAAGGGCCTGATCGGTCGTCGCGCGTTGCCGACTGGGCAGGGCTTGCTCATTCCGCGCTGCAACGCAATCCACACGCTCTTCATGCGTTTTCCAATCGACGCGACGTTCCTTGACCGGACGGGGGCCGTCGTGAAAGCCGTGCGCAACATCCGTCCGGGGCGGCTCTTCGTCTGGGGCGGTTGGCGCGCGCGGCAGGTGCTGGAGACGGCGAGCCGTCCCGCGCCGCGTCGAGCCGGACGGTGTGCGGGGGGGCTCGCGCGGCTGGCGTGCGCGGCCCTGTTGGCGGTGGCGGCGTTCGGTGCGCGGGCGGAGATTCAAGTCATCAACGGGGTGCGCTACGAATGTGCGGACGGCCTGTGCCGTCGGCTCGACGATCCGGACGACGCGCCCACGTCCGATAGCTCCCCGGCTGTTTCGCCCACGCCGTCCGCGGCGTCGGCGAAACCGACGCGCTGGGCGCAGGGTTACATGGATGCGGAGGCGTTCCTGGCCTTCTTGCGCGGAGAGGAGACGGCGCCGGCGCTTCCGGCGTCGACGGTTCTGCTCCTCTTGACGCTGCTGCTCGCGGGCGCGGCGACGAACTTGACGCCGTGCGTCCTGCCGATGATTCCCGTGAACCTGATCGTCATCGGGCGATCCGTGCGCCGAGGCCTTCTGTACGGCCTTGGCATCGCGCTCGCGTACGGCACGCTCGGCGTCTTGGCCGCCGTCGGGGGCGTTTCCTTCGGGACGATCCAGTCGAACCCCGTCTTCAACCTCTTCGTCGCCGGGGTTTTCGTCCTTCTCGGCCTCGCCCTCTGCGGCCTCTTCACGCTTGACCTGACGCGGGCACGTCGGTGGCTGCCGTTGCGCACGGGCGCCTTGTATCCGCTCTTCATGGGGGCGCTCTCGGCCGTCCTGGCCGGCGCGTGTGTCGCGCCTGTGCTGGTGTCGGTTCTTCTGCTGACGGCGAGCCGGTTTGCGGCGGGCGATTGGTGGGCGTTGGGGCTGCCGTTTGCGCTGGGGCTGGGCATGGCGCTGCCTTGGCCGTTCCTCGGCGCCGGACTGAACGTGCTGCCGAAGCCGGGCGCGTGGATGAAGTGGGTCAACCGCGTCTTCGCCGTCTTCGTCTTCGGCTTCGCGGTGTGGTACGCGGGGCTTGCCGTGAAGGGCTTTGCGCGAAACGACGCGAGGGACGCGGGGGACGAGAAGGACGGTCGTGGCGTCATCGACATCAATCTCGTGTCGCTTGGGTCGCTCGAGTCGCTCCTGTCGCGTGCGCCTTCCGGCAAGCCGGTTCTCGTCGACTGCTGGGCGACGTGGTGCAAGAACTGCGCGGCAATGGATCGCGGCACCTTGCGCGAGGCGCGGGTCGCCGAGGCCCTGAAGGGCTACACGGTCATCCGCCTTCAGGCCGAAGACCTTTCGGAGCTGAAGCGTCTGCCGGGCTTCGAGCCGATTCAGGGGCTGCCGGCCTTTGTCCTCTTTGAAAGCGGACGGGAACGCGAATGAAGAAGCCGATTCCATACGTGAACGAAGAAGTCGCCACGCGCGACTTCAAGTACTACATCTTCGACTGGGACGACAACATCCTCCACATGCCGACGAAGATCCGGATGGAGCATCGGGAGGACGACGGCACGTGGAAGCCGGTCGAGGTCTCGACGGCGACCTTTGCGCTCGTCCGGGCCGACGTCGAGCACTACCGCGCGCCCGGCGGCGTCTGGGCGGAGGCGTTCCGCAACTTCGAGGATCCGCCGTGCGACGGCGGGGGACAGACCCCGCCGAACCTCTTTCTGGAGGACACGATTGCCGCGCTGGAGAAGGTCGAGCATGGCGCGAAGCCGGGGCCGAGCTACCAGGCCCTGAAGAAGACGCTGCGCGAAGGGCGGCTCTTCGCGATTGTGACGGCGCGCGGGCACTCCCCCGAGACGCTGAAGAAGGCCGTGCGCATCTTCATCCGCTACGCCCTCACCGAGGAGGATCGCGCCGAGATGATGTCCAACCTGCGCGGCTACCGCCGCTGGATCGACGGCGTGGGCGACGGCGAATTCGGCACGGACGCCGAGGAGCTCGACTACTACCTCGGCATGTGCCGCTACTCGGCCGTCACCTACGCGGGGTTCCGCGCGCGGATGGCGCGCGACCCGATCTACCGCGAGAAGCTGGCCGTCGCCTCGACGGTCGCGCGGCCGGAGCTCGCCAAGGAATTCGCGATTCGCGATTTCGTGGAGCACGTCTTCCACATGCTGCGCCGTTCGGGGCGTCTCGACCGGTCGGTCTCGATCGGCTTCTCGGACGATGACGTCGGGAACGTGAAGACGGTCTCGAGCTTCATCCGCCGCGAACTCTCGAAGCGCTTCGACGGCATCAAGTTCGTCGTTTACGACACTTCCGACCGCACGCTGTCCAAGGGCCGCAAGGTCTGCGTCTCGGGCCAGCTCAACTTGCCGGGATTCTGAGCCTTGAATACGCTGCTTTCCATTCTCGCCGCCGTCGTCGTCGGAACCTGGAACGGGAACTGGTTTCCGTCCGGCCGCGCCGAGCACCGCGCGCACCCCGACGTCGAGGAGGCGACGGTCACGGCGGTCGCCAAGATGCTCGCGCGCGGGCTGGACGCGATGGACCCCGCCGGGACGAACGACGTCATTCTCTGCCTGAACGAGATTCGCGGGCCGCGCGTCGCCTCGAACCTCGTCGCGCGCATCGGGCGCACGAACCTCGTGGTCGCCTCCATTTCCGCCTACCGCCGCCGCGACCGCTTCGACCAGCAGCAGGACGTGATCGCGACGACGCTGCCGGTCGTCGAGAAGGGCTGGACGAAGTGGAAGCCGTCCGGGAAGACCACGCCGCCGCGCGGCTACGCCTTCGCCGCGCTGCGGCTTGATTCTGCGACGACGGCGGCCGTCTACGCCGTCCACCTGAAGTCGAACTACGGCGCGTCGAAGAAGCCGGCGCTCGCCGAACTGAACCGCGCGAAGCGGACGCGCGCCGTCGAGCAGCTGCTCGCGCACGAGGACGCCGTCGGAAAGGGGCGGCCCGTCCTCGTCGGGGGCGACATGAACGCCGACCGCTGGCGCCGCGAGTTCAAGGACGAGAAGATCTTCAAGCTGTTCGACGCGGCGAAATTCCTGAACCTCCTTTCGCTGCTGCCGCCGGAGGGACGCGGGACCCACCCCTCGAAGTATTACGGCGACAGCGCGCTCGACTACATCTTCGCGCGGGGCTTCCGTCCCGCCGGCGCGCCGCGCCTCGTGCCGAGCGAGGCGCTGTCCGACCACAATGCGTTCTTTGTTCTCCTGTCCCTTTGATGAAAATGAAACGAAAGTCTCTCTTCAGCGTGTGTGCCGCCCTGTTCGCTTCAACGTCGCCGGGCGGGATCGACTTCGACGCGGGCGCAGATCTGCGCGTCCGTGAGGAACTCATGCAGAACGTGCCGGGGCTGCCGGGCGGCGGCGTCCAGTTGCCCGTGCGGCGCAGCGGCTTTGTTCATCACATGCGGTTTCGTCCGCGCATCTGGGGCGAGGTGAAGGGCGTGACCGAGAGCGGAAGTTCGTGGCGGCTCTACACGCGGCTTGCGGACGAGTTCCGCTGGTGCCCGGAGCCCCGCAAGCACGCGCAGACGTTTCCGGGCGAGGTCTTCCTCGACAACCTCTTCTTTGAGGGGCGCGGCCTCTTCGACGGCTTCCTCGACCTGAAGGTCGGGCGTCAGGACCTCTTCAACTACTGCGGCCTCGATCACGTCTTCGACCTCGTCTCGCCGGGCGACGGCTCGCGCTCGTTCTACTCCGACATGGCGACCTTCACGCTGCACCTGACGGAGGAATCGACGCTTGACCTCTTCGCGCTCTACAACTTCGACGACAACGAAGTCCGCTTCGGCACGGCGCGCTCGAAGCACACGTCGATGACGGGCTTCGGCGGCGGGGCGGATCTTGACATGGACGACTGGGGCGTCGGCGCGATCTGGCGCTCGAAGCTCGCCGCGTGGCTGCCCTATCAGGTCTTCGCCCTGCAGAAGAACACGCACGCGTTCCTGCGCGCGGGCGAGGAGCATCCGTGGACGCAGCGCGAGCTCGTCGGCACGAAGCTGATGCCGCAGATTGACGAGGAATGGTCGCTGCAGTTCGAGGCGATGGGGCAGGTCGGCGTGAACGGCGACCATGAGACGCTGTCGGGCTGGAGCTCCTACGCGGGCGTCAACTGGAAGCGCGCGACGGCGTCGTCCGTGAAGCCCTTCGGCAAGTTCGGCTACCACTTCATGAGCGGCGACGACGACGCGGCGGACGAGGACGGCGGCCACAGCGCGTGGGATCCGATGTGGGCGCGCGGCGTCTCGTATGCGGAAATCTTTCTCTATGGTACGCACTACGGCTTTGGCTGGTGGAGCAACCTGCACGCGATCAACCTGACCGCTGGACTTGACCTCGGCCGCGCCCACCGTCTCGCCGCGAGCCTGACGCCGATGTTCGCGGCCGCGCAGGACGGCCTCGGCGGCGGCGACGGCTTCTTCAAGGGCGTCGCCTACCAGGCCAAGTACGACTTCCCAATCCGTCTCCCCGACAAGGCGAAGGGCGAGCGCTTCGAGGTCGTCGGCCACCTCTACGCCGAGTTCTTCAACCCCGGCGACTACTTCGAGACGGGCAAGCCGGCGTTCTTCCTGCGCTGGCAGGTCGAGTTCAGGTTCTGATGATCCGCGCCGCCACAGCCGAGCCGCCGCCCTATGTCCTCTGGGACTGGAACGGCACGCTGCTGGACGACACCGGCGCGGCGGTCGAGGCGATGAACGTCCAGCTGCGTCGGCGGGGGCTTCCCGCAATCAGCCGCGCGTGGTATCGCGCGCATTTCGCGTTTCCCGTGAAGCCGTTCTATGCGGCCTGCGGAATCGACCTCGCGCGGGAGGACTGGGACGCGCTTGCGCGCGACTACCATGCGGCCTATGCGGCACGGCCGAAGCGGCTCAACGCCGAGGCGCGGACGGCCCTCGCGCGCGTCCAGGCCGTCGGCGGCGGGCAGTCCATCGTCTCCGCGCTCCGGCAGGATCTTCTGGACGTGGCGGTGGACGGCTTCGGGCTGCGCGACTTCTTCGACTTCGTCTACGGCGTCGACAATCTCGACGGGGCGTCAAAGCTCGTCCGCACGCGCGAACTGCTCGGACGGATCCCCGCGTCGCGCGCCCGTGGCGGAATCGTGCTCATCGGCGACGCGCTGCATGACAAGGAGGTCGCCGACGCGCTGGGCGTCCACTGCGTCCTGTGCGCGCAGGGCGGGCATGCGGCGGAACGCCTGCGGGCCGTCGCGCCGACGGGCGACACGCTGCTGGAGGCGCTGGCGCTGGCGTTCGGACGCGGCGGCGCGCGTGTGGTATAATACGCGGAAAAACGGCAAGGGAAAGGCGGACGGAGGCAGATGCTGCTCAGAATCGACGATCTAGACGTCTCGTTTCGCTCGGACGAGGGCGAGGTGACGGCGGCGGCGCGGAACGTGAATCTCGCGCTGGAACGTGGCGAGGTGCTGGGCCTCGTCGGCGAGTCCGGCTCGGGCAAGAGCTCCGTCGCGCTATCGGTGCCGCGCCTTCTGCCGAGCCCGCCCGCGTTCTGGCCGAAGGGGCGCATCCTCTTCGACGGCGTGGATCTGCTGGCCCTGCCGTGCGCCGAGCTGCGCCGGATTCGCGGGCGACGCATCGGCGTCGTCTTTCAGGATCCGATGGGGTCGCTCTCGCCGCTTCACCGCATCGGCGACCAGCTTGTCGAGGCGGTGCGCCTGCATGCGGACGTCTCGAAGCGGGCCGCGCGCGAACAGGCGCTTACGTGGCTCGGCAAGGTCGGGATTCCCGATCCGGCGGTGCGCGCGCGGGCCTATCCGCACGAGCTGTCGGGCGGCATGCAGCAGCGCGTGATGATTGCGATGGCGCTCATGCTCGGCCCCGACCTGCTGATTGCCGACGAGCCGACGACGGCGCTCGACGTCACGGTGCAGGCGCAGGTTCTGCGGCTCATGAGGGACTTGCACCGCGCGAACGCCGCGATTCTCCTCATCACGCACGACCTCGGCGTCGTCTCGCAGATGGCGACGAAGCTCGCGGTCATGAAGGCGGGCGAGGTCGTCGAGACGTCGGACGATCCGGCGGCGTTCTTCCGGGCGCCGACCCACCCCTATTCGCGGGCGCTTGTGCGGGAGGCGCGGAAGATGGCGCTTGCGGGGGCAGTGTGCGGACATTTAGACGAAAAGGGAAGGAAGCATTCTCATGGTGCAGACAAGTGAACTGATCGTGCGGCTCGTCGTGGCAGGTCTGCTGGGCGGGCTCATCGGGGCCGAGCGCGAGTATCGCGCCAAGGTGGCGGGGACACGGACGCATCTTCTCGTGGCGATTGGCGCGGCGCTGATGATGATCGTCTCGCGCTACGGCTTCGAGGGGCAGGGCGACCCCTCCCGCGTCGCCGCGCAGATCGTCAGCGGCATCGGCTTCATCGGCGCGGGGGCCATCATGGTCAACAAGCACGCCGTGCACGGGCTCACGACGGCGGCCGGCATCTGGGTCGCCGCCGGCATCGGCATGGCGATTGCCGCTGGGCTCTATGCCGTTGGCGTCGCCACGACGGTGCTGTCCCTGATCGGGCTCGAAGTCTTCGGCTGGATCTTCCACGAGCACCGCAGCGCGGCTTCGGGCGGAAACGACCGCGACAGGAAGTTCTAGGCGTCAGGGCCCGCCGTCATTCCTGCCGCGGTTGAAAGGACGCGGGTTTTTCGGTATAATACGCACCCAAATTCAGAAAGGAAAGAAGAATGTCCATTTTCATTGGTTGTCTCTATGTCGTCGAAGTCCTCGTCTGCCTGCTGCTCGCGCTCGTCGTGATGCTCCAGAAGCCGAAAGAGGGCGGCCTTGGCGGCGCAATTGGCGGTGGCATGCTGGAGGCGTCGCTCGGTGCGGATGCGGGGAATGTCCTCATCAAGACGACGGCGATCCTCGGCGCGGTCTTTCTCCTGAACACGCTCGTCCTCGCGCGCCTCACCTCGACGGCCCACACGCGCTCGCTCATGGCCCGCGAAGCCGAGCCGGTCGCCGCCGAACAGGCGGCCCCCGCGCTCCCGATGGCCGCGCCGGAACTCCCGGCGGCCCCGGTGGCTCCTGAAGCGCCCGCTCCGGCGGCGAAGTAAGGGAGGCGCGAGATGAAGGTCCTCGTCACCGGCGGTTCGGGCTTTCTCGGCATCAACCTCATCCGTTTCCTCCGCGCGCAAGGCGTGGAGGAAATTCGCGTTTTGGACATTGCCGACTTTGACTATCCCGAAAAGGGCGAGCCGTGGCTCAAGTTCACCTTGGGCGACGTGCGCGATGTCGCGGCCGTCGAGAAGGTGACGGAAGGGTGCGACGTCGTCGTCCACTGCGCGGCGGCGTTGCCGCTCTACAGTGAGGAGGACATCCGCACGACGGAGGTGGACGGCTGCCGCAACGTGCTGAACGCCGCGCGCAAGTTCAAGCTTGACCGCATGATCCAGATCTCCTCGACGGCGGTCTACGGCGTGCCGAAGAAGCATCCGATCGTCGAGACCGATCCGCTCGTCGGCGTCGGGCCGTATGGCCACGCGAAGATCGAGGCCGAGAACATCTGCCGCGCGGCGATTCAGGGCGGCTACTGCGTCTCGATCATCCGTCCCAAGAGCTTCATCGGCCCGGAACGCCTCGGCGTGTTCGCGCTCTTCTACGACTGGGCGTACACGGGGCACGGCTTCCCGATGATTGGGTCGGGCGAGAACCGCTACCAGCTCATGGATGTCGATGACCTTGACCACGCGATCTGGCACGCGATGACGTATCCGAGGGAGGTCGTCGCGACCGCGTTCAACATCGGCGCGAAGGACTTCACGACGATGAAGGAGGACTATCAGGCCGTCCTCGACCGCGCCGGGCACGGCAAGAAGATTCGCGGCATGCCGGTCGCGCCGCTCGTCTTCATCCTGCGCATTCTGGAGAAGCTGCACCTCTCGCCGCTCTATCCGTGGGTCTACGAGACGGCGTCGACGGACTCGTTCGTGTCGATCGAGAAGGCGGAGAAGCTGCTTGACTACAAGCCGCAGTATTCGAACAAGCAGGCGCTCGTGCGGAACTACGACTGGTACGTCGCGCACCTCGCCGAGTTTTCCGGCAAGTCGGGCGTGAGCCACCGCGTGCCGTGGAAGCAGGGGCTGCTCGCCGTCGCGAAGTGGTTCTTCTGACGGGGCGCGGTCGTGCACGAGATGATGAGGAACGCCGGATTGAGAATGCTCGCCCTGCTCCTGTGCGTCTGCGCTGGGGCGACGTTCGCCGAGAAGCAGCCCTATGCACGCTACCAGTCGATCGTCGACCGGCAGATGTTCGGGGCGCTGCCGGTCGGGTTTGACCCGACGAAGCTGCCGAGCGAGGTGACGAAGTCGTCCCAGAAGGAGCTGACGAAGGAACAGGAGCAGATCAAGAGCGCGATTCGCTTTTCCGTCATCAACATGACGCCCGACGGGCAGGTCGCCGTCGGCTTCACGGACAGCTCGGATGGCAAGAACCCCCGCCACTACTACCTGAAGGTCGGCGAGTCGCGCGGCGGCTGGCTTGTGAAGGAGGCCGACCCCGAAACGGCGACGATGACGATTGCGAAGGGCGAGATCGAGGTGACGCTGACGATTGGCGGTGACTCCGCCAAGGACGCCGCCGCGACGGCGAAGGCGGGCGCGGCGCGGGCGAACGACGGCATCTCGCTCCTGAACGCGCCGACGGCGCGCTCGCCGCTGCTCGGGCGCACATTGGGCGGTCGCCGCCGCGCGAAGCTCGCCGCCGAGCAGGCGCAGGAGGAGGCGCGGCGCCAGCAGCGCGAGGAGGAGCGTCAGGCGCGCGAGGCCGAGCGCGAGGAGCAGAAGCGGCAGCTTCAGGAAATGCGCGACGACCTCAAGGCACAGCTGGAGTCCGTCCGCAAGGACATGATCGAAAAGGCCAAGGCCGAGAACGCCGCCGCCGAACAGCGGGGCGGACAGGAGCAGGTTGAACATGAGAACGACGACGCTGAGTGAGTTTCAGGAATCCATCCGCCGGACCGGCGGCTACCAGACGGCGCCCGACTGCCGCGCCGTCGCGCGCGCGAAGCCGTCCGCCTGGACGACCCTGCGCTACACGTGGGGCGTGACGCGCGTCTTCCCGTGCTGCGCCCTGACGGAGCCGTTCGGCAAGCTGACGACGGAACGCTGGGCCGGCTTCTGCTTCTCGGTCGTGACGACGGCCGAGCGCCTCGGCATGAACGTGCAGATCGAGGGCTTTGCGGATCGCCTCGCGCACAAGGGACCCGTCCTCTACGTCTGCAACCACCTGTCGATGACCGAGACGATCCTTTTGCCGCCGCTGCTGCTGGCGATTTCGCCGTTCAGCTACGTCGCAAAGGCGTCGCTCGCGCATCTGCCGTTCCTCGAGAAGGCAGCGGAGCACATGCGGATGGTGCCGATCAGCCGCGTATCGCCGCGTGAGGACCTCGTGAACATCCTGCGCGTCGGCACGGAGCGCATTCAGGGCGGCGACAGCTTCCTCATCTTCCCGCAGGGGACGCGCTGCGAGGTCTTCAGCCGCAAGAAGTATTCGTCGATCGGTGCGAAACTCGCCGAGCGCGCGGGCTGTCCGGTCGTGCCGATCGTCGTGGACACGCGTTGCCAGCCGACGCGCAAGAGCGGCCTCCTGCGCAAGGTCTTCAAGGACTTCGGCCCCGTCGACACGAACTACGACATCAAGGTCGCCTGCGGGCCGGTCATCCCGTGCGGACGCTCGCGCGAGATGCACGAGGCGTCTTTCGACTGGATGGCGACGAAGCTCGAAAGCTGGGGGCTGCCGACAGATCGCGAACGCTGATCCGCGAATGTGGTATAATACACGCCAATTTCAAGGAGACATCATGAGACCTGTAGTTTTCATCATTCGTGACGGCTGGGGCGTCAACCCCCGCAAGGACGGCAACTCTGTTTACGGCGCGAAGACGCCGGTCATCGACCAGATCCGCGCGCGCTATCCGCACTGCCACTTGGACTGCTGTGGCGAGGCGGTGGGCCTGCCGGACGGCTACCAGGGCTCGTCCGAGGTCGGCCACCTCAACATGGGCGCCGGACGCATCGTCATCCAGGAGCTGAAGCGCATCGACGACGGCCTGTCGTCCGGCGAGCTCTTCAAGAGCGAGAAGTGGGCGAACCTCATTGCGGACTGGAAGAAGAACAACTCGCAGTTCCACTTCCTCGGCCTGCTGCAGGACGAGGGCGTGCACGCCCATCAGGAGCACCTCTTCAAGCTCATGCGGCGCGCGCGGCAGGAGTTCCCCGAGGGGAAGATCGTCGTGCATCCGTTCCTCGACGGGCGCGACACGCCGCCGCGCTCGACGCTGGAGTACATTGCGCGCCTGAAGCAGGAGCTCGCCGCCGTCGGCAACGCGACGATCGGCACGGCGATGGGCCGCTACTACGGCATGGATCGCTCGAAGAACTACACGCTCACGAGCGAGGCGTTCGCGTGCCTCGTCGCCGCGCAGGGCAAGAGGGCCGCGACGATCGAGGAGGCCGTCAAGGCCGAGTACGCCAACGGCAAGACGCCGGACAACACGCCGATGACCGACGAGTACATCCCGTGCTACGTGATCGGCGACTACGCCGGCATGAAGGACGGTGATGTCGTCATGCACACGAACTACCGTCAGGATCGTGCGATCCAGCTCACGCAGGCGTTCGTCTGCGACGACTATCCGGGCACGCGCTCGGCGCGTCCGAAGGTCACGTTCCTCGGCTTCACGCGCTACTGGGACGAGTTCCAGGACTACCTCCTCGGCGCGATGGGCGCGGGCGGCGGCATGGACAACCTCCTCGGCGAGGTCGTCTCGAAGGCGGGCCTCAGGCAGCTGCGCCTCGCGGAGACGCAGAAGATCAAGCACGTGACGAGCTTCTTCAACGGCAAGTCCACGACGCCCTCGGCGGGCGAGGACCAGGTCGAGGTCAAGTCGCGCTTTGACGCGGCGACCTTCGCGAGCCACCCGGAGATGGAGGCGTACAACGTGACGGACGAGCTGCTGAAGCGGCTGGAGAACAACCCCTACGGCTTCATCGTCGTCAACTACGCGAACTGCGACATGGTCGGCCACACGGGCGACGAGAAGGCGGCGACGCGGGCGGTCGAGGTGACGGACGAGTGCATCGGCAAGGTCCTGCCGCGCCTCCTGGAGCTCGATGCGCACGTCCTCATCTTCGCCGACCACGGCAACGCCGAGCAGATGGTGGACTACAAGACGGGCCTCACGAAGACCTCGCACACGCTGAACCTCGTCGACTGCTTCTACGTCGCGAACGACGCGGCGGGCGTCCGCCTGACGCCGCTCGCGAAGCTTTCGGCGGTCGCGCCGACGGCCCTGCAGATGCTCGGCATCCCGGTGCCGCCGGAGATGACGACGCCCTCGCTCCTCGCGGGCAAGGAGAACTGGTCGAAGACCTCGCTCAACGTCTGATTCCTTACGGGAAAGGCGTGCGCGCCGTCGAGGCTCGTGGCAGGAGGGTCGTCGCAATCGTGAGGTGTCGCGGCAGGGCGTTCGGGCGGGCGATTCGGTTGAGCAATGTCTCGCAGGCGGCGCGGGCGAGCTCGCGAAAGGGCTGCTGGACGGTCGTCAGGTTTGAGTCCTTGGCAGTCTCGATGCCATCGATTCCGGCCAGAAGGACGTCTTCGGGAATGCGCATCCTGACTTTCTGCAGGAGATGCAAGACCATGAGGGCGACGCGGTCACTGCTGCCGACGACGGCATCGGGACGTTCGGGCGACTTGAATTTCTGCCTGAAATCCCGGAGGTTGGATTTCGACAGCACGTAAGACGAAAAGGCCTTTCCCGCTGCGTCGGCGACTTCCCGCAGGCCGGCCAGCCTGTTTCGGACATTGGGCGAGTTGGTCCGCCAGCTGACGAACAGGATGCGCTGGGCGCCTTGCGCCAAAAGGTGCTGTCCGAGCTTGACGCCGATTGCCCGGTTGTCGACGCCGACGAGGTCGTAGCGTTCTTCAAGGGGGCTTTCGAGGCCACTGTCGACGAGGACGACGGGAACGCTCGCCCGGTCGAATGTCGCGAGAATCTTGCGGTCGACGAGATCGGTCGGATTGGCGCAGTCCTGGAAGGGCGTGACGTTGGCGGACGGAATGTAGATGATCCCGGACGGCCCGTGCTCGATGATCTTGTGCGCGGCACTTTCCAGCCGGGCGGCATAGTCGGCGCGGTCGATGTGGTCAATCTCGTGAATCTCGAACGTGATCCCGTTCCGTTGGCAGAGGCCGGAGACCTCTTTGCGGATCAGCGGGAAAAAGGGCGCCAGCCCGAAAGCCGGCGACAGGAAGCCGAACAGCCGACGCTTTTGCGCGATGAACGTTCCGGCCCCGCGACGCGATTCGACCAGGCGAAGGCCCTTCAGGCACTCCAGTACCCTGACGGCCGTAAGGTGGGAAATCTGGAAGCGCGCGCAAATGGCCTTCACGCCGAGAAAGGAGTCCCCCGGCTTCCACTGCCCGGAGGCGATCTCGGCCTTGAGGACGTCAACGGCTTTTTGGTACATGAACATCGACGTGTAGTATACCAAAATGATGTGTGCGTTTTGTGCGGAGTTGTCCCTTTTCGGGTTTTATATAAAACATTTGCACGGGCGGGAATATTCTGATAAACTTCCACCCGTATGGTGCACCTGCTGTCGAGAGTTTCCTATAAGTGGCTGTTGCTGGTCTTCCTGTTCGTGGCCTTTTTCCTGGAACAGGGGGCCCGACAGGTCTATGGTGCGGCCTTGCCGCAGATCAAGCTCGATTTTGCCGCGCTGGGCGTGTCGGACTCCCAGCTGGGGCTTGTGAGCTCGGCCTTTACGCTGGTCTTTGGCGTCTCGGTCGCCGTCGCCGGCTTCGCGGCGGATTTCCTGGGGCGCAAGCGCGTGCTGGTGGCGGGGACGCTGCTGTATGCCGTCGGCGTCATCGGCGGCGGCTGTGCGACGGGCCTTGCGACGCTTGTCGTGTTCTACGGCGTCGTCAACGCGCTGGGCCAGTGCTGCATCGCGCCCGCCTCGTATTCGCTCATCTCCCAGTATCACACGACAGAGACGCGCGCGACGGCGATGGGCATCTTCCAAAGCGCCAACTACCTCGGCGTCTGCCTCGCGAGCGTGGCCGCCGGCGCCCTGGCGGGCCTGGGGGCCGGACGGTGGCGCTGGGCGTTCTGGGCCGTCGGCGGGCTGTGCGCGCTCTGGGCGCTCGTGATGAAGCTCCTGATGCGCGACACGCCGCAGCCGGTGACGGCGGACGATGCGCGGAAGGCGACGCTGAAGGAAGGCCTCTTCGCGCTCCTGAAGAAGCCGACGGCCATCCTGATCGCCGTCGCGTTCGGAATGTTCATGTACGTGATGTGCGGCTTTCGGCTGTGGACGGTCACGTTCATTGTCCGCAGTTTCACGGACGTGTCGCTGGCGGCCGCCGCGTTTCATGCCGTCTTCTGGTATTACCTTGGCGCGCTTGTGAGCCTCGTCGTTTCCGCGCGCGTCATCGACTTCCTGGGGCGGCGTTGGCGGACGGCGCGGCTGGACGCGTCAATCCTGGGCCTTGTCCTGAGCGTGGGCCCGATGTACGCGATTTCGGCGTCGACGTCCTTGGCCGTCTGCAGTTTCTGGCTTTGGGCCTTGGGCCTGACCTGCGGTCTCTACGAGGCCGGGCACTATCCGTCGATGTTCGACTGCATCGTGCCGCGCTACCGAAGCGTCGCGACGGGGCTGACCGGCTGCCTGGCCTTCGCCCTCGGCTCGCTGGCCCCTGCCGTGATGGGGTGGATGTACGACGCCTTCTCGCTGCGGTTCGGCATGGCGACGCTCTCTGTCTTTTTCCTGCTGGGCGCGCTCATCTTGCTGCCCGCTCGTCTGTTGACCTTCAAAAGGGACCTTGTCAGACAATGAAGAATCCGAACATCCTGTTTACGTCCGCCGGTGTGGCGGAACTCGTCGAACGTCCCGTGCCTGTGCCCAAGGCCGGGGAGGTGTTGGTGCGTCTCGTGCGCAGCTGCATCTCCAGCGGCACGGAGCGCGCAAACCTGATTGGCGTGCCCGACAGCGGCGTCGGCATCTTCGGCGCCGCGTCGACAACGACCTGGCCGCGCCAGAGCGGCTACAGTTCGTCGGGCGTCGTCGAGGCGGTCGGCGAAGGCGTCACGTCGCTCAAGGTCGGCGACCGCGTGGCGATGAGCTGGACGGTTCATGCGGCGTACGTCTGCGTCCCGGCGGAGAACGCCTATCCCATACCCGACGGCGTGTCGTTTGAGTCGGCGGCCTTGACGCACATCGCCACGTTTCCGCTGGCGGCGATCCGCAAGTGTCGGCTTGAGATCGGCGAGAGCGCGATCGTGATGGGGCAGGGCGTGCTCGGCCAGCTGGCGGTGATGCTTCTGAAGGCGGCCGGCGCGGTGCCCGTCCTTGCGGCGGATCCCGTCGCCGCCAAGCGCGAACAGGCGCGTGCGCTCGGCGCCGATTTCGCCCTGGATCCGACAGCGCCGGACTTCGCGGCGCGGGCGAAGGCGCTGTGTCCGAGCGAATGCCGGAAGTTCTTCGGGCGCGTGGCGATGAGCGGGCCGCAGGTCGGCATCGAGGTGACGGGGCTCGGCGTGGCTCTTGACAATGCGCTCGATGCGATTGCGCCGTTCGGGCGCATCGCGCTCCTGGGCTGCACGCGCGACTCGAACTTCATGATCGACTACTACCACAAGGTGCACGGACGCGGCGTGACGCTCATCGGCGCGCACACGCTGGCCCGCCCCAACACCGAATCGGCGTCGGGCTGGTGGACAACGCGCGACGACGCGAAGGCGTTTCTCCGGCTGCTGTCGCTCGGACGTCTCTCGCTCGACGGATTTGTCTCCGAAGTCCATTCTCCGACGGCCTGCGGCGAGGTCTACGCACGGCTCGCGAAGGGCGGTGCGTTCCCGGTTGTGCAGTTCGACTGGACGAGGTTGGAAACATGAAAAGACGCCTGAAGACGCTCTTCTACGGCGTGACGCACGAGCACGCCTGCGGCAAGTTCGAGACGCTCAAGCGCCTCGCGGACGACTTCGAGGTCGTCGCGCTGGTCGATGACCGTCCGCGCGGGACGGTCTGCTCGCGGAACGAGAGGCTCGACGTCGAACAGGCCGTCCGCGACGGGTTCTGCGTCATTTCCGAGGCCGAGGCCCGGAAGCTCACGGACATCGACGTTGCGTTCGTCGAGACGGCGAACGCCGACCTGATGGAAATCGCGGCAACGTTCATCGCGAAGGGCGTTCCGCTCCACTGCGACAAGCCGTGCGGCGAGGCGATGGAGCCGTACCGGTCGCTGGTGGAGACGTGCCGCGTCACCAACCTGCCGTTCCAGATCGGCTACATGTATCGCGGCAATCCGGCGATCCGGTTCGCGTGGCAGTTCGTCGCGGACGGCGGCCTTGGCGACGTCGCCTTTGTCGAGGCGGACATGAACCACGATTACGGTGAGCCGAACTACCCCGACTACATCGCCTCGTTCAAGGGCGGCATCCTCTACAACCTTGGCTGCCACCTCGTGGACATGGTGCTGCCGTTGGTGCGCGGCGACCTGCGGGAGGCGCATCCGTTCCTCGGCGACGCGCCGGGCGATCCCGCCGGGAGCCGCACGGCGGGCGCGGCGTTCCTGCGCTTCGCGGGGACGGACGTCCTGCTGCGCACGTCGTCGCGGATGCCGGGCGGCATTCTCTGCCGCCGTCTGCGCATCGACGGCACGAACGGCACGCTCGACCTCTGCCCGATCGAGCGGTTCGACGGCGAGGAACTGAAGCTGACGCTGTCGCTGAAGGACGTGGCGGGCGGGTTCGCGGCGGGACGGCACGAGGTCGGCTTCGGCGTGCAGTCCGACCGCTATGCGCCGCAGCTGAAGGAGCTCGCGGCGACCGTGCGCGGGGAGAGGCCGAACGGCCAGGACTACGACCGCGACCTGCGGGTGCATGAGCTGACGCTGCTGGCCTGTGGCCTTGTGCCACCAGAGAAGAGGCAGGTGAAATGAGTTTTCGCATTCCGAGTTCTGCGGCTGCGCACCGCGCGAGCGCTTGCCTTCGGCAGATCACCTGCGGTTGGGCGGATAGGCTGACCACGAAACCGTCGGCGCGCGCGCGGCGTTCCGCCGAGTTCGGCCAGCGGTGCGTCGTCGGGACTGAAGCCGGTGGCTTCGTCCGCCGCCGCTCCGCCGTCCGCATCCCTTCGGGCTGCGCCGCGCCGACGGGCACGAACGCCGCGCGTCGCGCGGACACGAAAGCCGAACGAGCCTTGCGTCGAGACACGAAAAGGCTTCGCGTTCCCTCTCGAACAGTCAGTTTGCGCAAGGGGCCTTTCTGCCTAACGTGTGAGACATCCCGGTCTAGGAGAGGAGCGCGCATGTCCATGAAGGGTCGAGGAGAGCGCGGGAGCATTTTCGTGAATCGACGGGCGGGCAAGCCGTTTTCGTGTCGCACCGACGGTGCGCGTTCGTGCCGTTTCGTGTTCGCGCGAAGCGCCGAGACTCGCCGGTTCAGCGGCTTCGCCGCCAGCCTTTGCGACCTTTGCGTCAAGACCTTTGCGAACTTTGCGTTGAAACCTGCAGCGTCGGGTCGTCTTGGGTTGACGCAAAGAACGCGAAGGGGGAAACGCAAAGAGCGCAACAGCCTTTTTGAAAGCAGAATCTGACAGCAACCATTACAGCAAGAAAGGATCATCGACATGAAAGCCATGTGTCTCGAACAGAAGGAATTCGTCTGGAAGGACGTGCCCGACCCCGTGTGCCACGCCGCGTTCGACGTGAAGATCGCCGTCAAGGCCTGCGCCCTCAACCGCGCCGATCTCATGCAGCGACAGGGCATCTACGCGCCGCCGGAGGGCTGGCCGCTCTGGCCCGGCCTCGAATGCGCGGGCGTCGTCCTCGAGGCCCCGCCGAACGGGCGCTTCAGGCCCGGCGACAAGGTCTGCGCGCTCCTCGGGGGCGGCGGCTACGCCGAGCAGGTCGTCGTGCCGGAGGGCATGGTCATGCCGCTCCCGAAGGGCTTCGGCTACGCCGAGGCGGCGGGCATCCCGGAGGTCTACGCGACCGCCTACCTCAACCTGAAGCTCGTCGGCGAGATCCAGCCGGGCAAGACGTTCTTCATCAACGGCGGCGAGGGCGGGCTCGGCCTCGCGTCCATCCAGCTCGCGAAGCACGTCTTCGGCGCGAGGGTTGTCGCGCAGGTCGCCTCGGACGCGAACGGCGCGTTCTGCCGCGAAGTCGGCGCGGACGTGACGGTGAACCGCTTCGCGGACGACCTCGTGGCCGCGCTCGCGGCGAATCCGCCGGACGTCGCGATCGACCCGGTGGGCGGCCCGCTCATGGGCAAGTGCATCGCGACGATGCCGTACCGCGGGCGCTGGATCTCGCTCGCCTCGATGGCGGGGCCGGAGACGACGCTCGACGTGAACCTGCTCTGGCGGAAGAACCTGCGCGTCATCGGCTCGACGCTGCGCAGCCGCACCCCTGCCGAGAAGGCGGCGATCCTCGCGGGGCTCGTCCGCGACGTGTGGCCCGCGTTCGAGGCGCGGCAGTTCGCGCCGTTCATCCATAAGGTTCTGCCGATCACCGCCGCCGCCGAGGCCCACGCGATCCTGGAGCGCGGCGAGAATCGCGGCAAGGTGGTGTTGGAGGTAGGTTGAGAGGTTGAGAAGGTGAGAGGTTGAGAAGGTGAGAAGAATGAAATACGCTATTTTATCGTTGGCGCTGTTGGCGGGGATTTGTGGCGCGGAGCCTGAACGTGCGGAGAATCCCCTGATTCCCTTTCTGGCGGTGACAGGACGTCCGACCGAATCTGAACTTGTGCGTAAGGTCGCCTCGCTCAAGACAGACGGTTTTGGGTCGTTCCTGATCTATGCGCGGAACGGGCTTCAAATCGAGTACATGGGCGAAGATTGGCTGAATTGCGTGGACGTTCTCTGCCGCGAGGCTGACCGACAGGGCCTCCGCGTTTGGCTCTACGATGACTACAACTGGCCAAGCGGAACCTGCAAGGGTCGTGTCCCAAACGAGAAGGAGTCGAGGCGCTATGCCGAGCTGGCGCTCTACCGCGACGCTTCAGGCGCGTTCAGCTGGAAAAAGGTCTTTGCGCCGTCAGGCTGGGTCAATGTGCTGGACGACGAGGCCATGTCCCGTTTTGTTGCGCTGACGCACGAGGTCTACGAGCGCCGTCTCTCGAAGTGGTTTGCAAAGAAGACGATTGCGGGAATCTTCACGGACGAGCCGGGTCATCCGACGGCAATCACCTTTGACGGCAAGCCCCTCTGCCATTTCGCCTGGTGGGATGGGCTGGAGAAAGCCTATTCGGAGAAGACAGGACGGAGCCTTCGTCGAGATGTCGAGGCCTGATGCGCGGGTTCCGGTTCGGATGCCGTCTGGGAGACGTACGCCGAGTTGAAGGGACGGCGATTCCGCGCGAACTATTTCGACCGTCTCCGTGCGTGGTGCGACAAGGTCGGAATCCTGGCGACGGGGCACATGATCAGCGAGGACGACGTTTCGGGGAGCTGCCTGTACAACGGGAATCCGCTTCATGCGCTGAAGGGCCTTTCATTGCCGGGTCTGGACGAGATCGGTTCACGGGCCGATGCGAATGCCGAATGGCTGACGCTGGCACTGGCCCAGCATGCGGCGGTTCGAAGCGGGAACGGGGGGCTTGCCGAACTCTTCGCGCTGGGGCCGAACGACATGACGCCGGCGCGTGTGCGCCAGATGATTTGGCTGGTGGCGCTGTTCGGCATTGACCATTATGCGTTGAGCATGCATGCCTTGGATCACAGGGGCCTGGTTGAGAAACACGGCTATCTGCCGCCGATTCAGGAGGGCTATCCCGGGCACGGGGAGATGCGCGGACTGATCGCGGACGCACAGGCGGCCGCCCGGATTGCGCGGCGGAAGGATTTGGTCGGACAGGCGGCTATTCGCTATCCGCAGCGCATGGCCGCGTGTGCTGCCCATGCCAACGGACCGGTCCCGGATGTGCGGGGGTTGATTGGCGCCATGGAGCGCCTTCAGCTGACGCCCCTGCTGATTGAGGAGGATGAGACGAGCAATCTGCCTTACGTTTTTAGGATTTCCAAAGACGGCGTGCTGAAGGAAGAACGCACAGGCACGTCGTTCCGTTCGTCGGCGGAAGCCGCCGACTGGCTTTGGCCCAGAGCCGCGAAGAGCGTCCGCTATCTGGAGTCGGACGGTACGCCGGCGCGCGACCTGGTTGTGCGGGAATATGCGGACGGCTCGTCGGTGGCGCTGGACATCCGGAACTGCGGTGACCGTCAGCTGACGTTTGTCTCGGGCGATTTGCGCCTCATCTGCTCCTTGCCGAAGCGCGGTGTTTTGCGGCTCGCACCTGGCGAGAGACCGCCGGAGCCAGTCGATCCGCAGACGCGGCACTGGACGCCCGCCGCGATGACGTTTCCCTATGCGCTCGACAGGGACAACGTCATTCGCCTGAGAGTTTTGGCGCCGACCGTGTCGCGCGCTTCGCGCTGACGGAGCCGCTTCGCCTGAAGCTTGTTCTGCGTGACTTTGCGCTGTCGTATGCGGTGACCGAGACAGGCCGTCCAGTGGATTTTGAGGCGCCGGCGCCGGGGGAAAAGGTGTTTCGCCACACGGCCGAGCCGTATGTGTTCGAGTTGGACGGGCAGCGTTTGGATGGCCTCTCGTCGACGAAAGCCCTGCCGATCGAATACTGTCCGCTTTATCGTGAGACGGAACTGCTGATGCTTGATGCGGGGCCGCACGAGCTGCGTCTCGTCACAGGCGAGGCTGACCGCAACTTCTTCTTGCCGGCGGCTTTCGTGGCCGGTGCGGTCGCACGGCACGGCGAGGCGCTGGGGCCTCTGCCGGCGCGGCTGGGCTTTGGCGCGCTGGCGGATTATGGCCTTGGTGACTACTGCGGCAAGCTGACCTATCGCATCGGCCGCGTGATGCCGACATCGGACACGATCCGCGTCCTGACAGGCGGCCTCCTGACGCGTGTGCGGTGGAACGGCAGAGATCTGGGCATTCGCGGCTGGGCGCCGTTTGACTGGATGTTGCCGTCCAAGGTGCCCGGATCGCTGGACGTCTCGGTCTACACGCCGGCCGTCAACATATTGGGGGACGTGAAGCGGCCACAGGCGGACTGGGACGTCCTGTTTTGGAAGTCGCCGCGTGACGAAGACTATGCGGCGGGGCTGTTCCGTGACGAAGATGACTACGAGGGGCTTTCGTCTGTTGGCGCGCCCGTGTCGTTGGATCTTGAGTTCCGTCGTCCTGATCCCAATGCCAAGCCGGGTCTTCGGGAGGCCTCGGCGGCGAAGTACGCCGCGGTGAAAGCCCATTTGGACGGTTCAGGCATCGCCTACCGCGAAATCGGCGCGCACGAGAAGCCGCATGCGCGGTTCGTCCTGAACGTCCATGGGAACGATGTCGGCGAGATGCACGGCTCTTGCGTCTACGGCAAGCCGGTTGACGACCTTCTCAAGGAGATAGACCGTCGCCGGGCGCGGGCCGCGCACACGCCCGTGCCGTCTGCGCCCGACGCCGATCCTTTGCAGCGTTGGCTTGACCGTGCAGTCGGGACTGAAAGCCGGACGCTCACGCTCGCGCCGGGCGAGATCCATCGCCTGACGCGGCCCTTGCGGCTGGATGCGCGCCATTCCGGGCTCGTCGTCGAGGGCAACGGAGCCGTGGTCGAGGCCGGACGCTCTGTCACTGGGTGGCGCGAGGAGGGCCGTCTCCTTGTCGCTGACGTGCCGGACTGGGATGGCGAAATCCTCTCCCTGTGGGTCAACGGACGCCGTGCGATTCTCGCGCAGACACCGAACGGCGACGGCGCGAGAATGAAGACGGCGCCGCTGAAGGAGCCGTTGGCATGCCCGTATCCATTCAATGCGAAGAAGGACGGCGTGTCGGTTGCGGCCGATGCGCTCGCGGGCGTCCTCGCCTCCTCCGACGACGAGCGGGCCGAGGCCTTCGTCGATTACATGATCGCCTGGTTCACGCCAAAGTGCCGTCTTGTCCAGGCCTACACCAATGGCGACGGCACGGCGAACCTCTTGGCGCGCAACGTTCCCTGCCTCTCGGGCACAAGCTGGCCCGGCGGCTACGTGAAATTCAACTTTGGGCCCTATGACTGCACATGGTCGGGTGAGGCTGGGGCGGTCGTCTCCAACCTGCGGCGGCTGCTCGATGCGCCGGGCGAATTCTTCTTTGACCGCAAGGCGAGGAAGCTCCTGTACATGCCGCGCGAGGGCGAGACGGCAGGGAACGTGACGGCGCATTTCGCGACGCTTGAGCGAGCGCTGGAAATCGCCGGCGAGTCTCCCGACGCGCGTGTCCGCGACGTCACGATCCGCAACGTCACCTTTCGCTACGGTCGGCAGAACCGCAACGCGCCGGACGGCTTCGCGCCGGCGGCGCAGTCCGCCGCCGCATGTGGGGGCTTTTTGCACGTGTCCAATGCCGAGGGCGTGCGTCTGGAGGACATTCGCATCGAGCATTGCAACGTCTATGGCGTCGCGTTCGCGGGCGGGGTGTGGGATTCGGCACTCGTCGGCTCGACGCTGGACGACTGCGGCTCCGGTGGTGTGCGCGTGGGCGTCGACTACACGGTCATCCCTCCCGGAGACGACCGCCATGACCCGCGTCAGAGCGGTTACGTGGACATTGTCGGCAACACGATCCGGGGCTATGGGCGCTGGAATTGGTCAGGCTGCGGCGTGATCCTGTTTGACGTCGGGAACTGCCGCATCGAGGGCAACGACATCGCGGACGGGTTCTATTCGGGGGTGTCCGTCGGGTGGACGTGGCACGCCCTCAAGGCGCACACGCAGAACAACCGCATCGTGCGCAACCGCATCTCCAATCTCGGTCAGGGCGTCATCGACGACCTTGCAGGCATCTATGCGCTCGGCGGCGAGTCCTATGGTTCGGTCATCGCCGAGAACGACATCCGCGACATCCGCCGCCGCAACTATGGCGGCTTTGGCATCTACCTTGACTCGCGCGCCGGCTACTACCTTGTCGAGTCCAACCGCTGCGAGAACTGCGACGACGGTGGCTTCTTCAAGAACCAGGGCGTGCGCAACGTCGTGCGCGGCAACCGCTTCCTCTACGGTCGCTACACGCAGCTGGGCGACGAGCCGGCGGACGACGACGACATCCTCTTCGAGGACAACGTGATTGTCTACCGTGCGCCGGCCAAGGTCTTCCGCAGCCACATCCCGCGCTCGACGCGCGGCATTTGGCGGAACAACACCTACTGGTGCGAAAACGGCCCCGTCACGTTCGGGCCGCAACGCTACACGCTCAAAGACCTTCAGCGTTTCGGACTGGAGAAGGGCTCGCGCATTGCCGACCCGCACGGAACCGTCGAACAGGCGGATTCGGGGGCTGTCTCGTGGCCACTGGAAACGCTCTACCGCACACCGCGCACCATCCCAGCCGACGCTTATCGGACAAATGGCGTCAAGGTTGCCTTTCTGGAGGGACTTCCCTATCATGGAAAGCCGACGAAAGTCTTTTGCTACTATGGCGTTCCCGCGCGCAAGGCAGGCGAAAGAGTGCCCGGCATGGTGTTGGTGCACGGTGGCGGCGGATCGGCTTTCGCCCGCTGGGTGAAGTTCTGGAATGATCGCGGCTATGCGGCCATTGCGATGGACACCTGCGGGAGCATCAGCGGCAATGTGCGGGGATGTGAGCAGGATGGGCACTTCCGCCATTCGGATGGAGGCCCGCAGGGCTGGGGCGGTTTCTGGCAACTGGGCGAGGACGTACGTGACCAATGGATGTATCATGCTGTCGCCGACGTGATTGCCGCCCACACGTTTCTCCGTTCGCGGGAGGGGGTCGATCCAAACCGCATCGGCGTGACGGGTGTCTCGTGGGGTGGCGTCATCAGCGCGATTGTCGCGGGCGTGGATGGCCGATTCGCCTTTGCCGCGCCCGTCTACGGATGCGGGGCGTTCCTCACGAATTCGCCGGCATGGGCAAAGACGGTTCGAGACATTGGCAGCGAAAAGGCGGTCGATTGGCAGATGCTGTGGGATCCGATCCATTATCTCGCGCGGGCGAAAATGCCCGTTCACTGGCTTGTTGGCACGAATGATCGGGCCTTCTCACTGCCGGCGCTCATGGAGAGCTATGCCGCTGTGCCGACGGAAAAGTCGTTGGCCGTGAAGATTCGGCTCGCGCATGCGCACGGCACGGTGAGCGAAGAGGCGTTGGAGGTGACGACATGGGCCGACCGCCATCTGCGCGGTGTCCCATTGCCACGTCCTGTCCGCGCCGAGCTCTGCTTCACGCGCGACGACGCCCGGAACTGGACAGACCGTCGTTGGGAGACGATGCCCGCAAGGCTGGTCGGTGGCCGACCGGTTGCCGACATTCCTCCCAACGCGACGGCGTATTACTTCAACACGTACGCCGAAAACGGTTTCGTCGACAGCACGCCGATCTCCACACGCACCGACGGTCGTCCGTGCGGGGGCAGTCCGGCGGACACGCATTTGGAAGTCAAGTGAAAGGAACACAACGATGAAGGCAATCAAGATTCGCGGCGTGAAGCCGCAGACGATGAAGCGGACGGTCGTAACGGCCCTTGCCGCCGGGCTGTTTTGCTCGGCGCTTGCGACGGATTACGTTTGGGTGAACGAGGTGGGCGGCGGGGCGAGCCAGAGTTGGGACGCCCCTTCGTCCTGGAAGGTCGGCGATGCCGTTGCCGACGGCTATCCGCAGACGTTGGCAGATCGGGCTGACCTGTCGCTTCGCCCGCGTGGCGGCGCTCAGGACGTCGGGTTGCCAAGGGGAGATCTGGAGATCGGAAGCCTCGTCGGCACCGTGCAGCACATGCTCCACTTCCCCTTTGGCGTGGCCAACGTGAGGGTGGGCGACCCGACCGGTTTCAGAGGACTCTGGAATCTCACGTCAACTTCCGGCAGGGCTGAGACGTTCGTCACGCTGGATTCGGCAGCGGAGACCGCCCAGCCGACGTTTGGCGCCGTCCTTTCGGAAAACGCGCGCGTCAACGTTCGTGTGGCGGACGGCAGGAGTGGGCGCGTGGGCGCCCTGTACGGCGGCGGACAGATCGCCAAGACGGGCGCAGGCCGACTGGCGGTCGGTCCGGTGGCGTCGGCAGACCGCGCGCGGCTCTTTGCCGCAGAAGGCGACGTCACGCTGGAAGGTCATGACTCGACAACGGATGGTCGGCTGCCGATTGGCGGCGCATGGGTGCATTTTGACGCAAGTGCGACGGACAGCTACCTGGAGACGGAGGCGCGCGCGGATGGACGCACCTACGTGACGAAGTGGGGCGACCTTTCGGGGAATGGCCACCATGCGACGAAGAGCGACAACCCGTACGTCGAGTCGGCGCCGTTCGTCAATGCGGTGCGTCGGCCGAACGGGCTGAACCTGATGGACTTCGGGTCATGGGTGAACGACAAGAGCGAAGACCGGGGTCCGAGCTGCGGCATCCAGTTTGAAGGGTCGAATCAGAACCACGAGCTTTTCATCGTGTTCGAGGACACGTCGGCGAACTCGTGCGGTTATTTCTTCGGCGAAAAGGGAGGAGCCTATCTGACGTATGCGCGCCATCAGGGCGGCAACATCTTCCATCAGGACGACGGCACCGCCACGGAGGACTATGTCCGGGCGGGCGCCATCACGCTGGATGGCGTTCGCGTCGCGGATGGCGCGAAGACGCCGTTGGGCACGTGGGACGTGGCGGCCGATGCGCCGCGTCTGCGCGTCCTGAGCGTCGGCATCGACGCCTCGGTCGAGACGATCAAGGGCGCGGTCTGCCAGATTGCCGCCGACCGTGGCGTCAGGCGCGCGGGAGGCATCCGCGTTGGCGAGTTCATCGTCTACACGAACTCGTTTACGCACGCCGAGCGTCTCCGCGTCGTCCGCTACCTGAAGAAGAAGTGGCTGCCGGTCGAGACGAGCGACGAGAGAACGGATCTCGGCACCCTGAACCTCAAGGCCTCCGCCACGCAGGGCGTAGAAGTCCCCGCCGGACGCGAGGCTCAGGTGGGCTACCTGCGGGCGAAGGCGGGCTCGTTCGTCAAGACGGGCGCGGGGACGCTTGCAGTCGACAGGTTCGACCTTGGCGTGTCGACGGTCGATGTTCGGGAGGGCGCCGTCGCTCTCCGTCCGGTTTTCCCTGCGGCGGACGACACGAAACCAGCCGATGCGCCCTGCGCCTGGTTCGACGCCAACATGGCCGCCTCGCTGGTCGAGGCGACGGGCGAAGTTGTCGAATGGCGAGACGTCCGTTATGACGGCACGTCCGTCACGCTGGCGGCGAAAGCGGCGGGCAGCGGAATCGCGAGCCTCGCCGAGGGGCCTGATGCAACCCTCAAGACGGTCGCGTTCGACGGCGGCATGTCCCTGTCGGCTGCACAGGACAAGACGCGCGACGGCTTCATCGTCGTCCAGATTGGCGGTGACGAGACGCGCGCGGTCAACGTCTTCGGCGGTGCGGACTTCAAGCGGCCGAGCAACCTGAAATACCTTCTCTCTGGCACGTATGAGGCGGGCGTGGCATCAATGGGCGCGCGGTGGCACGTCAACGGGCGTCTTCTTGACCCGCACGACGGCGGACAGGAAACGGTCTTCACGCGCGGAGACTGGTATGTCGTCTCGTTCGCGGCGGACGCCGCGCGCACGGTCGATTCGTTCGCAAATGATGGCGCAGGCAACGCGGGCGGTATCCGCGTCGGCGAGATGATCCTCTACGACCGTGCGCTGACGGAGACCGAGCGCCGCCAGACAGAGGCGTACCTGATGAAGCGCTGGCTGGGGCGGACATCGCCGACTGCGTGTGCGGCTCTGCCGACGCTGGCCTATGCGGAAACGTGCGCGGTCGTGATCGACACGGATTCCGACATGGACGTGCCGTGCCCGACAGGCGGAAACGGGACGCTCGTCAAGCGTGGTGCGGGCACGGTGACGCTGCCGCGTCTCTACGATGGGGACATGCGGTCGTTTGCCGTCGAGGCGGGCACGCTGGCGCTCGATTTCGGAGACCCGGGCCATGAGGCGCTCTATCATGTTGACGCAACGGACGTCGCGTCGCTTGTGGCGGCGGAGGAGATGCGTGCCGACGGGTCTGTCCAGACGAACGTCACGCGCTGGCTGGACGTGCGTCGGAATGGTGCGGCGGGGGTTTCCCTCAAGGGGACGTCCGCCTTGGCGGTCGCGGATCCGACCTATGCGACGGTCGAGACACGCACGGGCGTATCCCGTCCGGTTGTCCGCTTGGGGGCTTATCGCACCGGATCTGCCTTTCAAGGAGCAGACGCGGCCGCCATTTCGTTCGGGACGGCTGACGTTCGCGAGATACATGTGGTCTTCGGCGACGTGAACAGCGGCGACGGCAACCACAAGGGCTTCATCTTGGGCGACAGCGCGCATTATCCGTTTGCGCGCGGGTGGGACGGCCAGTTGGGCTCGGATGCCGAGAACGCCTATGCCGAACTCCTTGACCAGGGGGTGATTCGGCTGGACGGGCAGGATGCCACGCGACAGGCGAAGGTTACGGACTATGACGGCCATCTGCTGATGGTGGCACCGCGCGAGGCCGTTCCGTTCACGGCTCTGGCTTATGATCGCGGCGTGCGCGCGGGAGGCCTTTGGTACGGCGAAGTCATCGCGTTCGGGCAAACGAATACGACGGAGGTCGCGAGCTTCATCCAGCAGCAGCTCCGCCACAAGTGGTTCGGAAACGTCGCGGAACCCGTCTGGACGAATGCGGTGTCCTCGCTGTTGGCGCAGATGGGGGCGACGCTGGACTTCAGGAATCGCCCGGTCGTCTCGGTCGCGAAGCTCGCGGGCGCGGGGACGATTCGCCTTGGTGCCGCCATCAACGTGTCCAGCCTCGAACTGTCCGGCGCGCTGACGGTGGACGGCACGGTGGCGTTCGCGCCGGAAGGATGCGTCACCTACACGGGAGCGGATCTGCCGATGCGTGGCGGCACGTCCGTGAAGCTTCTTGAGGCCGAGGCGTTCGAGGGCGTGGAGAGCCTCGGCGCATGGACGTTTGACGGCCTGCCGACGAACCGACTCTACCGGTTGCGCGTTGAGGGAAATGTCCTGTACCTTGACTGCGTGAAGCGAGGCTTGGCGGTCATCATCCGATAGCCCGATAGCGCCCCTCGCATTTAGGCGAGCCCCCGCATTTAGATAAATGCGGGGGTTCGTCATTGACGGGGCGTGGGGACAGACCTCCGTTCGGGTGACTGAAAGCGCTGAAAGTTCGGCGTCGCATTGACACAAGAAGGACTATGCCGATTTCCGTGAAATCAGTATGGCGGAGGTCTTTCGCAATGCCATTGAAATGTACATTCGCATTCATGTTGTCGACGAGGCGACGCTGACGCGGAGAAACAAGTGGCAGCCTCCTGTCTGCCGCAGCACCGGGCTTCGGCAGGATCCGTTTGCCGATGACGATTGGCGTGAGAAACTGTATCTCGAACGTGGTCAGGAGGGCGCATGATATCGAGGAAATCCCGTCTGGTCTGTCGTGGATGTGCCGCAGAATGGATGGGCGATGCGCGCGGTCTGGCAGCGGGTGGCCCGTCCAGGTTTCGCTAGACGGCGCATCCATGATTTGCGCTTGGCCTTTACGCTCAAGTATTCGGGGGTCACGGAATTCTACACCCGCAACGTCAAGGACTTTGCCGATGTCGGCTTTGCGAAACTTGAGAATCCCTTTGTCGCGTGAAACATTAAAAGAGTCGTGGGGACAGGCCCCGGTAAGGCGGGGGACAGGCCCCCGCCTTTGCGGGGTGGGGCGGTTTTTGCTATAACCCGAGTTTGCCAGTTGGCTGACTGACTAATCTTCAAAATGTTGCGTACCCTATTGACTGAAGTGAACC
>CAKURH010000002.1 GCA_934675625.1 uncultured Kiritimatiellota bacterium
ACAGCATTTGACGAACGGGCCCCTCTCGAAAGAACCTGCTTTCTTGGTTGGGTGCACACTATTCTAACGAATCGCGCTCGCAGCCGACCGACCACTTGGACGACCTGACTTCCGCCGACGTGCGCGTCTGGAGACGGCCGATCTCGGGCAAGCCGGGATCGAGCCGGTTCAGCCGCGCCCACGTCACGCACCGCTTCTCCTTCTGGAGAATGTTCGTGACCGCCGCCTTCGCCTTGTGGTCGTCCCAGGCGTCCCACGACTTGATCTTCGCCGCGTCCTTGAACGAGACGACGGCCGGACGGGCATCTGTCGCCGCGCACGCCGCGCCGCAGAGCGACACCGCCCCAACAATCACGCCAAACACCGAGCATCTTCTTCTCTGCGGCCTCTGCGCCTCTGCGCGATTTCCATCCCACATCTCCGTGCCTCCGTCCCTCCGTGTGAGATTCCGTGAAGTCTGGCTTTTCGTATTTTTCATGGTGTTTTCCTTATTTCATTTTTCATTCGGTGAACAAAAGACTCATTCCCTCTCCTCCGTGCCTCCGCTTCTCCAACGCCTCCGTGTTGAGCGCCGCAGGCACCCGCGTCGTAGACATTCGTGACAGTCTCCCGCGCGCCCCGCCCCAGTTGCTTTCGCTTGACACGAAGGCGACGGAGAGACGGAGGCACAGAGATTCTTGCGGGGGAATGCGCGTGCGCGCGCTGCCTGTAGGCATCGCGCCAGCGGCCGCGAAACGGCCTTCTGAGGCGTCAGCTAAAAGCGGGGGGGGGGGGTACTGGAACCGTGCGCGAACGCAAGCGGACGGCCTCTCGCCGCGTCTGCGGCGGGAAGCGACCACTGCATGAGTCTCGTCGTTTCGCGCATCGTCATAAAACCTTCCTTTTCCAGTCACCGTGCATTATAGCAAATTTCCGCGCGAAGCAGGTGTGCGGCTGACGAAAGCAGCGCCTCCCATTCAGGCAGTGGCGTGTTTGGCATAATAGTTCCAGAGATGATAGCGTTGAGCGTAAGGATCCGACACCTTCGCCGCGCAGACCCTAAGAATCTTCTTCAGAATCGAGCCGTCGGCCTCGGCACGTGACTTGAGGCTTCGCCAGTCCTCGACACCGCCGCGATCAATGATGTCGTCGATCGCGGCCAATGACGGACTTGCCGTCTCAATGATGTGTCGGTGAAGCATGATAATTTGTCAGGTCAATGAAACCTTGTTATTATAGCAAACTTGCCCCTGCGTGTGTAACGACCACGGGAAACCACTCCGCCAATCACTTGTCGGCAAAGAATCTGTTTCGCAAAGATAGGGGGACAGACCCCCGATGCGTTGGGGTGGCCGTTTTTCACGCAGAGCCGCAAAGGCCCCCACAAACAGGTTGTAGATACAACGGACATCGTACGCGCCAAATGCTATCATGCGCACCATCAGGGAGCGGTGCGCCCGCGCCATAGGGGCCCGGACGCGAAACCGCCTCCCGCCAGCAAACGGAAAGGTAGGTGCCTCATGGACAACAACACAACCAACGCCATGTTCTGCCGTCAATGCCAGGAGACGTTCGGGAACACGGGCTGCACGCGCGTCGGCGTGTGCGGAAAGCGTCCCGCGACGGCGGGCCTCATGGACACGCTCGTCGCCGGGCTCGAAGAGCTGGCGTCCGCGCAGGAGCCGACGCGTGCGCGCGGCCGCTTCGTGACCGAGGCGCTCTTCCTGACGCTGACGAACGCAAACTTCGACGATGCGCGCCTCCGGGCGGCCATCGCCGCCTGCGAACGCGACCTCGGACATCCGATCGGACGCACCCTCCCGCGCGCCTTCTCGGACATCGACGCCGACGTGCGCAGCCTCAAGGAGCTGACGCTCTTCGGCCTGAAGGGCGTCGCGGCCTATGCGCACCACGCGGCCGTGCTCGGACAGGAGGACGACGCGGTCTACGCCTTCGTCTTCCGCGCGCTGCGGGCGATGGGCGAAGGAAAGACGGCGGACGCGCTGACGGCGCTCGCGCTCGACTGCGGCAAGACGGCCGTGCGGGCGATGGCCCTGCTCGACGCGGGCAACACGGCGGCCTACGGGAAGCCGACGGTCACGACCGTGAGCCTCGGCGTCGGCACGCGCCCCGGCATCCTCGTCTCCGGCCACGACCTGCGC
Organism: uncultured Kiritimatiellota bacterium; assembly: GCA_934675625.1. Classification (GTDB taxonomy): domain Bacteria; phylum Verrucomicrobiota; class Kiritimatiellia; order RFP12; family UBA1067; genus UBA1067. The sequence goes on from CAKURH010000002.1 coordinate 2,142, forward strand.
GACCTCGCGGAACTGCTGGAGCAGACGAAGGACAGCGGGCTCGACGTGTACACGCACGGCGAGATGCTGCCGGCCCACGCCTACCCGGAACTTCGCAAGCATCCGCACCTGAAAGGCAACTACGGCGACGCCTGGCATCGCCAGCAGAAGGACTTCGCGGCGTTCAACGGCGCGATTCTCATGACGACGAACTGCATCGTGCCCGTCCTCGACGCCTACCGCGACCGGATCTTCACGACGGGCGTCGCCGGGTATCCGGGCGTGCCGCACATTGCCGACCGCGCAGACGGAAAGCCGAAGGACTTCTCGGACGTCATCGCGCGCGCCAAGGCGTGTCCGCCCCCGACGCCGCTGGAGGACGGCTCGGTGACGGGCGGCTTCGCGCACGACCAGGTGCTTGCGCTCAAGGACAAGGTGATCGCCGCCGTGAAGGCCGGCAAGATCCGCAAGTTCGTCGTGATGGCCGGATGCGACGGCCGCCACGCGACACGCGACTACTACACGCGCGTGGCGGAGGCCCTGCCGCCCGACACGGTCATCCTGACGGCGGGCTGCGCGAAGTACCGCTACATCAAGCGCGTGAAAGGCGACATCGACGGCATTCCGCGCGTGCTGGACGCCGGACAGTGCAACGACTCCTACTCGCTGGCGCTGATTGCGCTCGCGCTCAAGGAGGCGTTCGGGCTCGACGACGTCAACAGCCTGCCGCTCGCGTTCGACATCGCCTGGTACGAGCAGAAGGCCGTCGCGGTGCTGCTGGCGCTCCTGTCGCTCGGCTTCCGCAACATCCGGCTCGGCCCGACGCATCCGGCGTTCCTCTCGCCAGGCGTGGCGAAGGCGCTGGTCGAGCACTTCGGCCTTGCGGCCATCGGCACGCCCGAAGACGACGTGCGGACGATTCTGGCGTGACGCCCTGCGGCCGATTCGCGTTCCCTGCGCGAGCCGGCTGACGTGGGGCCTGTCCCCACAAGCGTCAAGGCGCCTACATCTCCGAAATGAGGACGCTCGACCCGACCGGCATCAGCAGGTCGATCTCCGTCTGGTCGGGCGCTTTGAACGCGACGCCAAGCGACCGCCAGAACGCCAGCGACCCCCTCGGCAGCTCATACGCCCCCGCCTTGCCCGTCGGCTCTTTCGCGAGGTCGTAGCGCTTGAAGAACTTCTCCTTCAGCAGCAGGTCGGCCGTCCGTGCGCGCCGGTGGATGACGAGCGTGAAGCGCGGATGGTCCATCACGTAGAGCTTCGCGCCGAGCCGGATCTTCTCGACGTTGCCGCCGTTCAGCCGCGCGAACGAGGCAAACGTCGAGCCGTTCTCCGCCGCGAGGCGCGAGGCCGTGTCGCCGCGCCGCACCTCGACCTGCCGCACCCAGAGCGGCGTCCGCCGCTCAAAGAGCCGCTTCATGTTCAGAACGCCCAGCCGCCGCGCCAACGCATCGTCCAAGTCAGCCGCCGGCGAGCCGGGCAGCGCGCGGATCTGCTCGATAGTCGAGACGGCCATCTCGACGTCGCGGCGGCGCTCCGCCTCCTCCAGCCGCAGCAGAAGATTGCGGACGCGCGCCGGACGCTTCTCCGTCACGGCGCGACGGACGGCCGGCTCGATCACAGGCGGCGGCTCGTCCGTCGCCGGGCGAACCGCCGACGGCGGGGGCGGCGGCACAACAGTCTCCGACTCGCCCACATTGCGTGCGCGGCAGCGCCGCACGAGCGTCACGGAAAACGAGACGAGCGCGACAAGCCCGACCAGAACGAACACCCAGCCCAGGCCGGACGGCTTGCGCTCGTCCTGTCGGGGATTCCACTCAAGGCCGTACCTGCCGCGATTGAGCGACATCGCCCCTTACTTCTTCTGCGGCTCCTCCGTCGGGACGACGCCCGAGACGCAGCTGCGCGCGATCTCGACCGTGGTGCCGGGGCAGATCTCGACCTTGAAGGTCTTCTCCGTCGCCTCCTGGATCGTGCCCATGAGGCCGCCCGCAAAGACGATCTTCGCGCCCGCGCGCAGCTCCTCGATCATCTTCCGACGCTCCTTCTCCTTGCGCTGCTGGGGACGGATCATCATGAAGTAGAAGATCGCGAGGATGAGGAGCATCGGGACGAGCATCCCCATGCCGCCGGCCTGGGGAGCGGGCGCAGCCGCCGCCGCGTCACAGAGCATCAGTGCAGTGTTCATTTTTTCGTTTTTCCTTTCGGTTGTGGGTTGTGAAGTTGAGAAGTTGAGGGGTTGAGAGGGTGAGCGAGGTGTGGGGGTCAGTTTTTGTAAGCCCGGACTTCGGCGAGGAAGTCGGCGAAGGTGTCGTTCGCCAGCGATTCGCGCAGCTCGCGCATGAACTCGTTCAGCCGCCAGACATTGTGGATCGTGAGCAGACGCAGGCCGAGGATCTCGCCGCAGTTCAGGAGGTGGCGCACGTAGCTGCGCGAGAAGTTGCGGCAGCAGTAGCAGTCGCACCCCTCCTCGACGGGCCCCGGATCGAACGCCCACTTCGCCGCCTTGATCGCGACGTTGCCCTTGCGCGTGATGGCCGTGCCGTGGCGCGCGATGCGCGTCGGGATGACGCAGTCGAACATGTCGACGCCGCGCGCGACGCACTCGGCCATCTGGTGCAGGACGCCGAGGCCCATCACGTAGCGCGGCCGATCCTTCGGCAGGTACGGGACGCTCGCCTCGACGGCCTGGTACATGAATTCCTCCGGCTCGCCGACCGAGACGCCGCCGATCGCGTAGCCGTCGAAGCCGATCTTCACGAGTTCCTCCGCGCAGTGGCGGCGGATGTCGTCGTAGACGCCGCCCTGCACGATGCCGAAGACCATCTGGCCCTCGGCGTGCGGCTCGTCCTTCGACCGCCGCGCCCAGCGGATCGTCCGCTCGACCGACGCCTCGGCGCGCGCGCGGTCGCAGGGATACGGCAGGCACTCGTCGAAGACCATCGCGATGTCGGAGCCGATCGTGCGCTGCATCGCCATCGACTCCTTCGGGCCGAGGAAGAACGCATGCCCGTCGAGGTGCGACTGGAAGTGGCAGCCCTCCTCGGTGAACTTGCGCATCTTCGCGAGCGAAAAGACCTGGAAGCCGCCGGAGTCCGTGAGGATCGGGCCGTCCCACCGCATGAACCTGTGCAGACCGCCGGCGGCGGCGATGACCTCCGGCCCCGGCCGCAGCATGAGGTGGTAGGTGTTGCCGAGGACGACCTGCGTCTTCAGCGCGACGAGGTCGCGCGGCTCCAGCGCCTTGACGGTGCCGAGCGTCCCGACGTCCATGAACACGGGCGTCTCGACGACCCCGTGCGCGGTCGTGAGCCGCCCCAGCCGCGCCTCGGTGCGCGCATCCTCTTTTAGTACCTGAAAACTCACGGCGCATATTTTACCAAAAAATCCGCCCCCCCACTTGCGCAAAAAACAAAAATTTTGTATCATTCACTCCGTCACTTCAATAAAGAGGCTCCAAAAGAGGTATCACTAGACTATGAATAAAGTTCTGCACGTCCTCGTTTACGTGTTTCTGGCGCTTGCCGCCGCCGCGCTCTACTTCGAGCTGCAGCTCAACGCCAAACGCGCCCTTCTGACCGATCGAAACCGGTTGCAGGAAGACTATCTCGTCAAGATCGCGCGCACGATCGAAAAGGGCGACCCGGCGAAAGACCTCTCGCTGGAGATCAAGAAAGACGCCTCGCCCGTCGAGGCCCGCCTCGTCGACTCGCCCGACATGAGCAACGTGCTCGAAGACTACAACGGCGCCCTTGAGCAGACGCGCACGGGCGACGACGTGACCTACAAGTGGGGCGAGAACGAGCGCCGCCAGCTGCGCATGGTCTACGCGACCGACGTCAATGGCGACCCGCTGATGGACGGCAACCAGCCCCTCATGCGCGGGCCGGGGACGGAAGACGAGCTGCTGAACCGCCTCTTCGAGTCCGCCAAGGCCCAGCAGGCGCGCCTCAACACGACGCGCGCGGCGCTCGCCGACCTCCGCGCGAAGCTCGAGGCCGCCGTGACGGAGATCAACCGCCTGAAGCCCGAGGCGCGTCAGGACAAGGTGACGATCACCGAGCTGAAGGCGAAGATGAGCGAGGCCGAACAGGGCCGCGAAAAGGTGCAGAGCGACGTGGCGAAGATCAAGTCGCAGATTGACGAGCTGAACGGCGAGATCGCCTCGAAGAACGACGAGATCCAGAAGAAGGACGAGGAAATCGAGGCGAAGAACGAGGAGATCGCCAAGGCGAAGCAGCTCAACGAGAACCTTCGCAAGATGCTTCAGGCGTCGATCCAGACGCAGGGCACCGCCTCGGCGGCGGGCGCGGGCACGGCCGTCACGTCGCTCCCGGCGGGCGACAAGGGCAAGGTCGTCGAGGCCGACAACGAGAAGATGTTCGCCGTCGTCGCGTTCTCCGACGAGGCCCTGAAGGAACTCAAGGGCGACGACCTCGCGAAGCCGCTGCCGTCGATTGACCTCGGCGTCAAGCGCGGCGAGTCGTTCGTCGGGCGCATCCGCCTCCGTCAGGAAGTCAAGGGCAAGCCCTACGTGATCTGCGACATCCTCGGCGCGTGGGCGCAGGATTCGCTCGACGAAGGCGACACGGTCTTCGCTGACTGATGAAAGCCGTCGAACGCATTCTGGCCGGTCTGGCGCTGGCGCTCCTCGCGGGTTGCCTCGCCGACTCGGCGGAGGATTCGGACCTTCCGTGGGCCTCCAGCCGAAGCTGGGAGGGCATCGCCCCGATTGCGCCTTCCGTGATGGATCGGTATGACTAAAGGGCTGAGAGAGATTGAGAGGTTTGGAAAATGATTGAAAACCAAATCCTCACGGTCAAGGAAGGCGGCGTCCGGCTGGACGTCGCCCTTCTTCATGCCTTTCCCAACGCGACGCGGGCGTTCATCCGCGAAGCGGTCGCCGACGGGGCGGTGCTCGTCGACGGACGGCGCGCGGCGAAGGGCCTGAAGCTGCGCGGCGGCGAGACGATCTGCGTGAAGGAGCTGCTCGAGGCCGACGACAACCTCGTCGCGCCCGCCGGGGCCTGTCCCCCATCCCTGTTCGAAGACGCCGCGCTCCTCGCGTTCGACAAGCCGGCCGGCGTGCCCGTCCAGCCGCTCACCTGCCGCGAGACGGGCACGCTCATGAACGCCGTCGCGACGCGCTACCCCGACTGCCGCGCGCTCGGCCCGGTGCTGACGCGCCTAGGGGAAAGCCCGCTCATGGCCGGGGCCCTGCACCGCATCGACGCGGACACGTCCGGCCTCGTCCTCGTCGCGCGCACGGCCGAGGCGTTCGAGAGCCTGCGCGCCCAGTTCGCCGCGCAGACCGTCCGGAAGACCTACCTCGCGCTCGTCGAAGGAGCCGTCGCCGTCGGCGGCACGCTCGAAAACGACCTCGTCCACGATCCGACGCTCCCGTTCTGCCGAATGATCGACGCGCACCGCAACCGCCTGACGCGCGCCCAATGCGCGCGGCTGAAGCCGCTGCGCGCCGTGACACAGTTCCGCCCCCTCGCGCACACGACGGTCGAGAGCGAGGTTCGCACCCTTCTGGAAGTCACGATCTTCACGGGCGTCACGCACCAGATCCGCGCGCAGCTCGCGCTCGCGGGGCATCACATCGTGAACGACCGCCTCTACGGCGCGTTCGCCGTCGAGGGCCAGACGGGGCATTGCCTCCACGCCCTCGCGGCGGCGTTCAGGCATCCCGTGTCCGGGAATCCGGTCGAGATCCGGACGCCGCGCCCGGCCTGGGCCGAATCCTAACAGAATCCTAACACGCTTCTTATCCGTTCCTCACAGTCATTTGCGATAATGCGCGGTGACAATGAACGAGAAGAAGGAGAAGAAGCGTATGCACAAGGAACTCAGAACCCGAATCGAGGTCATCGCCGCGCTCGCGGCGGTCGCGGCCCTTTACCTGCTGAACTGGCTGGCGGGGAACCTGCCGTAACGGAGCGCGCACGATGAACGACTACATTCAGCTGACGATCGCCGTCCTCGGCGGCCTCGCCCTCTTCGTCTACGGCATGGGCCTCATGAGCGACGGCCTCAAGGAGACCGCCGGCGAGAAGATGAAGGCCGCGCTCGGCTACATGACGAAGAACCGCTTCTTCGCGATTCTCGCGGGCACGACCGTGACGGCGCTCATCCAGAGCTCGTCCGCGACGAGCGTCATGACGGTCGGCTTCGTAAACGCCGGCCTCATCACGCTCCAGCAGGCCATCGGCGTCATCTTCGGCGCGAACATCGGCACGACCGTGACGGGGCAGATCGTCTCGCTCAAGCTCGACGACCTCGCGCTGCCCGCCGTCACGCTCGGCGTCATCGGCCTCATGGTCGCCAGGCGCACCGTGACGCGCGGCGTTTGGCGCACGATCCTCGGATTCGGCCTCCTCTTCTTCGGCATGACGATGATGTCGCAGGAACTGAAGGTGCTCGCGAAGGATCCCGGCTTCGTCGCGTTCTTCTCGCGCTTCGACTGCACGCCGGGCGCGAGCGGCTACCTGCCGCCGCTCGCCGTGCTCGGCGCCGTCGCCGTCGGCACGCTCTGCACGATGCTCGTGCAGAGCTCGTCCGCCACGATCGGCATCACCATCGCGCTCGCCGAGACGGGCGTCATTTCGCTCTGGACGGCCGTCCCGATCGTCCTCGGCGACAACATCGGCACGACGATCACCGCCGCGCTCGCGTCGATCGGCGGCAACGCGAACGCGCGGCGGACGGCCCTCGCGCACGCGCTCTTCAACGTCTTCGGCACGGTTCTCGTGCTGATCAGCTTCGGCTTCGTCTTCACGAACGCCGACAAGGTGGCCGCGCCGGCCTTCTTCCACCTCGTCGACCTCTGCACGGACGGCAACGGCTTCGCGGGCGAGACGCCCGGTCGCCACGTCGCGATGGCGCACACGATCTTCAACGTCGCGAACGTGATCGTCCAGACGCCGTTCATTCCGCTTATCGCACGGCTCTGCTCGCGCCTCATCGGCGACGACAAGACGGCGCGCGTCCAGGCGCTGGAGCCGCACCTGCTCGCCGCGCCCGCCCTCGCGCTCCACGCCGTGCGGCTTGCGCTGGGCGACATGACGCGGCGCGCGTGGACGATTTCCTCCGTCGCGCTCAACAACTGCCTTGGCCGCGCGAACGTGGACGAGGAGTCCGTGCAGAACGCCGAGAAGGAAATCGACGAGATGCAGGCGCGCATCCGCGACTACCTCGTCGCCCTCTCGCAGCGCAAGCTGACCGAGCGCCAGGCGCAGGCCCTGCCGGAATTCGTCCACTGCGTCAACGACGCCGAGCGCATTTCGGACATCGCCGTGAAGATCTACCGCAAGACGGCGCGCATCCAGCGGCAAGGGCTCACGGACGACCTGATCGAGGAGATGACAGACCTGATTGGCCACCTGCGCACCTTCGCACACGACACCGTGCACGTCCTGCGCAAGGGCGGTGCGCTGACCGAAGAGCCGGCCGTCGCCGAAGCCGAGATCAAGCGGGCGGCCAAGGCGATCTCGAAGCGGTATTCCGAGGCCCTGTGCGCCGCGACGGACGGCCTGCCGCGCGACACGGCGTTCCTGACGGTGCTTGCCGGCGTCCGGGACGTCTCCCGCCACATCGGCAACATCGCCGAGCGCATTTCCGCACTCGGCTAAAGAAATGTGCTATAATCTGCGGACACCCAAAACGAAAAGGAGTCCCAGATGACAAACGAAATGGCAACGGCCGGCGTCTCGCTCGGCGAAAAAGTCTGCTCCGCATTCGACCAGCGCTTCGGCGCGCCGCAGGACGCCCTGCAGACGGCGCTCGACTGGCTCGCGACACGCGGCGTCTCCCTCGCGTTCGATTTCGTCGGCGCGCTCGCGCTTCTCCTCGTCGGCTGGCTCGCCACGAAGCTGATCGTCGCGGCCGTCGGAAAGGCCGTCTCGAAAGGCCGCCAGAGGGACACGCTGCTCGCCAGCTTCGTCCGCAACGCCACGTCCAAGGTCTGCTGGTCGGTGCTGCTCGTGCTGGTGCTCGGCCAGCTCGGCGTCAACGTCGCGCCGATCATCGCCGGCCTCGGCGTCACGGGGTTCATCCTCGGCTTCGCCTTCCAGGAGTCGCTCGGCAACCTCGCCTCAGGCCTCATGATCGCCGTCAACGAACCGTTCAAGATCGGGGACTACGTCATCGTCGCCGGGAACGAGGGCACCGTCCGGAAGGTCGACATGATGGCGACCGTGCTCGCGACGGGCGACAACAAGAAGATCATCATCCCCAACAAGAGCACGTGGGGCAGCCCGATCGTCAACTTCACGGCGCTTGGCCGCCGCCGCGTCGATCTCAAGATCGGCATCGACTACTCGTGCGACGTCGCCAAGGCCATCCGCATCGCCCGCGAGACGCTGCCGACCGTGCCGGGCGTCCTCGCCGATCCGGCTCCGGCCGTGTTTGTCGCCGCGCTCGACGACAGCCAGGTCACGCTCAACGTCCGCCCATGGACGGAAGGCGCGAACTACTGGGCCGTCTACAACGACGTGCAAATCGCCATCAAGACGGCATTCGAGCGCAACGACGTCGCCATCCCCTTCCCGCAGCTCACCGTCCACACGGTCTAAGCGCACGGCGAGAGGGCACGGCGGACTCTGCGCGGCGCCTCGGCGGGCTAGGCGAGTTCGCGCGAACGCTGCGCGGCGGCCGCGAGCGTCTTCGCGACGGTCTTCTTGAACGACGGCGTCGCGAGGAACTTCATGCCCGCCGCCGTCGTGCCGCCCTTCGTGCAGACGCCGTCGATGAACGCCCTGAGCGGCATCTGCGACTCGCGCAGGAACTTCGCCGTGCCGTACATCGTCTGCTCCGCGAGGAGCCGCGCGACGGACGGCTTCAATCCCAGCGCCACGCCGCCCTCGACCATCGCCTCCTCCATGTAGGCGAAGTAGGCGGGGCCCGACCCGGAGAGCGCCGTCACCGCGTCAAAGTCCTTCTCCTTCAGGACGACCGTCGCGCCCGCCCCGCCGAGAATCCGCTCGACCTCGGCGAGGTGCTTCTTCGGCGCACGCGGCCCCGGACAGATCGCGCACATGCCCGCGCCCGCCCGCAGCGCGAGGTTCGGCATGACGCGGATGAGGTTCACCTTCGCGCCCAGCGTCTGCCGCAGCCGCTTGAGCGTCTTGCCCGCGACGATCGAGACGACCGTCTGCCGCGCCGTCAGGAACGGCTTCACCTCCGCCGCGACGGCATCCACGTCCTGCGGACGCACCGCGAGGAAGATGAGCTCGCACGTCTTGGCGATCTCGACATTGCGGTTGTCGTCAACCGAGGAGAGAATGACGGACGACGGATCGTCCATCGCCGAGAGAATGCCCTGGGCCATCTTGCCCGCACCGAAGAATCCGATTTTCATGTGGGTATTGTCTCATAATCTCCGTCCGCGCGTCAAGCCCGGCAACGAAAAAAAGGACGTCCCCGAAGGGACGCCCCTTTTCTGTTCCGTCATCGACGGATGCGGCTTACATCATGCCGCCCATGTCCGGCGCGCCGCCGTGGCCGCCACAGCCGCAGGCTTCCTTCTTCTCCGGAATGTCCGTGACCATGCAGTCGGTCGTGAGCAGCAGACCCGCGATGGATGCCGCGTTCTGCAGCGCCGAGCGCGTGACCTTCGCCGGATCGACGACGCCCGCCTTGAGCATGTCGACGTACTCGCCGGTGCGCACGTTGTAGCCGTTCGTGCCCGTCGCCTTCTTGACGTTGGCGATGACGAGCGCGGCCTCGATGCCGGCGTTGTCCACGAGCTTGCGGAGAGGCGCCTCGATCGCGCGGGCGATGATCGCCGCGCCGACCTTCTCATCGCCTTCGAGCTGGAGGGCGTCAATCGCCTTCTGGCAGCGGAGGTAGGCGACGCCGCCGCCCGGAACGATGCCTTCCTCGACGGCCGCGCGGGTCGCATGGAGGGCGTCGTCGACGCGATCCTTCTTCTCCTTCATCGCGGCTTCCGTCGCGGCGCCGACCTTGATGAGCGCCACGCCGCCCGCGAGCTTCGCAAGGCGCTCCTGGAGCTTCTCGCGGTCGTAGTCGGAGGTCGTCTCCTCGATCTGGCGCTTGATCTGCTCGACGCGCGCCTTGATGTCGGCCGACTTGCCGAGGCCCTCGACGACGGTCGTGTTGTCCTTGTCGACGACGACCTTCTTCGCACGGCCGAGCATGTCGATCGTGACGTTCTCCAGCTTGATGCCGATGTCCTCGCTGATGAGCTTGCCGCCCGTGAGGATCGCGATGTCCTCCAGGATCGCCTTCCGGCGGTCACCGAAGCCCGGCGCCTTGACGGCGCAGACCTGGAACGTGCCGCGCAGCTTGTTCACGACGAGCGTCGCGAGCGCCTCGCCCTCGACGTCCTCGGCGATGATCATGAGCGGACGGCCCGACTTCGCGACCGCCTGGAGCAACGGGAGCATGTCCTGGAGGTTCGAGATCTTCTTCTCGAAGAGCAGGATGAACGGGTTCTCGAGTTCGCACTCCATCGCGTCCGGATTCGTCACGAAGTACGGCGAGAGGTAGCCCTTGTCGAACTGCATGCCCTCGACGACGTCGAGCGAGCTTTCGAGGGTCTTCGCCTCCTCGACCGTGATCGTGCCTTCCTTGCCGACCTTCTCCATCGCCTCGGAGATCATCTTGCCGATCTCCTCGTCGCCGTTCGCCGAGAGCGTCGCGACCTGCGCAATCTCGTCCGCCGACTTCACCTTCTTGGAGAGCTTCGCGATGCCGTCAACGACTGCCGCCGTCGCCTTGTCGATGCCGCGCTTCAGCGCCATGCCGTTCGCGCCGGCCGTGAGGTTCTTGAGGCCCTCGCGGTAGATCGCCTCGGCGAGGAGCGTCGCCGTCGTCGTGCCGTCGCCCGCGACGTCATTCGTCTTCGAGGCGACTTCCTTGACCATCTGCGCGCCCATGTTCTCGAACGGGTCGGGCAGCTCGATCTCCTTCGCGACGGTCACGCCGTCCTTCGTGATCTGCGGCGAACCGAACTTCTTGTCGAGGATGACGTTGCGGCCGGACGGGCCGAGGGTCGAGGTGACGGCGTTCGAGAGCTTCTCGACGCCGGCGAGGATTTTCTGACGCGCATCCGCGTCGAACTTGATCTGCTTAGCCATTTTAGATTGCCTTTCTAGTTGTTCTAGCCGTTCCAGAAGTTCTAGTGATTCTAGGACTTCTAGAGACACGAACCGGTTGTTTACTTCTCAATCACGCCCAAGAGGTCTTCTTCCCTCACGAGCTGAAGCTTCTTGTCGTTGATCTTCACTTCCGTGCCGCCGTACTTCGGCAGCAGGACCGTGTCGCCCTTCTTCACGTCGAACGCGATCTCCTTTCCGTCCTTGTCGAGCTTCTTGCCGACGGCGATGACCTTGCCCTGCATGGGCTTTTCCTTCGCCGAGTCGGGGATGATGATGCCGCCGACGGTCTGTTCCTTCTCTTCGATCGGTTCGACGAGAACGCGATCACCCAGGGGTCTGATGTTCATGTTTTGTTTTTTCCTTTTTTTTGGGTCGTTTGATGTTTCTAGATGCTCTAGTCGCCCTAGTCTCCCTAGAACCTCTAGGGAGACTCGAACGGCTAGCCGTGAGACTTACTTCATCGTGAAGTCGGCGTCGACGACGTCATCGCCGTTCTTCTTGCCGTCGTCCTTCGGCGGCTCGCTGTTCGGCGGCGGCGTGCCCGCGCCCGGATTCGCGCCGGCCGCGCCCTGCGCGGCCTGCGCGCTGGCATACATCTCCTGCGCGACGGGCTCCATCGCCTTCATGAGCGCCTCCTGCTTCGCCTTGATGTCGGCGATCGGGGCCGGCGGCTGCTTCGCGAGCAGGTCCTTGAGCTCCTTGAGCGCGGCCTCGACCGGCGCCTTCTTGTCGGCGGCGATCTTGTCGCCCGCGTCCTTCAGCGTCTTCTCGACCTGGAAGGCGAGCCCGTCGGCCTTGTTGCGGTCCTCGACCTCGGCGTGGCGCTTCTCGTCCTCGGCCGCGTGGGCCTCGGCGTCCTTGCGCATCTTCTCGATCTCCTCCTTCGAGAGACCGCCCGCCGCCGTAATCGTGATCTTCTGCTCCTTCTGGGTGCCGAGATCCTTCGCCGAGACGTTGAGGATGCCGTTCGCGTCGATGTCGAACGTGACCTCGATCTGCGGGACGCCACGCGGCGCCGGCGGAATGCCGTCCAGGTTGAAGTTGCCGAGCGCCTTGTTGTCGCGCGCCATCTTGCGGTCACCCTGGAAGATCGCAATCGTCACGGCCGGCTGGTTGTCCGCCGCCGTCGAGAAGACCTGCGACTTCTTCGTCGGGATCGTCGTGTTGCGCTCGATGAGCGGGGTCAACACGCCGCCGAGCGTCTCGATGCCGAGCGTCAGCGGGGTCACGTCGAGCAGGAGCACGTCCTTCACTTCGCCCTTCAGGATGCCGCCCTGAATGGCCGCGCCCATCGCGACGACCTCGTCCGGGTTGACGCCCTTGTGCGGCTCCTTGTTGAAGAGGCTCTTCGCCTTCTCCTGAATGAGCGGCATGCGCGTCTGGCCACCGACGAGGACGACCTCGTCGACCGTCGAGAGCTCCGCGTCCGCCATGCACTTGCGGCACGGCTCGGCGGTGCGGTTTACGAGATCCATCGTCAGCGTCTCGAGTTTCGAGCGCGTCAGCGTCGCCGTCAGGTGCTTCGGCCCCGTCGCGTCCGCCGTGATGAACGGCAGGTTGATGTCGTAGGTCGTCGCGCTCGACAGGGCGCATTTCGCCTTCTCGGCCTCTTCCTTCAGGCGCTGGAGGGCCATCATGTCGTTGCCGAGGTCGATGCCCTGCTGGGCCTTGAAGTCCTCGATCATCCACTTCATGATCGCCTGGTCGAGGTCGTCGCCGCCGAGGTGCGTGTCGCCGTTCGTGGCCTTCACCTCGAAGACGCCGTCGCCGATGTCGAGGATCGAGATGTCGAACGTGCCGCCGCCGAAGTCGTAGACCGCGATCTTCTCGTTTTTCTTCTTGTCGAGGCCATAGGCGAGCGAGGCCGCCGTCGGCTCGTTCACGATGCGCTTGACGTCAAGGCCCGCGATCTTGCCCGCGTCCTTCGTCGCCTGACGCTGCTGGTCGTTGAAGTACGCCGGAACCGTGATGACGGCCTCCGTGATCTTCTCGCCGAGAAACGCCTCCGCGTCTTCCTTCAGCTTGCGGAGGACCATCGCGGAAATCTCCTGCGCCGTGTAGATCTTGTCGTTCACCTTCACGGCCGCATCGCCGTTCGGCGCCGCGACGACCTCGTAAGGCACCATCTTGATCTCGTCCGTCATCTCGCTGAAGCGACGGCCGATGAAGCGCTTGATGGAGTAGATCGTCGACTTCGGGTTCGTGACCGCCTGGCGCTTCGCCGCCTGGCCGACCAGGATCTCGCCCGTCTTCGTGAACGCCACGATCGACGGCGTCGTCCGCGCGCCCTCCTTGTTCGGGATGACCGTCGCCTCGCCGCCTTCCATCACGGCCATGCAGCTGTTCGTCGTGCCAAGGTCAATACCAAGTACTTTTGCCATAGTCTTTTCTCAACTTTCTTTCGCCCACCACGGGCGACGCCTCGTTTCTTGCAAACTCCATGCCAAACATGGGGACAGACCCCAGCCCTTGGGGACATATCCTCGAAACATGGGGACAGACCCCCGGAATTGCGGCCAAATCGTGGGGACAGACCCCTTGAAAAACAGAAAGTGTGACATTCTGTCGCGACAGAATGTCACACTTTTAGCGCGTGGCACACTACGGTGCCCACCCGTGTCCCTATTTCATGAAATCGCTGCGCCGACGGCGCACCTTGGCGAGGAAGCTGCTGACCGCCCCGCCCTTTTTCGTCTTCGGCCCAAACGTCAAGGTCTGCTGGGGCTGTTTCGGCTTCGGCGCGGCGAGACGCGCGCGCAGGTCGTTCACGCTGTCGATGCCGAGCTTCGCGGCGCAGGGCGTGCCGGCCTCCAAGCCCGCCAGCTCCGGAAAGTCGTCCAGCGGATAGAGGAGCCCGCAGTTGAAATGGTAGATGCTGCGGTTGACGATCGGGAGCAGGATGCGCACCTTCACGCCGAAGCCGAACTTGTAGGCGCGCACCTTCACGCGCGCGGCCTCGCGGTTGTGGTAGCGCGCCTCGTCAGGCATCGTGGCGTCCTTCGAGACGAAGAGCGCGTCCATGTCCTCCTCCAGATAGTAGCGCGGAATGCTCATCTTCCACCGGCGGCAGTCCGGCCCCTGCACCATCACCAGCGCATACCGCTCGTTCGCCTTCGGAATCTCCTCGTAGGCGACCACGCGCACGATGCACGCCAGCGGCAGGTCGAGCGGCATGATCTCGCCCTCGCCGCGCCGCAGCCGGTCAAGATACGCAATCGCCGCGAGGTCTTCCGGCGTCTTCTCCGGCTTCTCAGGCCGCTCGGGCCGCTCGGACTTTGGAGTCCGTTTGGCCCGCTTGGGCCTCTTGGGCTTTTCAAAATCTTTCTGCGCGTCGTTTTCGTCGTTGTCGTTCATGGTCTGCCTTTCCAGTCAATCGCCTCGAAACGAGGGTGCACCTGGAGGGACTCGAACCCCCACGCTTGCGCAGTGGAACCTAAATCCACCGTGTCTGCCATTCCACCACAGGTGCCGAAAGTCTGTATTATAGCAAAACCCGCATCTCCCTGCCGACGCCCCTTCAGTTCGCCCCCTTCAGTTTGCGCCAGACGGAAGGATCTCGATCTTGCAGAGATAGACGTCCGCCAACGCTCCCGTCCCGAACGAGGGCATCTTCAGCGTCTTGATGAGCCGCAGGGCATATTCGTTTGCGTGTTCGCGATAGTGCTGGAGATTGTAGGCGTGCTGGGAATCGGCCAGGGCGTAGAGCTTGGCGTTCGGGTTCGCCTTGAGAATCGACCGAATCACGGGAATCGGGTCGCTGTTGGCGGCAAACGTCGTCGCCGTCCGAATGGGGAGCGACATCAGCATCTGGTTGGAACGCTCGCCGATCACGATGGCGTCCGCCGGCAGGACAGCCTTCAGCTCCTGCGCCGCCTGTGCGTGGAAATGCGTGGGTGCCTTGACCAGTTCGACGGCTGACTGGCGCCAGTTCGGCGTCGCCAGATAGCAGACGACAACCGAAAGGAAGGCAAACGGGGCCACGGCCGAACGCCACGGAACCTCCGTCCGCAAGCCGAACGCCGCGATCAGCAGAACGACGGACACGATCAAGACAACGGCCAGGGGCGCGAAAGCGAGCCCCGCGTCCTGACGCAGGGCCGGCGCCAGGTGAACGGCGGGCAACGCGGCGAAGACGACCGATGCGGCCACAAACGCCGACACCGTCCAGACCGGCAGGTTCCGCGCGAGGCCGCGCGGGCCGCACAGGAGAAGCAGCGCGGCGACGACGGCCGCGACGAACACCATCAGGACGGGCCACGTCAGCCCCCAGACATTCTGGGCCGGGAAGTTGTAGATGCGCGAATAGTAGGGCTGCGCGTCTTGCGGCGAGACCTGCCACGACGCGAGGAAAAGCAGCCCAACGGCACACGCCGCGACGGAGAGGCCAAGCGCGGGCAACATCTTGCGCCACACGGGAGCCGTCACGTCCGCGCCGTCCGCCGTCAATTCGTCAACGGCCGCATCCGTGACAATCGGCAACAGCATCAGCGCCGGCAGAAAGTAATGCGTATACTGCGTGTTCATCACGTTGATGGCCGCAACGTAGGCCGGAACGGCCGCGAACAGGAGCGTGTTGCCGTTCAGCCGACCGCCCGCGACACGCCGCAAGAAGAGGATCGCCGGCAAGATGACAGCAAACGCCGTCGTCACGCCAAGGAGGGCATAGGACGGAACGCGCGGAAAGGCGGACAGTCCCCGGAAATGCGAAGCGAAGTCCCACAGGCTCGGAAGCGGATAGTGCGTGGTCGTCCGGCGGACGACCTCCCAGATCGTCACGCCCGCGCGCTGCGCATCCGGCCAGACGGCCAAGGCGACGGCCACGCGGCAGAGGACGATGCCCAGAACGGCCACTGCCGCGAAACACGCCACGTCCATCCACGGACGACAGAACTTCCGCGTCTGCAGAACGCCAGCCGCCACGATGGGCAAGACGATCCAGACGGACGGCTTGACCAAGACGACAAGGGACACGAGAACGGCGGACGCGAAGAGCCGCCACCGCGTCGCTCCCGTCGCCAGGACGTAGGCCATGACCGTCAGCGCGCCAATTAGGACGTCGTTGCTCGCCGTCCGCTCGTACGCGATGACCATCGGCACGGACGAAAACGCGAGGCACAGCAGAAAGGCACGAAGCGCGCCGGACTTCTTCGCCAAGTAGACGTAGGTCGTCAGCCAAGCCAGGCCAGTGAGCGCGAAGAACGGAATGCGCCACGTCCAGGTCGACAGGCCGAAGAGCAGGTGCGCCAGATAGCTGAGTCCATGCGTACCCGCCGAGAAGCCGTAGGTGAACGCCTCGGTTCGAGGCAGGTCGACGAAGCACCCCCACAACAGCTTTTCCTTTCCGCCGCAGAGGTAGTAGCCCTCGTCCGTCGCGTTGTAGCCGTATTCCCAAATGGCGGGAATGCCCGGATCGCCAGACAGCCAGAACACGCGCAGGGCGAGGTAGACGACCGCAAAAGCCGACAGGCCAAGCCAGAACTTCAGCCGACGGCTCATGCCTTACTTCCGCAGCTTGTCGCGGTGCGAGAAGAAGATGCGCGTCTTGTTCGCGAAGGACTGCGCCTCGGGGTAGTTCGCGGTGGAGGCGAGCTTCTGGAACTCCTCCAGCGCGGCCTTCTGCCGGCGGTCGAGGTTCGCGGGCACCTCGAAGACGACACGCGCGTCGAGATCGCCAGCAGCACCGCCGCGCAGCGACGGCACGCCCTTGCCGCGCAGGCGAAAGACCTTGCCGTTCGGCGTCCCCGCCGGAATCTTGAGCTGTGCCTCGCCCTCCGGCGTCGGCACGGCAATCGTGCCGCCCAGCGCCGCCGTCACGGGCGAGACGGGCACGTCCACGAAAAGATGCTGGCCCTCGCGCTCGAAGATGTCGCTGTCGCGCACGCCGATGAGGACGTAGAGATCGCCGGGACGCCCGCCGCGCAGGCCGCCCGCCCCCTTGCCCGCAAGCCGCAGCCGCGAGCCGCTGTCGACGCCCGCCGGAATCTTCAGCGCGATGTGCTGAGGCTGCGTGACGCGCCCCGAACCCCGGCACCGACGGCACGGCTTCTCGATGACCGTTCCCTCGCCGCCGCACGTCGGACACGTCTGCTGGATGCGCAGGAAGCCGCCGCCGCCCATGACGACGCCGTGGCCGCCGCACGTCTTGCACGTCACGCGCCGCGCGCCGTCGGCCGCGCCCGTGCCGCGGCAGTCGGGACACTGTGCCGGAAGGTCAAGGTCAAGCGTCCGCTCGCTGCCGAACAGCGCCTCGTCGAAGTCGATGTCGAGGCGGAAGGTCATGTCGTCGCCGTCCTGCGGCCCGTTCGGGTCGGCACGGTAGGCGCGCCCGCCCCCGCCGCCGCCGAAGAGATCCTCGAAGCCGCCGAAACCGCCGCGCGCGCTCCGCGCGCCGCCGCGACCGCCGAAGATGTCGCCGAACATGGAGAAGATGTCGTCCATGTTCATGCCGCCCGCGCCGAACCCGCCGGCCCCGCCCGCGCCGTTCGCGAACGCCTGATGCCCGAACTGGTCGTAGCGCTGGCGCTTCTCGGCGTCATGCAGCACGTCGTACGCCTCGGCCGCCTCCTTGAACTTCTCCTCGGCCGCCTTGTCGCCCGGATTGCGATCCGGGTGGTACTTCATCGCGAGCTTGCGGTAGGCGGACTTGATCTCGTCCGCCGTCGCCGTCTTGGACACGCCCAAGACCTCGTAGTAATCACGTTTCTCTGCCATGTTTTAGGAAGCTTTCCCCGACGACACGACGACCTGCGCGGCGCGCAGCACCTTGTCCTTCAGCATCCAGCCCTTCTTCGACTCGATCGAGACCTTGCCCTCGGGAATCTCCGCGTGCGGCAGATGGGCGATCGCCTCCATCCGTTCCGTGTCGAGATCGAGCCCAACGGAATCGAACGGCTCCGCGCCATGATCCTTCAACGACTTCAGGAGCGTGTCGTGCACCATCTGCACGCCCTTCACGAAGGGGTCGTCGGCCTTGTCCTTCGCGTTCGCGAGCGCGAGCTGGAGGTTGTCGACCGCCGGCAGGACGTCCTTCAGGATGTCGGCCTCGGCGTAGCGGTACGTGTCCTCACGATCACGCGCCGCGCGCTTCTTGTAGTTGTCGAAGTCGGCGAGCGTCAGAGCGTAGAGCGTCTTCCAGTCGGGCTCCTTCGGCGTTTCGGCCTTGGGCGGCTCGGCAGCAGACGGCTCGGCTTTCGGCTCGGTTTCGGGTTCGGCGGGCGAGGCGGACGCGGACGCAGAAGACGCGCAGGACGGTTCGCCGTCTTCAGTTTTCTTTTCAGAGGGCTTCGCCGTCTCGGCTGTTTCGCCCGAAGTCTCCGCTGTCGTTTCAGCCTTCTGGGCCTCAGCGGCTTTCGCCGCCTCGGCCGTTTCCTCTTTCTTCTCTTCGCTCATCGTCCGATTTCCTCCGTGTCACCGTGGCTCCGTGTGAGAAAAGCCGCGTGCGAAACCGCCTTACGCCTTAATCTGCCCGGCCTTCGCGAGCATCTTCGCCTCGACGGACTGGATCTCGGCAAAGCCCTGCGAGCTGTGCGGATTCAGGCCGTTCGACGCCTCCATCGAGCTGTCGGCCTCGTTGTAAATCGTCGCCTTGAGGCCCTTGAGGCTCTCGAAGAAGATGTTGCCCTTGTAGAGGCCGAGCGTGACTTCGGCCGTCGCCTTGTCGGCCCAGACCTGAATCGCCGCGCGCGCCGCCTGGGTCGCCGGATCGAACCAGCGGCCGTCGTAGATCTGGTCGCTGACGAGCTTCGAGAGCTGCTGGAAGAGGAGCGTCGAGCGACGGTCCATGATGCCCTCGTAGATGTACTTGAGGCCCCAGCTCAGCACCTCCATGCCCGGCGCCTCGTAGACGCCACGGCTCTTCGTGCCGATGATGCGGTTCTCCAGCGCGTGCTTCATGCCGATGCCGTTGCGGCCGCCGACCTTGTTCATCTCCAGCATGACCTCGTACGGCGTCATCTTCTGGCCGTTCACCGCGACGCAGCGGCCCTTCTCGAACTTCAGCGTGACCTTCTCGACCTTGTTCGGGGCCTTGTCGGGCCACACGCCCATCGTGGGCTTCACGATGCGCATCGACGTCTCCATCGACTCCAGGTCCTCCGCCTCGTGCGAGAGGCCCGCGAGGTTCGCGTCGGTCGAGTACTTCTTCTTCGTGCCGACGAACGCCGTGATGCCGCGTTCGGCGAGGAACGCGACCATCTGCGTGCGGCCGGGGAACTTCTTCAGCAGGTCCGCGTCGCGCCACGGGGCGTAGACGCCGAACTTCGGATCCATCACGTTCGTGTAGCGCTCGAAGCGCATCTGGTCGTTGCCGCGCCCCGTCGCACCGTGGACGAGCACCGTGCAGCCGGCCTTCTTCATCGCCGGGAGGAGCTTCTGCACCGTGACGGCGCGGGCGATGCCCGTCGAGTTCCAGTAGCCGCCGTCGTACATCGCCTGGCACTTCACGGTCTCGAAGCAGATGTCGGCCATTTCCTTCGTGACGTCGACGATCGTCGTCTCGACGCCGGTCGGGGCCATCTTCTTCTTGATGTCGTTGATGTCCTTCTCGTCCGGCTGGCCGACGTTGGCCGAGAACGCCTTGACGTTCACGCCCGCGTCCTTCAGCACGCAGCAGATGGTCTTCGAGTCGAGTCCGCCGCTGACGCACACGCCAACGGTCTTGCCCTTGAGGTCTTCGAGTTTCATGTTGGATTCTCCTTCTGTTCGAAAATCAGGCGCGTATTATAGCACGTTCGCCGCGCTTCATCAAACGGGCCCGCGTCCACGCTCAGTTCAAGCCCGCGAACGCCCGCAGCGCCGCGACCATCTTCTGCGGATCCGTCTCGGCGGAAACGCGCGCCTCCAGCGGACACGACGCATTCAGGTCGCGGTTCAGGATCTTCGGCACGAGGCGGTCGGCCGTCGCGCGCACGCCGTGCGCCGCAAGAAGTTCCTTCGCCTCTTCGCTCATGAGGAGCCCGTGGACGCGGCCCGCCCCGCCGACAATGCAGATCGCCGCCGCCGCACGTCCGATCACCTTGTCCACAACGACCGCGCCGCGCAGCTTGCCATCGTCCAAGAGCGTCAGGAGCGGCCGCACGCCGCGTCCGCTTGCGCGCGCGCCGATCACGCCGCCCGTCGCCGTGACGGCCGCCGCCGCACCGCGCAGGACGAGCCCCTTCATCTCCGCCATCAGTTCCTCGGCGTCGAACGGACGCACCACGCGCTGACGCTCGAAGCCCTTGACGAAGATCGCCGGAAGCGGACGCGCCGGGCAGACGTGCTCGCACGCGCCGCAACCGATGCAGACCTCGCGATCCACGACCGGCACGTTGTCGACGAGCGTAATCGCCTTGACCGGGCACTTGCGCGAGCACGCCGTGCACGGCACGCCCTCCGTCGCGCGCAGGCAGCGACCCTTCTGCCAGATCGCGTGGCCCATGTGGATGTCACGCCGCGCCACGTGATCCAGCACCTTCAGCGCGCCCGCCGGACACGCCGCCGCGCACTTCTGCGGACACGCCACGCGGCAGTGGCTGCGACGGAAGTCCATCTTCGGCTGTCCGAACGTCTTGAGGGCCGTCGACGGCACGAGGCACTGCTCGGGACACGCCGCGATGCAGGCGTCGCAGCCGACGCAGATCCGGTTGAAAAGCGCGCGATCCACCGCACCGGGCGGCAGGACCTCCGCCGGACGCGCCGGCACGCCGGGCAGCGAAATCGGCGCGTAGCCGCCGTCCACCGTCTTCTCCTCGCCGACGAGATCGGCCGCCGCCAGCGCGCCCATGCCCGCCACGACGGCGCGCCGCGTCACGCCCTCGGCGGGTGCGGCGGCAGATGCCGTCGGTTTCGGCTGCGCGGACGGCTTCTTCGGCACGGCGAAGCACTTGCGGCAGTTGCCGCACCCATCCTTCAGGTCAATCTTGTGCGGATGGCGCGCCTTCTGCGCGAGCAGGTTGAAGAGCGTCCCCATCGGACAGACCCAGTTGCACCAGAGGCGCCCCGACCCGACTGCCGCAAGGGCGAGGACGGCCACCGCGAGCACGACGCCCGGCATGAAGCCGATCAGGGCCTTGCCGAGGATCGCATACGGCGTCACCGCCCAGCCGAGCGTGCCGAAGCCGAGCGCGATCAGCGCCGCCGCGAGCGCGAAGACGCTCCAGCGGACGACGCGCTGGGCCTTCGTCTCGGGGAGGCGCGTGCAGACGCGGCGGACGTGCGTCTTCGGATGCGTGACGGCGTTCGCGACGCTTTGCAGCACGCCGAGCGGACACAGCCAGGCGCAGAAGAAGCGCCCGACAAGCGGCGTCAACAGCAGAACGACGAGGAAGACGAGCGTCGGCGTCGGCTGAATGCGCAGCGTCTTTGCCGTGGGGAGTCCGTAGAACGCGCCGCAGACAGCGGCAAGCGACCCCATCGCCAACAGCCGCAGAAGATTCTTCTTCATTTTCATTTCGCGACCTCCTGGTTCTTGAGCGCGTCGATCCACTCGTCGATGGCCGCGATCTCGCGCGGGATGTTGATCGACTGCGGACAGTGCGGCGAACAGCGCCCGCACCCCGTGCAGTGGTCGGCGCGGCGCAGCTCCTCCGGCACGGCCTTCGCGTAGGCCCGCAGCACCTCCTTCGCGGACGGCGGCGTCGGCACGGAGAGGATGGCGTTGCGGAACTGCAGGAGCGCAACGATGTCGAGCCCGTAGGGACACGGCATGCAGTAGTTGCAGCTGTTGCACGGAATCGTGTCCAGCTTGAGGTACGCCTGGGCCGCGCGCTCCAGCGCGGCCAGCTCGGCGTCGCTGCACGGCTTGAGCGGCGAGAACGTCGCGATGTTCTCCTCGATGTGCTCCATCCGCGTCATGCCCGACAGGACGGTCATCACCTTCGGGAACGTGCCGCAGAAGCGCAGGGCCCACTTCGCGAGCGTCGCCTCCGGGTCGAGCGGCGTCAGCGTCTGCGCAAGCGCGTAATTGTAGCGCGCAAGGCGTCCGCCGAGCAGCGGCTCCATGATGACGACGGGAATGTCCATCTTCGCGAGCGTCTCGTAGAGGTACTGCGCGTCAAGGTTCCGCGCGTTCACCTCCTTCGCGTGCCGCCAGTCGACGTAGTTCATCTGGATCTGCACGAAGTCCCACTTGTACTTGTCGTGGCGTTCGAGGCACCAGTCAAGCGCCGCTTTCGCGCCGTGGTAGGAGAAGCCGAGATTCTTGATGCGCCCCTGCGCCCGGAGCTCCGCGCACCAGTCCGCCGCGCCGTTCTCGACGTAGCGCTTCGAGAACGTCTCGAAGCCGTTGCCGTTGCCGACGGAATGGAGGAGGTAGTTGTCGATGTAGTCCGTCTGGAGGAACTTGAGAGAGCGCTCGAACATCTTCTTGCATTCCGCCAGCGGATACTGCTGCGGCGCGAAGTTCGAGAGCTTCGTCGCGATGATGTAGTCCTTGCGGGCGTAGCCGCTCGCCTTCAGGGCCGTGCCGAGCGCGGCTTCCGACTCGCCGCGGCAGTAGGCGGGCGACGTGTCGAAGTAGGTGACGCCCGCGTCCAAGAGCGTCTTCACCTGGCGGTTCAGGAGCGCCTGGTCGATGGCCGAGGCGGTGTAGCCCTCCTTGACATAGTTGTTCGCATGGCCGCCGTCCGTCGTCGGCAGCCGCATCGCCCCGTAGCCGAGCAGCGACACCCGTTTCCCGTCAACCGTGTAGCGCGATGTCATCATCGTCGATTCCTTCTGTTGGTGGTTAAGTTCAACGCCCCGTAGTATAGCACACGTGACGTAGAACTGTCAATTATGGGAGTTAGCGTCCCATAACATCTCAATATGGATTCGCGCCGACGGGCAACGCCCTCACCGAAAGCCGAGGATCTTGTGCAGCTGGACGGACAGCGACCAGCCGTCCAGCCGTGCCAGCACGGCCTTCGCCGTCGCGAAGTCGATCTGCCCGTCACGTTCGCACGGCGAGATGTAGTAGTCCGTCGCGGCGATCCGCCCGCGAATGTCCTGGGCGAAGCGGACGACGTCATCTTCCGACGAGGCCACGATCCGCACCTCGTCGCAACGGCGGAGGCTCGTCTGGACGTCGTAGCGGTCGGCGAATTCCGCCTTGGGCGAACAGGCGACGTAGTCGACGGACGCGAGCCAATCCGGCGCGACAAGACCGTTCGTCTCGACGCCAATCCAATAGCCCGCGCCCTTCAAGGTCGCGACGAGTTCGGGCATGCCCGCCTGAACCGTCGGCTCGCCGCCCGTCAGGATGACGCTCTTCGCCCGAAACGTCCGCACCTCGGCGAGCAGGTCGTCCCGCGTGAGCGAAAAGCGCTTCGCCGTGTCCGTATCGCACCACGGGCAGGCGAGGTTGCAGCCCGCAAAGCGAACGAACACGCAGGGGCGCCCCATGTTGCGTCCCTCGCCCTGAAGCGACTCAAAGATCTCAACGAGGCCGTACATCATCGAGAAAGGCCTTCAGCACGGACACGCCGTAGATCGCCGCCGTCTCGGCGCGGAGAATCGTCGGGCCGAAGCCGACAGGCGTCGCAACCTCTAGGAGCGCAACCAGTTCCGACGGCGTGAAGTCACCTTCTGGCCCGACAAAAACCGCCCAGCCGGCAGCGGCGGACGCCGCCGGGGCCGCCGCGAGCGCCGCTCCCATCGGCGGCGGCGGCGGATCGGTCAGCGCGCCCACGAAGCAGGTCGTCGCGCGGACGAGCGGCAGCACATCGGCGAACGAAACGGGCGAAAGGATCTCAGGCAGCCACTTCGCGTCCGACTGCCGCGCCGCGTCTTCGGCAATGCGCTGCCAGCGCGCACGTTTCGCCGCGCAGTCGTTCGGCGCGAGGCGCACAATCGTCCGTTCGCTGATGACGGGTACGAGCCGCGTCACGCCCAGTTCCGTCGCCTTCTCAATCGTCCAGTCCCACCGCGAGCCCTTCGTCACGCAGGCGAACAGCGTGAGCGCTGCCGTCGGGCGCGCGAGCGTCTGGACGTCCGAGACGGGCGCCAGACCCACCGACGTGCCGCCCGTTCGCCGACAGGCGAAAGTCCGCCAGCGGCCCTGTCCGTCGAAGAGCTCGATCGCCTCGCCCTCCTTCGGACGCAAGACCTTGAGATGGTTTCGCGCCTCCTGCGACAGGACGGGCGTCTCGGCCTCCAGCTGTTCCGTTTCGACAAGCAGACGATGCATCGTCAACAGGCCTCCGTTTCTCAGTGCCGCCACGTCGTGCGCGTAATCGTCGCCGAGCCCGACGAACGCCCGCCGCCCGAACCAAAACCGCGCCCGCCGTAGCCGCCGCTGCCGTACCCACCTCGGCCGCCGCCAAAGCCCCCGTAGCCGCCACGGTTGCCAGAGCCGCCGTAACCGCCGCGCGACGCGCCGCTTCCGCCGCCATAGCCGCCGCCATAGGCGGGCGGGAAGCCCGCGACGCGCTTGACCGTCACGAGCTGCGGCGGAATCTCCTTCACAAAGACGGACGCCTCCACCGGGAACATCCCGCCGTCCGGCGTCTTGCGCATCTGCGGCGAGAAGAGGTAGAGCAGATCCTTCGCGCGCGTGACGACGACGTAGAAGAGCCGCCGCTCCTCGTCCATGCGCCCTTCCTCGGTCGCCTTGCCGGACGGGAACAGGCCCTCGGAGAGCCACGGCACGAAGACGACGGGCCACTCCATGCCCTTCGCCTGGTGGATCGTCGAGAGCGTCAGGCGGTCGAGCGACGGGTCGTTCTTCTTCACGTCGAGATTCGTCATGAGCGCAACGTCCGAGAGGAACGCCTCCAGCCCGCCCTCGTTGCCGGCGATCTGCGCGGCAAGCTCCTTGAGGTCGGCGAGGCGGTCTTCGGCCTCCGCGTCGTCCCACGCCTTGCGCAGGTAGTCCTCGTAGAAGAGGTCGCAGAAGTCCTCGATCAGCTCGCCGACCTCGTCCGCCGCAAGATGGTCATAGGCACATTCGAGGCACTTCGCGAGCGGCGGCCACACGGGCTTCGCCTTCGCGCCCAAAAGCTTGTGGAGCGCGTCGCGGCACTCCTTCGAGCGTCCGTCAAAGCTGCGGCCGAGTTTCTCCCAGTACGTCTTCGCGCTCTTCTCGCCGACGCCCGGCAGCAGCTCGACGAATCGCAGGAACGAGAGCTCGTCCGCCGGATTGACGACGAGCCGCAGATAGGCGAGGACGTCCTTGACGTGGATCTGCTCAAAGACGCCGACGCCCGACGTGATGCGGAACGGCACCTTCAGCCGCGCGAGCGCCAGCTGCACGTCAATGGACTGGAAGTGGCTGCGGTAGAGGACGGCCATGTCGCTGAAGCGGTAGCCGAGGTCGCGCGCCTGCATGACGAGCTTGTAGATCTCGTTCGCCATCGTCTTCGCGTCGTAGACCCGGTAGATGACCGGCTTCTCGCCGCGTCCGGCGCGGTTCGGGCGCAGGGTCTTCTCGAACTGGTTCGGCGAGTCCTTCATCACGACGTTCGCGACGTCGAGGACCTCCGGCACCGAGCGGTAGTTGCGCTCCAGCTTGATCGTGCGGCAGCCCTCCCAGCGGCGCGGGAACTCCATGATGTTCTCGATCTGCGCGCCGCGCCACGTGTAGATGCACTGGAAGTCGTCGCCGACGGCGAGGATGTTGCGGTGCTTCGCCGCGAGGATGTCCGTGAACTCGGCCTGCAGGCCGTTCGTGTCCTGGTACTCGTCGACGAGCACGTAGAGGAAGTGCTCCTGAAGCATCTCGCGGATGCGCGCCGTCTTCTCGCTCGTGAGAAGCTTCAGCCCGTTCACGAGGAGGTCGTCGAAGTCCATCGCGCCGAGCTCGCGCTTGCGCGCCGCGTACTTCTCCGCAATCGCGGCGATCTTCTCCGGATCGACTCCCGCCGTCTTCGTCTGCCACCTCCGGGCGATGTCCGCGACCGAACGGCCCTCGTTCGCGGCCTCGGAGATCATCTTCGCGACGAGATCCCTCTTCACGAAGTCCTTCGGGTCCGGCACCGTCGTCTTGATGAGGTCGCCGATCAGCTTCTTCTGGTCGTCCTCGTCGAGGATCTGGAAGCCCGGCGCATAACCGAGGCCCGACCCGTAGCGGCGCAGGAGGCGCGCGCAGATCGAGTGGAACGTGCCCGACCAGATGGACGCGACGGCGTCGCCGACGAGCTTCTCCGCCCGTTCGCGCATCTCGCGCGCGGCGCGGTTCGTGAAGGTCAGGAGGAGGATGCGGTCGGGCGGAACGCCCTGTTCGATCAGGTACGCGACGCGGTGGACGAGCGTACGGGTCTTGCCGGTGCCGGCCGCCGCGAGGACGAGCAGCGGCCCATTGCCCGCCGTCGCCGCCGCGCACTGCTCGGGGTTGAGGAGTTTCGAGAAATCTGTCATGGTCTTGGAAGCCGGATATTATACCAAAGGTTGCCTTGGCACGTCATCCCGCCGCCGACTCCCCGTTGCCACCGACCGCCCTTTCAGGGCCGCTCGGCGGCGAACTTGACCCAGACCGACATGAAGCCAAGCGCCTTTTACTTGAGAATCAGCAGAAGACCCGTCGGGCGACGCTCCAGCGTGCAGGACTTTCCGTCGGCGGACTTCACGAAAAGCCATTTGGCCTTTCCGGCCGCCTCAACGACGGGAAGGCCGTCAATTCCGTCTTCTGACGCGATGGACAGAAACGCCCCGTTCGGACGGAAAGCGGCCCTGTCGTTCGCATGGGCGATGACCAGTTTCGCACCCGGCGCGAACGTGACCTTTCCGCCAAACACGGCCTGTGCAGCCTCCGTCATCGCATTCGCGTCAACCGTCCACGTGCCCGTCACCTTGACGTCGCCATGCTCGAACGTCGGGAACCCCTCCAAATCGTTGACCGTAAACTCGGCTCCCGCCGAGAGGATGATCTTCGTGTCCGCGCCGAATTTCATCGTGTCAAACGCAGGGTAGAACGGCGTCGTCTCGGTCGTGTTGATCGCGAGGGTGAAGAGTGTGCCATCCGTGTCGACCATCGCCGAATAGCAGGCCGCATCCGTGCTGTCGCGCCCCTGGCGGTCATAGGCAAAGCCAAAGTTGGCAGCCCAGGTCGGATTGTTGAGCGCCGCTGACGGCGGCGTAGGCGACGGACGGACGATCCGCGAGGGCTTGCGGCGTCGGAAGCTCCGCGGCGCCATAGGCGGACTCCGCGAGCTTCTCGGCCGCGAACAGCCCCGCCGGGCCATTGAACTGCAGCGCACCCGCCTTCAGGTCCAGCGTCGCCGCACCGACCGCGCTCGCATAAAGGTTCGTGCCGACGCCGTCCTTGGTCAACGTCGACTTCCAGGATCCCCTGCCGCCCCAAACCCTTGTCGTGCCGGCGGAATCGATCGAGAGATCCGGAAGGGAAAAGGACGCCAGCCCCGAAGATGGAGGGTGTCCCCCTCGCCCATCATTGAAAGGGGGACTCCGTCGCGCGGGAGGGCTCCGTCACACGCCAAGTCAAGTGTGCGGCCGGCCTTGAGGCGAACGCCGCCGGAAAAGTCATTCGCGCCGTTCTGAAGCACCAGCGTATTGGCCCCATACTCGCTCATGAAATGACCGGGCCCCGTCACCTTCCCGGCCAGCGTCAGCGTGCCGTCCCTGTTGAGCCGCGTCTCGCCTTCCAGCGAGACGTCCCCCGTCCAGAGAGCGCTGCCGCTCTGCATCTGAAAATAGGCATACGGCCCCATCTGCAAATCCCAAGTCCCCGTTCCGCTGAAGTCCACGAACTTGATCACGCCGTAATTGCAGATGCGCAGCGTCCCCTTGCCGTCGCCCTCCGCAAACGTGACGCCGCCCTCCAGATGGAGCTCTTTCGGACTGACAATCAGGCCCGGCCCCGTCACCACGCACGTCGCGCCGTAGAGCTGAACGCTTGTGGGGATTGTCAGCGTCCAGCCGTTCAGCGTAATCGGCCTTGTCGTGCGGGCCGACCCGCTCGCGCTGTCATGGGTGACCCATGTCGCGTCCCCGACGAGATTGAGCGAGCCAATCCACGTCGTGTTGTAGGTCGCCGACGAGTTGATCCGCAGCGCGCCGCTTCCGTCCGGGCGAGCGCGAGAATGCGGCCGCCCCCCAGGCTGACGCCGCTCGGCTCCGTCGGCCAGTCCTTCTTGGCCATGCCCTCGCCGCACGTCCGCTGAATCCATGACACGCCATTGTCGGCGCTCGTCATCACGCCCCAGCGGCGAGGCTTCATGTCATTGCCGTAGCTGCCCCCGAACCAGAAGGCCATCAGGCCGACGCCCGGCACCTTGAAGACGTCCGTGATCTGCATCATCGGCCCCGGCGTCAGCTTCGGCGTCGCGACAAGTTCCCACGCGAGGCCGTCTGCCGAACGGTAGAGGTTCATGAGCGGCCCCTTCCCGTAGCGGCGCAGCCAGACAAGCAGGCGGCCGTTCTCGTCCAGCAGTTGTAGCCGACCGCCGGCTCGACGACAGCGGGCTCGACGACAGCGGGCGCGACGGCAGATTGCCCGACCGTCGGACAAGAGGCGTTCGTGGCGTCGGACGCGGCGTGTGCGGCCACGGAAGCTGCGCCACACGCCACGGCAAAGGTTGCGCTCATCACCTTTGCGTAATCAACTTTCGTTTTGCTCATGCAGGTATTATAGCACAAAATTCCCCGCTGTGGAGCAAAAGACATATCCACTTTTTTTGAGGGCCGGTTTCGCCCATCAACGCCCCGCCACCGCCGTGTGGCGACAAGTTCGGCTTCAACCGAAACGCCGGAGCGAGGCAAACTGCGCGAAGAAGCCGGGGTATGACTTCGCCGCACAGGCCGTGTCGTCGATCGCGACGGGCGCATCGGCCACGGTCGCGCCGACGGCAATCGACATCGCGATGCGGTGGTCGGCGAAGGAGCCGAACGCGCCGCCGCGCAACGGCGCCGACTGGCCGTGCACGACAAACACTGCGTCTGAAACGTCCGTCGCAACGCCGAAGCGCGTGAGCACGTCCGCCATCGCCGCCACGCGATCCGACTCCTTGAGACGCAGACGGCGAATGCCCGTGAAGCGCGTCGTGCCCGCACGTTTCGCGGCGAGGACCGTCAGGACGGGGAAGATGTCGGGGCAGGCGTCAATGTCAACCGACCCGTCGCCCGTTCGCGCGAAGTCGGCGAGGATCGGAACGATCGCGCGGTCGGGCTGCCGCGAATCGTCCGCAAGCCCCGCCGCACAGCCGTCCGACAGGCGAACCGCGTTGCCAAGCGCGGCCATCGCGAGCGGAAACGCCGCGCCCGACCAGTCCGTCTCGATGCGTGGGCCGTCCGCCGGCGCACAAAACCGCTGATGGCCCGCGACGCGAAAGCCCGTCGCCGTCTCGTCGACCGACACGCCATAGGTGCGCAAGACGTCCAGCGTCATGTCGACATAGCCGCGTGAGGCGAGCGGCGAGGTGAGGCGAATCTCCGAATCACTGTCCAGCAACGGCAGGGCAAAGAGAAGCCCGCTCACGAACTGCGACGAGACGTCGCCGGCCAAGACCTGAACGCCCGGTTCAAGGTTCGCGTAGTCAATCTGCGGACGCGTCGCGAGCCGCCCCTTCATCACCCAGTTCGGCGTCACGCCCAACGCGGCGACGATCGGGCCCAAGAGCCGTCGCGTCGTCCCCGACTCGCCGCAGTCCTGCGTCACGGCGTTCTTGCCCTGTGCGCGCGGCGTTCGCTGCGCGTCGAGCGCCGCCAAGCACCGCTTCGTCGCGCAAATGTCGTCGCAGTCTTCGGGAGACGACGCGAGACACGCCGTGCGCCCGGCGAGAAATTCGGCGATCAGCACGCGATGCGCATGCGATTTCGAAATGGGCACCGCCATTGTGCCGCGCCGCAGACCGGGTTCGAGACGGGTCACAGGGCCTCCTTTTCAAGGTCGATCGGCACGGCACGCACATCGCCCCATCCACACGGCAGCGCGAACGTGACGACCGCGCCCGCGCGCTTCTTGTCGCCCTTCATGAGCGGCACGAGCCCGCCAAGGGACAGGCCCTCTGGTAGCGCCGTCGGCAACCCGGCCACCGCGAACCGCGCGGCCAGTTCGTCCGGCCAGTCCGCCGGGGACAGACCCCGCCGCACCGCAATCCGCGCCTCCTCGACGCAGCCAATCGCCACGGCCGAGCCATGCGAAATCGCGTAGTTCGTCGCCTTCTCGACGGCGTGGGCGACTGTGTGGCCGCAGTTGAGCAGAAGCCGCCGCCCCAGCCGCTCGAACGGGTCTTCACGGACGATGCCGACCTTGACGGCGAGATTTCGTGCGATTTCAGCCGCCGTTGGCACATTTTCGGAAGTTATCGAGGAAGCCACCTTGGGGACAGGCCCCCAATTCTTGGGGCCTGTCCCCACGTTTTGGGGGTCTGTCCCCGGCGAAATAATCTCGTGCTTGATCATTTCGGCCTTGCCGTCGCACAGCGTCGCGGACGGCAGCGTCGCCAGGAACGCCGCGTCGATGACGACGAGTTTCGGCGCGTGGAATGCCCCCGCGAGATTCTTCCCTTCCGGCAAATCACACCCTGTCTTCCCACCCGTCGAGGCGTCCACCATCGACAGCAAGGTCGTCGGCACGTTGATCCAGTCGATGCCGCGCATCCACGTCGCCGCCGCGAATCCCGTGAGGTCGCCCGCCACGCCTCCGCCCAGCGCGGCGACCGTGTCGCGGCGACCCAGCCCCGCACGGGCGAACGCCCCCCAGAGCGCCGTCACCGTGCCAATCGTCTTGTGCTGTTCGCCGGACGGTATGGTCGCAATCGGCTGGACACCCAGTTTCGCCGCCCACAGGGAGGCCACGGTCGCGTCCGCGACAACGGGACGCCCCGACAGGAAGACGCGCGCCAGCCCCGTGCCGCAGAGGACAAGCGAATTGTCGAGGTCGAACCAGCCGGCAATCCGATTCGGAAAAGAGGCATAATGCGCGGCGCGTTCCTTCGCCCGGTCACCGAGCGGACGCGTCCCCTGCGCCGCGCCGAGGCGCCGCGCAAGTTCATCGTCCGACGGCGTGTCGAGGCAAATCACCGTCCCGTCCGTTTCACAGAACGTGCGGTTGGCCTCCCGCAGCAGCGTGCCGCCGCCGAGGGCAACGACGCCCGCCTCCCGGATTTGGGCGAGCGTCTGCGCTTCGAGGTCGCGAAACGCGGCTTCGCCCTGCGTCGCAAAGATTTCGGGAATGGATCGCCCAGCCTTTCGGACGATTTCCTCGTCAAGATCGACGAACGAAACGCCGAGCGCCGTCGCGAGACGGCGACCGAGCGTGGTCTTGCCCGAAGCGGGCGCTCCTGTCAGGAAAATCATGCGGCGTATTATACCAAAGTTGACGCGGCGTCCGTCACACGCCCCAGATGCGCCGCTGTTCACGGGCCTGCGCCCGCAGCATCGAGAACCCGTTCTCGACGCGGCAGCCCGCCGCCGCCGCGCGCGCGAGGAGCGGCGTCACCTCCGGCACGTAGCCGAGGTCATAGACGAGCTCCCGCCCCGAAAAGGCGTAGTCGGGAATCGGGTCGACCGGCGTCGCGTTAATCAGGATGTCGAAGCCCGGACGCGGCGTCCGCCGGTGGAAGACCTCGAACCGCACGCCGAGCGCCCGGAGCGCGACCTTCACGGCCTGCGCCGCGCCGCCGTCGCCGAGAACCGCCGCCGTCTTCCCCCGCACGTCGCCCGCGAAGGCGACCAGCGCCTCGGAAAAGCCCGCGACGTCCGTGTTGGAGCCGACGTACTTTCCGTTCACGCACGTGACCGTGTTGACCGCGCCGACCTTCTTCGCCAGCGGGTCGATGCGGTCGAGGAGCGGCATAATCGCCTGCTTGTGCGGAATCGTGACGGCGAGGCCCTTCATCCCCATCGCCTTCATGAAGGCCAGGGCCTCCGCCGCCGTCTGGGACGGGAACGGCACCATCACCGCGTCCTCGTCCTCGGCGGCGAACGCGGCGTTGTGAAGTTCGGGCGAGCGCGTCTTCTTCAGCGGCCAGCCCGTCACGCCGTAGAGCGCCGCGTCGCGCGTCACCGCGCGGAAGCGGTACGTCCGCACGAGCTCCTCCGGCGAGATGTGGCCAATCGCCTCCAGTCCGCCGACCGAGCAGTACGTCCAGAGCGAATGCGTCCGCCCCGCAAGGACGCGCGAGGCGAGCCCCTGCGCGCCCATCGCGAGCGTGACGTGCGGCACGTCCGTGAGATCCTTTGTCTCCGCGAAAAGCCGCGCGACGTCCGCCATCGACTTCGGCTGGAACGCGACCTTGGCGATCGCGCCCGCCTTGCCCGACAGCGCGCGGCACTTCGCCGGCAGGTTCTTCACCGGCCCCTTGAAGTCGTGCACGGGGTTGATGAGCCGCCCGTCGGCCAGCACCGTGTGGTCGATGTCCTGCGTGAAGATGACCGGCACGCCCTTCGGCAGAAGCTTCGGGAAGTCCTTCGCCCGCGCGCGTTCGGACGGCTTCAGGAGGTCGATGCGCAGTTCCACCATGTCCGTGAAGTAGCGCTGTGACGCATACTGCGCGAGGTCTTCCGCAAGCGTCGCGCCCGTCAGCGTGAGGCAGATGCGCGGACGCGCCGCCTCGTCCGCGAGAATCGCGTCCGCCAGCACGAGCGCCACCGCCGCCTCGACGACGGGCACGGCGCGGCGGACGATGCACGGGTCGTGGCGGCCCTTCATCGCAAGGCGCGCGGGCTTCATCGTCGCGAGATCGACCGACCTCTGCTCCTTGTAGATCGTCGGCGTCGGCCGCAGCGCGACATGGAACGTGACGGGCATGCCGCTCGTGCGCCCGCCGAGAATGCCACCCTGGCGGTTCGTCTTCGTGCGCACGCCGCCGTCCGTGCCGACGACAAAGGCGTCGTTGAACGCGCTGCCGAGGAGATCCGGCGCGCGGAGGCCGTCGCCGAAGCTCACGGCCTTCACGCCGGGAATCGCGAAGAGCGCGGCGGAAAGTTCCGATTCAAGTCCGTCGAAAAGCGCGCCGCCCAGCCCCGGCGGCAGGCCCGTCACCGTGCCGGAAATCCAGCCGCCGACGGAATCGCCCGCGTCGCGCGCCGCCTCGATCTCGCGCACCATCCGCCGTTCGCCCGTCTGGCCGTGGATCGACTCGACGGACGCCGCGACCGCGATGCCGCGCGCCGCGAGGAACTGCTTGCAGAGTCCGCCCGCCGCGCAGACGGCCGCCGTGAGGCGCCCCGAATTCTTGCCGCCGCCCGTCGGGATGACGCCCGTCTCGACCCACTGGCCGAAGTCGGCGTGGCCGGGACGCGGCACCGTGCGCGCCGCGCCGTAGTCGCGTGGCCGCGCGTCGGCGTTGCGGATTTCGCCACAGACCGTCTCGCCCGTCGTGACGCCGTCCGCGACGCCCGCCGTGAAGACGACGGCATCCGCCTCGCGCCGCTGGGTCGACAGCCGGTCGCGTCCCGGCGCGCGCCGTTCCATGAACGCCGCGAGAGCCGCCGCATCGACGGCGAATCCCGTCGGGAACCCCGACAGCACAAACCGAATCGCGCGCGCGTGCGATGCGCCGCGTATGTCAAGCTTCAAGCATTTTCCGAACATCTTTTCCTCTTCCGCTAACGGCTCGCCAACGCGAGCTTGATGACCTGCTCGACCGAATCGACGGCAGGGTTCTTCGCGAGGATGTCCGTCACCATCTTCGCGCTCGTCTCGTCGCTGAAGCCGAGCGCGCGGAGCGCGGCGACCGCATCGGCGGCGACCGGCGAGGCGACCGACCCGTCGCCCCCGCGCGCGGCGAACGCGAGCGCGTCCACCTTGTCCTTCAGCTCGACGCAGATCTTCTCTGCCGTCTTCTTGCCGACGCCCTTCACCGCCGCGAGCCGCTTTGCGTCCCGCGCCGCGATGGCAAGCGCCAGCTCGCCGACGGATGCGCCCGAGAGAATCGCGAGCGCAATCTTCGGCCCGACACCCGAAACGCCCGTCAGCTTCACGAAAAGCTCGCGCTCGTTCGCCGTCGCGAAGCCGAAAAGCAGTTCGTCGTCCTCGCGCACGCAATGGTACGCGAGAAGCTTCGCCTCCGAACCCTCGCGCGGCAGCCTCTCGTAGGTCGAAATCGGAATCAGCAGTTCGTAGCCGACGCCCGCCGCCTCAATCACCGCACGCGTCGGCGCCTTCTCGACCACGATGCCTCGTATGTAGGCAATCACGGCACGCGCGTCACTCCGCCCCCAGCGCGAGACCGATCTTCGCGAGATCCTGCGCGTCAAGCGCGTAGACGGGGTCAATCTCGATCGGGAGGTCCTTCGGAACCGTCACGCCAATCTCGGCGAACCACTTCGTCCACTTCGCCCGCAGGTCGGCCTGGCACGTCGCGGGCGAGTCATTGCCCTCGGCGTTCTTGACCGGCGAGAACTCCTCCTTCGGATCGAACGCGAGAAACGCCGCGCGTTTCGCCTTCGGCAGGATGTCGAAGATGAACTTCTCGAACTTGTAGCCGTTGGGCTCCTTCGGCTGGACGATCTTGCCGTCCGCGACGAACGGGATCTTCTTGAACGCGAGGTGGAGCGGCATCGCCTTCGCGGCCTCGCGGGCGAGGAACGCGCGGTCGAAGACGTGGATCGCCGGCGAGCCGTAGCGGAAGTAGAGCTTGCCGTCCTTCTCGCGCAGGCACTGCTCCTTCGTCATCTCGGTGTACTCGACCATGCGGAAGGTCTTGCCGAACTGCATCGGGATGCCGACCTTCTCGAACGGGTCGCGCTTCGCGCAGAGCTTGAGCGAGTACTCCGACTTCTGGAGCACGTGATAGCCGATGAACGCCGGATCGGCGATCTCGACGAGCGGGTTGTCGACCTGGAAGAAGAAGACGGACTTGATGCCGCGCGCGCGCATGTCGTCCAGCGCGCCCGAGCGACGGAGCGCCGCGAGGAGGCCGCCGTGCCCGTCCGGGCTCATGAAGATGTGTCCGGGACGGTCGAGGATGATCTTGCCGTCCTTCGTCATGCCGGGCCACATGCCCTGCGTGAAGAAGAAGACGTTCTTCGGGTCGAGCCCGAAGAAGTCGTTCTCCTCAAAGCACCGCTGCGTCGCCGCGTTGTTCGCCTCGCTCGTCATCACGTAGAACGGGATCGTCGCGCCATAGCGGATCGACCGCGCGAGAATCTTGCGCGCGTGGAAGTAGAAGAGCGGCGCGCCGGTGATCGGACCGATCGAGAAGCAGCCCTTCGGGCCGTCGTAGCCGAGGCGCGAGCCCTGCCCGCCCGCGACGAGGAGCGCCGCGACGCGCCCGGCCCGCAGTTCCTTCTCGCCGGCGGCAATCGCCTTCTTCAGGGCCGCGCCCGACAGCTCGGCGACCTTCGGCGCCAGACCCGTCGAGGAGTCGAAGCGGTCGCCGCCCGTCTCCAGCGCGGCCGCGCACTGCTTCAGGCTCTTCGGCTCGATCGTCGCGACCTGCGCGAGCAGTTCCTTGCGCTCGTTCTTCGCGAGCCTCTTCCAATAGGCGAGCACGTGTTCCTGCCCGCACGACTTCAGCAGCCTCTCGGCCTCGGTGTAGTTCATCGACTGGTCTCCCGTTTGCTCTCTCGTTTTCGTTAGTTCCCTTACAGACTCCTCGGCAGCTCTTCCAGCGAGTAGCACTCGATCGTGTCGCCGACCTGGAAGCCCTCGTAGTTCGCGAAGCACACGCCGCATTCCTGCTGGCCCGTCACTTCCTTCACCTCGTCCTTGAAGTGGCGCAGCGTCTGCACCTTGCCGTCCCACACCTGCGCCTTGTTGCGGAGGATGCGGAACCGCTCCTTGGCGACGAGCTTGCCGTCGAGCATCTGCGAGCCGGCGATCTTGCCGAGCTTGCCGATGTCGTAGATCGCCTTGATCTCGGCGTGGCCGAGGACGACCTCCTTGAACTCCGGCGGCAGCAGGTCGAGCATGCAGTTCTTGACGTGATCGAGCAGTTCGTAGATGATGCGGAAGGAGTTGATCCGGACGCCGTCGTGGCGCGCCTGCTGCTGAACGCCCGCGTCGTTGCCGATGTCGAAGCCGACGAGGATCGCCTTGCCGGCGGCGGCGGACTTGACGTCGGTGAGCGAGACGTTGCCCGTGCCCGTGCCGATGACGTTCAGGCCGACCTTCTCGGACTTGATCTCGTTCAGCGCCTGCACGATCGCCTCCAGCGAGCCCTGCGTGTCGGACTTCACGATCACGTTGAGCTCGCGCTTGCCCTCGGCGGCCATCGCGCTCATGAGCGCGTCGAGCGTCGCGGCCTTCGAGGTCGAGAGGGCCTCCTCCTTCTTCTCCTGCGCGGTCTGCTCGGCGAGCGTGCGCGCGCGCTTCTCGTCGAGCATGACGCGGAACTCGCTGCCGGCCTCGGGCACGCCCGAAAGGCCCGTGCACTTCACCGGCGTCGCCGGCGGGGCCTCCTTGATGCGGCGGCCGTGGTCGTCGATGAGCGCGCGCACCTTGCCGAAGTGCTCGCCGATGAGAATCGCGTCCCCGACCTTGAGCGTGCCGCCCGTGACGAGCAGCGTCGCGCACGGACCGAGGCCCTGCTGCAGCTCGGACTCGATCACGAAGCCGTTCGCGCGGCGGTTCGGGTTCGCCTGAAGCTCCAGCACCTCCGCCTGCACGAGGATGTTCTCCAGGAGCGCGTCCACGCCAAGCCCCGTCACGCCCGAAACGGGGCAGCAGATGATGTCGCCGCCCCAGTCCTCCGGCGTCAGGCCCCGCTTCTGGAGCTGCTGCTTGACGCGGTCGACGTTCGCCGTCGGCTTGTCGGCCTTCGTGATCGCGACCATGATCTGCACGCCCGTCTGGCGGCAGACCTTGATGCACTCCTCGGTCTGCGGCATGATGCCGTCGTCGGCCGCCACGATGAGGACGGCGATGTCGGTGATCTGCGCGCCGCGCGCCCGCATCGCGCTGAACGCGGCGTGGCCGGGCGTGTCGAGGAACGTGATCTTCTTGCCCGCGATCTCGACCTGGTAGGCGGAGATCTGCTGGGTGATGCCGCCGGCCTCGCCCGCCGCGACGTGCTCCTTGCGGATGTAGTCCATCAGCGTCGTCTTGCCGTGGTCGACGTGGCCGAGGAACGTGACGACCGGCGCGCGCGGCTTCAGCGTCTCGGGCGCGTCCTCCGGAATGAGGTCGTCAGCGTCGATCGCCTTCAGGACCGGCTTCGCCGCCGCCTTGTCGCGGGCGTGCTCGATCGTCACCTTGAAGCCGTACTTCTGCGCGACCTTCGTCGCGACATCCGGCTCGACGCGCTGGTTGATGGACGCAAGCACCTTCAGGCCCATCAGGTCGGCGATCAGGCGGTTCGGCTTGATGTTGAGCTTCGCCGCGAGATCCTTGACGATCACGGCGCCGCGAATCGAAATCTCCTTGTTCGCCTCGTCGACGGAGATGCGGCTGCCCTGCTCCATCACCTTCGGCGCCACCACGCGCGGCGCGCCCTTGTCAAAGCCCTTCGCGCCCTCGCGGTCCTTCCGGCCCTTGCGGTCGTCACGCCCGGCGACGCCCACGGAAATCGTCGGCTTCGGCGGTTTCGGCTTCGGGGCGGCCGCGACGGAAATCGAGATCGTCGCCGCCGGCCGCGCGTGCTGGAGCGGCTTGAACCCGGCCGCCGTCAAGCCCGTCTTCGCGGCGGAAATCGTCGGCAGGATCTTCGGCTTCACGCCTGGCGCCATGCGAATCTTGGG
Organism: uncultured Kiritimatiellota bacterium; assembly: GCA_934675625.1. Taxonomy (GTDB): domain Bacteria; phylum Verrucomicrobiota; class Kiritimatiellia; order RFP12; family UBA1067; genus UBA1067. Next base: position 39,785 of record CAKURH010000002.1, read on the forward strand.
GGCGACCGGGGCAGTCGGGGCGGCTGAAACCGCCCCCTTCGAGACAGGCGCCGCGACCGCCGCCGAGGAAGCCGCCCCTTGCGAGACGGACAGCGCGACAGCCACCGACGGCGATGATGACGGCTTCGCCTCGCCCGTCGCCGGTGCCGCGAACGTGACGACCTTGCCTTCGGCCGCGTCCTTCGCGATCTTCAGGTGCTCGGCGAGCTTCGCCTTCTGCGCGGCGAAGAACGCGGCGTTCAGCTCGGCCGCACGCTTCGTCTTGGCCGCGCGCTTCGCCGCGACATCGGCCTTCGGCGCGTTCGCGAGCGCCAGCTTGAGCGCGGCGAGCTCGCCGTCGTCAACCGAACTGATTGCGCTCGTGACCTCGACGCCGGCCTTTTCGGCAACACGGAGAACCTCAGCACTCGTGACGCCCGCCTCCTTGGCAATTTCACAGACTCTCATGGGCTTAGGCTTCCTCTCCCTCGTGCGCTTCCGCCGTCAGCGCGGCCACGGCCTTCGCCGCCGCGTAGACGCCCTTCGCCGTCACTTCGTCAAGGCCCGTCGCGGCGATGAAGCTCGCCTCGTCCTCTTCCGCAATGCCGTCGACCGTGAGATAGCCCGCGTCAGCCATCTGCGTCGCGACCGCCGTGGAGACGGAGAACATCTCGGCGAGCTCCTTGATGGCTGCGGCCTTCTGATCCTCGAACGAGGCCGTCGCCATCGACTTCTTCACCTCGACGTGCCAGCCCGTCAGCTTCGTCGCGAGGCGCACGTTCTGGCCACGCTTGCCGATCGCGAGCGAATACTGGTCGGCCGCCGCCGTGCAGCGCACCGTGTTCGGCACCGCCGGGTCGATCTCGATGGACTCCAGCTTCGCCGGCGCGAGCGCCTGGGCGACGTACTGGCGGATGTCCTCGTTCCAGCGCACGATGTCGATCTTCTCGCCGGAAAGCTCGTTGACGATCGACCGCACGCGGCTGCCGCGCTGGCCGACGCACGCGCCGACCGGATCGACCGACTCGTTCGACGTGCGCACCGCGAGCTTCGCCCGGTAGCCGGGGTCGCGGCTCACGCCCATGATTTCCACGACGCCGTCGGCAATCTCGCTCACCTCCAGACGGAACAGCGCCTCGACGAACTTGCCGTCGGCGCGCGAGAGCGTCACGGACGGCCCCTTCGCCTCGGGGTCGACGCGCTTGATGATCGCGCGGATCGGGTCGCCGACCTGATAGTCCTCCGTCGGGATGCGCTCCTTGGCCGGCAACACCATCTCGGTCTTGCCGACCGTCACGTAGGTGTCGCGGTGGACGACGGCGGAGACCGTGCCGGACACGATGTCGCCGACGCGGTCGCGGTATTCGCTGAAGGTGTTCGTGCGCTCGGCCTCGCGAATCTTCAGGTTGATCATCTGCCGCGACATCTGCGCCGCAATGCGGCCAAGGCGCGACGCCGGCATCTCGACCTCGATCGTCTCGCCTTCCGCCACGGGGTTGCCGTGGTTGTAGCGCGTCGCGCGCGCCGTCGAGATGAAGCCGACGCCCGTGTCTTCGTCGGACACGACCAGCGTGTCGTAGACGTGGAGTGAAAGATCCTTGCGGTCAATGGCGACGCGCAAGTCGTTCGTCACGGTTGAATTCTTGCGGGCCGCCTGGGCAATCGCCTGCTCAATCGCCGTCAAGACGATTTCGCGGCTCACGCCACGCTCACTCTCAATGTGCTGCACGACCGCGAGCAGCTGACTGTTCATCGCCATTTTTCACTCCTTTTTTCTGTCAAAAATCAAAACACGCCCTTCGGTCGATCCGCTGGATCACCGAAAAGACACGCATAGAATACCCTTTCTGTCCGAAAATGTCAATGCGGCCCCGTTCCGACGGACTCAACCTCCCAAAAGCCGAAGGTAGGCGCGCACGAGCGCAGTGCCACCGAACATCCAGACGAGGCAACCGAGACAGATGTACGGGCCGTAGGGGATTTCGACGAACCGCCCGAACTTCGTCTTTGACAACGCGACCATCGAAAGCCCCACAACCGAGCCGAAGACGGACGAGAGCATCAGCGTGACAAGCACCGCCACCGGCCCGAACAGCGCGCCGACCGCCCCCATCAGGAAGACGTCTCCGAGCCCCATCGCCTCGCGCCTGAACGCCTTCGAGCCGAGAAAACGAATCAGCCAGAGGAGTCCGAAGCCGAAGGCCAAACCCACAAGCGAATTCACGAGCGGCGACAGACGCACGAGCAAAGGTTCGTCGCAACCGTCAGCAAAGCCGAAGGCCGTGAAGACGAGAGCCTCCGCCACGCCGAGGATCATGCCGCCGACCGTGACGAAGTCCGGCAGCAGCTTATGGTCGAAGTCGATCATCGAACCGACGATCATCAGGGAAATCCAGATCCACATGATGACCAAATGCAGCACGAGCGGACTCCACAGCGGCTCGTTTCCGACGAGGGCCAGTCCAAACTTCTGGAACGCCGCGAGAAAGAGGCAGCCGCCGAGCAGTTCGACGAGAATGTAGCGCGGCGAAATCGGCGCGCGGCAGTTCGCGCACTTTCCGCGCAGGGCGAGCCATGAGAGAATCGGGATGTTCTGATACCAGCGAATCGCCGCGCCGCAGGTCGGGCAGTGCGACGGGGGGCGCACAATCGACTCACCGCGCGGCACGCGCCAGATGACGACGTTCAGGAAGCTCGCGACGCACGCGCCGAATGCAAACGAGAACAGCGACAAGATGTGGAAAAGGCCGAAATCCACGGTTTCACTCCGCCTTGAGCGCGCGCCCCATCATCGCCGCGCACGCGGCCTTCGCGTCAAAGCCCTCGTAGCAGAGCGCGTAGACGAGTTCGCAGATCGGCATCTCGACCCCCAGCTTCTTCGCGATCTCGTGGACGACCTTCGCGTTCCAGACGCCCTCGGCGACCATCTGCATCGAGCCGAGGATGTCCGCGATCCTCTCGCCCTTTCCGAGCCGTTCGCCGACGGCGTGGTTGCGCGAGTGGACGGACGTGCAGGTGACGATCAGGTCGCCGATGCCGGCAAGGCCCGACAGCGTCTCGGGCGCGCCACCGTAGGCCAGCACGAACCGCTTCATTTCGACGAGCCCGCGCGTGATGAGCGCCGCGCGCGTGTTGTCGCCGTAGCCCATGCCGTCCGAACAGCCGACGGCGATGGCGAGGACGTTCTTGACCGCGCCGCCGATCTCGACGCCGACGGGATCCGCCGACGTGTAGACGCGGAAGCGCGGGCCCGACCAGATTTCCTGCACGCGCTTCGCCTTCGCCGCGTCCGTGCAGGCCGCGACAATCGCCGTCGGGATGCCGCGCGCGACCTCCTCGGCGTGCGTCGGCCCGGCAAGCGCGACCACGGGGCCTGCCCCCAGGATTTCCGCGCCGAGGTCGGTCATGCGGCGGTTCGTCTTCTCGCAGAGCCCCTTCGTGATGGAGACGACGAGCATTTCCGGCGTGATGAGGCCCCTAAAGCCGCTGACGACGGACGTAAAGTATTTCGACGGCGGCGCGAGCACGACGACCGCCGCCCCCTTCACGGCCGCTTCGCGGTCGGCCGTCAGGTTCAGGTTCGCGGGCAGTTCGACGCCCTTCAGGAACTTGTCGTTGCGCCGCGTCCGCCTCATTTCCTCGATGTAGTCGGGAAACGCGCCCCAGAGCGTCACGTCGTGGCCGTAGCCCGCCAGGAGGAGCGCATTCGCCGTGCCCCAACCGCCATCGCCAATCACTGCAATCTTCATGCCCCGTATTATACCAAAACCAAGGCCCGCCCGCCGTTCACGCCACACGCCAGATGGCCTTCAGGTGGGCGAGCCCGCGCCGCAGGGCCTCTGGCGTCACGCCCGCATGCGGCTCGAGGACAAGATGGCGCGCGGCACGGGCCACAGGCGCCAGCGCGGCGAAGTCGACGAGCCCTTCACCCGGCGGGAGATGGTCGTCGCCGCCGCGCGAATCGTTGAGATGGAGGCCGAGGGGCGGCACGCACGGGTCGAACGCCTGCGCCGCCGAAGCCCATCCGTTCGCCTGCCGCACGTAGGCGTGGCCCGTGTCCAGCCACGGACGCACCCAGTCGCCCGCGAGATCCCGGATCTCGTCTTCGTTCGGGAAGCCCTCAAGATACGGCAGGTTCTCAAGCCCCAGCCGCACGCCGTGCTTCTCCAGCACAGGCGTCAGGCGATCCAGCTCACGGCGGAAGACGTCGACGAGCCGCCGTCCGAGCCGCGTGCGCTTCTTGAGGCGGTTGCGGCGGAAGAGCGTGCGGCAGGGCACACGCCCCGCGTGGAGGACGACGGCGCGCGCGCCCATCTCCGCCGCGAACTCGACGTTCTTGCGCACATGCACACGGGCGAGCGCGCGCGCGGCCTCGTCGAAATCGGCGAGGAGGTAGAGTTCCGGGTAGCCGCGCGGCGCGGAGAGCGGCACGGGGCAGAAGGCGTGAATCGAGCCGACGGGCATTTCCCCCAGCCGCGCCTTGAACCCGCGCACCTGGTCAGCCGTCGTGTGGAAGCCGAGCTCCAGCGCCTCGAAGCCGAGCGCGCGCGCCTCGTCGGCAATCGCCTCGCCGGAAGCCTGCCGACGGTTGTTCCAGTTGGTGGAGAGGGCAAACGTCATTTTCAAGCGCGTAGTCTATTAAAAAAACGGGCGGAAGTCAACGACGAAGGCCAAAATGAAACACAGGGGGGCGGCAGATTCTGCCGTCCCCCTGCGTTCGCGTGCCGACAGGCGTTCGCGTCAGCCGAGCAGGTCGTCGCCGCCGTCCGACGCGGGCTCGCTGCCCATCGTCTCGTCCGAGTTCTGGATGTCGTCGCCGTCCGCCGAGGTGTCGCCGTTGTCCGCGACGAGCTTCGGCTCGCCGAGGTCGCTCTCGTCGCCCTCCTCTTCGCCGGGCAGGCCCGTCGTCGGGATGCCGTAGAGCTCCTCGTGCTTCTGGCGCTGCTCCTCCCGGAGCTTGTCCATCTCCTCGTCGCTGATCGCGTCGCAGAGCGGCACGAGCTTGAGGTAGCGGTGCATCGGGAAGCCGGTGCCGCCGGGGACGAGGTGGCCGAGGATGACGTTCTCCTTGAAGCCGCGCAGCTCGTCGACCTTGCCCATCGTCGCGGCCTCGGTGAGGACGCGCGTCGTGTCCTGAAAGGACGCCGCCGAGATGAACGAGTCGGTCTCGAGCGCGGCCTTCGTGATGCCGAGGAGCGCGGGCTGGGCCTCCGCCGGGCGGCGGCCTTCGTTCATCATCTCCTCGTTGACGCGCAGGAACGTCTGGCGCGTGACCTGCTCGCCCCAGAGGAAGTCCGTGTCGCCCGGATTCGTGATGCGCACCTTGCGGAGCATCTGGCGGACGATGATCTCGATGTGCTTGTCGTTGATCTCGACGCCCTGCAGACGGTAGACCTGCTGGACTTCGTTGACGAGATACTTCTCGAGCTCCTGCGGGCCGGAGACCTCGAGGATCTCCTGCGGGATGACCGGGCCTTCGGTGAGCTGCTGGCCCTTCTTCACGCGGTCGCCCTTGAAGACGACGATCTGCTTGCCCATCGGGATGAGGTGTTCCTCGACGAGGCCCGTCACGTCGTCCACGACCTTGATGCAGCGCTTGCCGCGCACGTTCTCGCCGAAGTCGATGACGCCCTCGATCTTCGCGATCTCGGCCGCGTCCTTCGGCTGGCGCGCCTCGAAGAGCTCCGCGACGCGCGGCAGGCCGCCCGTGATGTCGCGGGTCTTCGCCGCCTCGCGCGGGGTCTTCGCGAGCAGCATGCCGGCCGTGGCCTTCATGCCGTCGCGCACCATGACGATCGCGCCCGTCGGGACGTCGTGCGAGTCGAGCATCTTGCCCTCGGCGTCGCGGATCTCGATGCGCGGGTGGAGGTTCGACTCGGAGGTCGGCAGCACGACGAGCGTCTTGGCGCCGGTCGCGCGGTCGGTCTCGGTCTTGACCGAGATGTCCTCCTCGAAGTCCACGAACACGACGTCGCCCGCCGCCTCGGAGAGGACCGGCACGGAGTGCGGATCCCACACGGCGACCTTCTGGCCCTTCTTGACCGCGTCGCCGTCCTCGATGAGGAGCGTCGTGCCCATCTGGAGCTGGTATGTGTCGAGCTTCACGCCCGTCTTCGAGTAGATCTCCAGCGAGCCGTTCTTGTTGAGGACGACTTCCTTGCCCTCGTCGTTGCGCACCTTGCGGATGTCGACGAACTTCGCGACGCCGTCGTTCTTCAGGACGATCTCCGGCTTCGCCGCCGTCGCCGACGCCGTGCCGCCGATGTGGAACGTCCGCATCGTCAGCTGGGTGCCCGGCTCGCCGATGGACTGCGCGGCGATGATGCCGACCGCCGTGCCGATCTCGACCTGCTTGCCCGTCGAGAGGTCGCGGCCGTAGCACTTCGCGCACATGCCGTGCTCCGCGTCGCAGGTGAGGCCCGAGCGGATCCAGATCTTCTCCAGCCCGCAGGCGTTGATCTTCGCGCAGGCGGCCTCGTCGATGATCTCGTTCGCCGGGACGATCGTCTCGCCCGTCTTCGGGTCCATGACGGCGTAGAGGGCCGTGCGACCGAGCACGCGGTCGCCGAGCGTCACCTTGACCTCGTCGCCCTCGACGATCGCCTCGACCTCGATGCCGTTGACCGTGTTGCAGTCCTCCTGCGTGATGATGACGTCCTGCGAGACGTCCACGAGCTTGCGCGTGAGGTAGCCCGCGTCAGCCGTCTTGAGGGCCGTGTCCGCGAGGCCCTTGCGGGCGCCGTGCGAGGAGATGAAGTACTCGAGAACCGAGAGGCCCTCGCGGAACGACGCGGTGATCGGGCGCTCGATGATGTCGCCGTTCGGGGCGGCCATGAGGCCGCGCATGCCGGCGAGCTGGCGGATCTGCAGCTTCGAGCCGCGGGCCTTCGAGTCCACGAACATGTAGACCGGGTTGAGCTCCGTCGGGTTGCTGTTCTCCGGGCTGATGTTCCGGTCGATCGTCTTGTAGAGCTCGTCGCCGACCTTCTCGGTCGTCGTCGACCAGATGTCGACGATCTTGTTGTGGCGCTCGCCGTCGGTGATGATGCCCTGCTGGAACTGCTTCTGCACCTCGTCGGCGGCCTTGCGGGCCTTGGCGACCTCGGCGTCCTTCTCGGCCGGGCGGATCATGTCCTTCAGGCCCATCGACGCGCCGGAGACGGTCGCGAAGTTGTAGCCGAGCGCCTTCAGGCGGTCAATCGCGAGCACCGTCTCGTCATGGCCGGCGACCTTGTGGCAGTCGAGGATCAGCTTGCCGATCGTGGACTTCGAGCACTTGTCGTTCCAGAAGCCCATCTCCTTCGGCCACACGTTGTTGAAGATCACGCGGCCGGCGGTCGTCTCGATCGTGCGCCGGTCGGCGACGCCGTGCGGACGCCCCGTCGTCCCGAAGTCCGGGTTGCGGAAGCGGATGCGGCTGTGGTAGGAGATGCAGCCCTCGGCGATGCCGAACTCGACCTCGCCGATGTCGTTGAAGAGCGGCAGGTGCTCGTCGGACATGTCCGTCTTGCCGGCGATCTTGCCGGCCAGCTTGTCCTGCTGCGACGGCACCGTGAGGAAGTAGAGGCCCAAGCACACGTCCTGGGTCGGCGTCATCACGGACTTGCCCGACGCGGGCGAGAAGATCGACGTCGAGGCGAGCATCATGAGCTTCGACTCCATCTGCGCCTCGATCGAGAGCGGCACGTGCACGGCCATCTGGTCGCCGTCGAAGTCGGCGTTGAACGGCGTGCAGACCATCGGGTGCAGGCGGATCGCCTTGCCCTCGACGAGCACCGGCTCGAACGCCTGGATCGAGAGGCGGTGCAGCGTCGGCGCGCGGTTCAAGAACACCGTCTTGTCCTTCGTCACCTCCTCCAGGATGTCCCACACCTGCTCGTCGTGGCGCTCGATCATCTTGCGCGCCGTGCGGACGGTGTGGCAGACGCCAAGCTCCTTCAGGCGGCGGATGATGAACGGCTCGAAGAGGCGCAGGGCCATCTCCTTCGGAAGGCCGCACTGCGGGAACTTGAGCTCAGGCCCGACGACGATCACGGAGCGGCCGGAGTAGTCGACGCGCTTGCCGAGCAGGTTCTGGCGGAAGCGGCCCGTCTTGCCCTTCAGGATCTCGGAGAGCGACTTGAGCGGACGGTTGCCGGGGCCCGTGACGGCGCGGCCGTGGCGGCCGTTGTCGAAGACCGCGTCCACCGCCTCCTGGAGCATGCGCTTCTCGTTGCGGATGATGACGTCCGGCGTCTTGAGCGCAAGCAGGTTCCGCAGGCGGTTGTTGCGGTTGATGACGCGGCGGTAGAGGTCGTTCAGGTCGGAGGTCGCGAAGCGGCCGCCTTCGAGCGGGACGAGCGGACGAAGCTCCGGCGGGATGACCGGCAGCACGTCGAGAATCATCCACTCCGGCTTCGAGTTCGAGACGCGGAAGCCCTCGACGACCTTCATGCGCTTGGCGATCTTCTTGCGGTTCTGCTTGGAGCGGGTGTTCTCCATCTGCTCCTCGAGATCCTTCATGAGCGCCTTGAGGTCGAGCTTGCGCAGCAGCTTGCGAACCGCCTCGGCGCCCATCTCGGCCTTGAACATGTCCTGATACTTCTCCTGCGCGTCGATGTACTCCTGCTCGGTGAGGATCTGGCCTTCCTTGAGCGGCGTGTCGCCCGGCTCGACGACCATCCAGCACTGGTAGTAGAGGACGCTCTCAAGCTCCGTCGTCGTCTTGTCGAGGAGGAGGCCCATGCGGGACGGGCTGCACTTGAAGAACCAGATGTGGCTCACGGGGACCGCGAGCTCGATGTGGCCCATGCGCTGGCGGCGCACCGACGCGAGCGTGACCTCGACGCCGCAGCGGTCGCAGATCATGCCCTTGTTCTTGATGCGCTTGTACTTGCCGCACGCGCACTCCCAGTCCTTCGTCGGGCCGAAGATCTTCTCGCAGAAGAGGCCGTCCTTCTCCGGGCGGTAGGTGCGGTAGTTGATCGTCTCCGGGTTCTTGACCTCGCCGTGCGACCAGCTGCGGATCGTCTCCGGCGAGGCGAGCTGAACCTTGACGGCATCGTAGTGGGCGGACGCGTTGAACGAGCCGCCGAAGATGTCAGACGTGTTGTAGGGATTCATTTGTTCTCCTAAAGATTGTTTTTCGGTTCTAGTTGTTCGAGTTGCTCTCGCGATTCCAGTTCCTTAGGGTTACAGGTTCAGCGCGCCCGCGAGGAGGTCGTCCGCCGACGCCGGCTCGGCCGTCTCGGCCGCCGCGCCCGCGCTGACGACTTCGCTCTTGCGGCTCTTCGGCTCGACGTCGCCGCCCAGGAGCTGCGTGTCGAGGCAGAGGCCGCGAAGCTCGTGGATGAGGACGGAGAACGACTCCGGCATGCCCGAGTCGAGGACGTTCGTGCCCTTGACAATCGACTCGTAGATGCGGGTGCGGCCCTGCACATCGTCCGACTTGACCGTGAGGAGCTCCTGGAGGGCGTAGGCGACGCCGTAGGCCTCCAGCGCCCACACCTCCATTTCGCCCATGCGCTGGCCGCCGAGCTGGGCCTTGCCGCCCAGCGGCTGCTGCGTGACGAGCGAGTAGGGCCCGACCGCACGCGCGTGGATCTTGTCCGTCACGAGGTGGTGCAGCTTCAGCATGTAGATGACGCCGACGACGACCTTCTGCTGGAAGGGCTCGCCCGTCATGCCATCGTAGAGGACGGTCTTGCCTTCGGGGCAGATCCAGCTCTGCGCGCCCTCCTCCTTCTCCTGGACCGCGCGGGCCTGGGTGAGGAGCTCGTCGATCTCCGACTCCTGGACGCCGTCGAAGACGGGCGTCGCGGCGTGGAAGCCGAGCGTGCGGCACGCGAGGCCGAGGTAGGTCTCGAAGAGCTGGCCGAGGTTCATGCGCGACGGCACGCCGAGCGGGTTCAGCACGATGTCGACGGGGCGCCCGTCCGGCAGGAACGGCATGTCGCAGCTCGGCAGGATGCGCGAGACGACGCCCTTGTTGCCGTGGCGGCCGGCCATCTTGTCGCCGACGGAGAGGTTCTTCTTGTCGACGAGGAAGACGCGCACGGACTTGACGACCTCGCCGTCGCCGTATTCGCCGAAGATGCCCTCGCCGTTGGCGGCGGCGTCCTCGATCGCGGCGAACTCCTCCTCGAACGGCTCGATGACCGCCGCGACCTTGTCCTTCGCCGGGCCGTCGGCCATCCCCCAGTGAGCATGGGACTTGGCGAGTACGTTGAGCTGGCCCTTCTTGATCTTCTTGTTCGCCGGGATGATGATGTCGCCCGAATCGGAGTCGGTGATGTCGACCGGCAGCTTCTCGTTCATGAGCTCCGCGCAGAGCTTGCCGAGCAGGTCCTTCTCAAGCTTCTGGATCTGGTTCTTGCGCTTCTTCTCGGCGTCCTTCGCCGCCTTCTTCGCGCGCTTCTCGTCCATGATCTCGGTCTGCTTGGTGCTCTGCACCTGCACGCCCATGACGACGCCCGTCGTCCCGGGCGGGACGGTGAGCGACGTGTCGCGGACGTCCGCCGCCTTCTCGCCGAAGATCGCGCGCAGCAGGCGCTCCTCCGGCGACAGCTCGGTCTCGCCCTTCGGCGTCACCTTGCCGACGAGGATGTCGCCCGGCTTCACCTCGGCGCCGACGCGCACGATGCCGTCCGGCCCCAGGTTCTTGAGCGCGTCCTCCGAGACGTTCGGGATGTCGCGCGTGATCTCCTCCGGCCCGAGCTTCGTGTCGCGCGCGGCGCACTCGAACGTCACGATGTGGAGCGACGTGAGCGCGTCCTCGCGCACGAGGCGGTCGTTGAGGACGATCGCGTCCTCGAAGTTGTAGCCGCGCCAGCTCATGAACGCGACGAGCAGGTTCTTGCCGAGCGCGAGCTCGCCCTGGTCGGTCGCCGGGCCGTCGGCGAGGCAGTCGCCGACGCGCACGCGCTGGCCCTTCCGGACGATCGGGCGCTGGTTGAAGCACGTGCCGGCGTTGCAGCGGCGGAACTTCTGGAAGTCGTAGCGCCACACGCCGTTCTCCGGGTCGTGGACGAACATCGCCTCGCCCTCCGGCAGCTTGCCGTCCTTCGTGACCATCACGAACTCGGCCGAGACGTAGGCGACGATGCCGGCGGCGAGCGCCGTCACGATGACCTTCGAGTCCTTCGCCGAGACGCCCTCAAGGCCCGTGCCGACGTAGGGGCGCTCCGTCGTCATGAGCGGCACGCCCTGGCGCATCATGTTCGCGCCCATGAGCGCGCGGTTCGCGTCGTCGTGCTCCAGGAACGGGATGAGGCCCGCCGCGATCGAGATGACCTGCATCGGCGCGACGTCCATGTACTGGACCTCGTGCGCCGGCTTGTCGCAGAACTCCGTGCGGAACCGGCACGTCACGCGCTCCTCGGCGAACGTGCGGTCGCCCTTGAGCGGCGCATTCGCCTGCGCAATCACGAACTGCTCCTCCTCGTCGGCCGGCAGGTACTCGATCTCGTCCGTCACGCGGCCGCCGACGACCTTGCGGTACGGCGTCTCGATGAAGCCGAAGCGGTTGACCTGCGCGTAGATGCCGAGGGACGAGATGAGGCCGATGTTCGGGCCTTCCGGCGTCTCGATCGGGCAGATGCGGCCGTAGTGGGACGGGTGGACGTCGCGCACCTCGAAGCCCGCGCGCTCGCGGCTGAGGCCGCCCGGGCCGAGGGCCGAGAGGCGGCGCTTGTGGGCGAGGGCCGAGAGCGGATTCGTCTGGTCCATGAACTGCGAGAGCTGGCTGCGCGCGAAGAAGTCGCCGACGACCGCGCTGAACGTCTTCGAGTTCACGAGGCGCGACGGCACGAGCGGGCCCGCGTTCGGGTCATGCACCGTCATGCGCTCGCGGATGAGGCGCTCGGTGCGCGCGAGGCCGAGGCGGCACTGGTTCTCCAAGAGCTCGCCCGTCGTGCGGATGCGGCGGTTGCCGAGGTGGTCGATGTCGTCCACCACGTCCTTGCCGACGTAGATCTTCAGCAGAAGGCGGATCGCCTCGATGACGTCGATGCCCGACTCGTGGAGCGTGCGCAGGTTCTCGTCGACCTTGCCGACGAGGCCGAGGCGCTTGTTGATCTTGTGGCGGCCGACGTAGCCGAGGTCGTAGTGCGCCAGCTCGAAGAACATGCGGTGCAGCAGCTGCCGCGCGTTCGCCGCCGTCGCGGGGTCGCCCGGACGCATGCGCTTGTAGACCTCCTTCAGCGCGTCCTCCTCGTTGTGGATGCCCGCCTTCGCGTCTTCGCGCAGCGTCTTGATGAGCGTGCCGTTGTCGACCGAGACGTCGACGACCTCGACCGTCTCAAGCCCGGCGGCGGCGATCTGCTCCATCATCGCGGGGGTGACCGGGTCGTAGCGGCGCGCGATCACGGCCTGCGAGTCGGCGTCGACCAGGTCGTCCTTCATCACGAGCATGTGAAGGTCCTTGTCGGCGTACTTCTTGCCGGTCGGAAGCCGCTTGAAGTCGTAGAAGAGCTGCATGAGCTGCTCGTCGGAGCCGTAGCCGAACGCGCGCAGCAGCGTCGTCGCGTAGAACTTCCGGCGGCGGCGGCGCTGGTCCATGAAGCACCACATGATGTCGTTCGTGTCGAACATCACCTCGATCCAGTTGCCGCGGTCAGGGATGATGCGCACCGAGAGGAGCGGCTGGCCGTTCGCATGGACCTGCTTCTCGGACGAGATGCCCGGCGAGCGGTGCAACTGCGAGACGATCACGCGCTCGGCGCCGTTGATCACGAACGCGCCGTCAGGCGTCATGATCGGCATGTCGCCCATGAAGACCTCCTCCTCGCGGACGTCCTCGCCGTCCTGCAGGCGGAACGTCACGCGCATCGGGCGCACGTAGCTCTCGCCGTCGAGGAGCGCCTGGAGATACTCCTTCTTCGGGGGCTCCAGCCGGTAGCTCACGAAGTCGAGCTTGTAGCGACCGTCATACGACGCGACCGGAAAGATCTCCTTGAAGATCGCCTGAAGCCCCTCGTCCGCCCGCTCGGCCGGCGGCACGTCGCTCTGCAGGAAGTCCGCATAGGACTTCGTCTGGATGTCAATGAGGTCGGGCATCGGGGACTCCATGCCATGGAGCTTGCCGAAGATTCTGCGTTCTGCGCTCATTTGATTAGCTTACCTTGTCTTTGTTGTAGAAAAATCGTGAAATTCATCAAATTCCAGCCCTTTCGGCGCCTGAAGTGTGGTAAGCAGCCACTTTGTTAACTGTACGCAATGGGCAAGAATTCGGTAAAGTATATCAAAAATGACGTCCCTCGCGCAAGAGGGGGCCGAAATTCGGCAGTCATCCGCATCTTTGGCCCGTCGGCCCGACAGCTCGCGCGAACCGTCCTGCGAGGAGTCGCCGCCATCGCCACACGCCAGTCTATCTGACGTGACAAGCCATTCCCCTCGGCGAGATGCGTATCGGCAAGCGAAAGCCCTGAGGCGATGGGCGATCCTCTTCGTCCTCTCGCGCGACTGTCGGCTCCTCCGGGCCAAGGGCGGCTTGCGCCGCCGCTTCGCGAAGATCTACGGCTTTCAAGGTGACGTAAGGGGCATGTGAGGATGTTCTGCGCAAGAGAAAAAGACGTTGCGTGAGGAGCGGGCGGGCCGGCCGAGCGCCGAGCGGAGAGAGACGGGCGGACGCGGTTCGGCGCACGCGCCGCGAAGGACGCGCGGGGCGAGGAGCCGGCTCCGCGGCGACGAAGCCCCGCACGGGGATTCGCGGATGCGGGCGGCGGGAGCGGACGCCCGGCGAACGGCAGCGAGGCCGAGGACGGCCCGCAAGCGCGCGATTGAGGCCGTAGGCCGAAATAGCCGAAGCGCAGCGGAGGCCTACGCGCGACGCGACGAACTCGACCAGTGATCGCCAACGCGGCGCGCTTCGGGGCCGCAGCGGGGCGGACCGCCTGCCGGACGTGGCGAGTTGGGCAGGACTGCGGCCTGCGGCTGACCTCGCGGTCGCCGCACGGCCGACAGGACGCCCAAGTCGCCCGCCCGGAGGCGGGAGCACCGTTGCCCCGAAGCGCGCCGCACGTCGGAAAGCGACAGGACGTGCGCGACTTTTCAAGATGAAGCCCTGCGGAATTCGGTGTTAGATGTCCCAGCCTTCGCCGTTGCGGCGGGACATGAGCAGCCACAGGAAGAACGGCGCGCCGAGGATCGCGCAGACGACGCCGACCGGCACGTCGCCCGGCAGGAAGCGTCCGACGAACTCCGCCAGCGCGAGGAAAACGCCGCCCGCCAGCGCGGACAGCGCCAGCACGCGCTGCAGGCGCGGCCCCGCCTTGCGGCGGACGACATGCGGCACGACGAGCCCGATGAAGCCGATCGCCCCCGCGAGCGAGACCGAGACGGCCGTGACGAGCGACACTGCGCCGAGGACGAGGAGCGTCGTCTGCCGCGTGTTGACGCCCAGGGCCTCCGCCTCGGCGCGTCCGAGCTCCATGACGTTCAGGCGGCGCGCCAGCGCAAACAGCGTCGCGAACGCGACGGCGAAAGCCGCGACGCCGAGCGCGAGCGTCGGCCCCGTGACCGCGCGAAGCGACCCGTAGAGCCACTTCGACACCGCCGCGAAATCGTCCGGCTTCGCATAGGAGAGGACGAGCATGTCGAGCGAGCCGAAGAACCCGCCCGTGACGAACCCGGACAGCACGACGGCGTTGCCCGTCGAGAGCAGCAGCGGGTTCGCGCCGTCCGCCCCGCGCGCCCGCGCCGCGAATGCCGCGACGAGACAGACGAGCGCGAGCGAGGCGCACGAGCCGAGAAAGCTCGCCGCCGGCATCACCCAGACGCCGAGCGCGACGAGCCCGAGGTTGGTCGCGAGCGCGGCGAAGAGAGCCGCGCCGCCGACCGTCCCCAGCAGATAGGGCTCCGCCAGCGGATTGCGCAGGACGCTCTGGAGCGCCGCGCCCGAGACCGAGAGCGCCGCCCCCGTCACAATCGCCGCCGGATAGGCCCAGTCAATCATCAGAACTCGTAACGAACCGTGAACAGGAAGCTGCGGCCCGCACCCGGATAGACATACCACGGATCGAAATACTCGCCATAGTCGAAGTACCGCTGATCGAGCAGGTTGTCGACCGTGACGGCAAGGGTCAGCCCTTTCGCCCATCCCCACGTCGGCAGCACGCGCGCGCCGACGTCAAACAGTCCGTAGGCGGGAATCATGCCGCCGTTCCCCGCGAAGTCGCTGCCGTAGCGCTGGTTGCCGACGAAGCGGAAGCCGCCGTTCACCGCAAGCCAGTCCACGAGGAAGTATTCGCCGAAGAGGCGCAGCTGCTGTCCGGGGACGAGCGGAACGCGGTTGCCCTTGTAGTCGCCCTCCGTGAAACGCGCATACGTGAAGGAATAGAGGATGCCGGCCGAACCGACGCGATCCCGCGACCACGTGAGCGACGTCTCGAACCCGTCGCGGCACGTCCGGTCAGGCGCATTCGCGTTTGCGTAGTTGAGGTACATGATCTCGTCGTCCAGCTCCGTGTGGAAGTAGGTGACATTGAAGTTGAACTCGTCGAGGAACGTCCAGTCCGCACCAACCTGGAAGTCATCGCCCGTCTCAGGCTTGAGATCCATGTTCGGGACGCCGTAATACGAGAAAAGCTCGTCCGCGAGCGGCGCGTGGTAGAAGTGCGACCACTTCGCGAAGACCTTCAGGCCCTCCACCGGACGCCAGTTGACGCCCGCCTCGCCCGCAACCGCGCCCTTCGTGCGGCTGTCGGTCGACTGCGTCCACGCGCTCGTGAACCGGTCACGCGAGTGAAACCATTCGCCGCGCGCGCCGCCGAAGACGGACAGGCTTTCGAGCAGCCAGAACTCGTCTTGCGCGAAGAGCGCGCCGGTGAACCGCCGGTAGTCGTTCTTGTTCGCCGTCTCGGCCGTCAGTGTGTCCAGCTTGAGGTCTGTCCCCACGGTGAAGCGGTTGTCAAAGCCGGCGATCGCCGTCTCGTCGACGTAGGCGAGATTCCAGTCATACGTGTAGACCTCATAGTCGGTGTAGCCGGTCGACGTGCGGCGGCGGAAGGAGAACGAGCCATCCAGCCGACGGTCGTCGCTCAGGACGCCCGAACCCGAAAACGTCAGCCCGTAGACGGAATTGCGCGCCTGCGTGTCAGTGTCCGACGCCTCGCGAGCCGTCGGCTTCCAGCTGCCGTAGTCCACGCCATAGGAGGCGCGTCCGTAGTAGATGCCGCCCGGCAGACCATAGAGGCTGTCCGCGTAGAAAGCCTTCAGCCCCAGCCACGAGCCGTTGTCGAAATGCTGTTTCACGCCGCCCTTCAGCGACCAGAGCTCGTACTGCGAATTGTCCCGCCAGCCGTCCGAGCGGTCATAGTCGAGGTCGGCGAAGTAGGTCGTGCCGGTCTCCTCGAACCCACCGTGCGTGCCGATGTGCGTGCCAACCGTCCCCCAGCTGCCGCCGTGGACGTCAATGACCGACTTTCTCTCGTACGTGTCGGTGTCGGAGACGATGTTGATTACGCCGGCTGAAGCATTGCCGCCGTGCAGGACGGTCTGCGGCCCGTGGAGAACCTCGACCCTTTCGACCGCGCGGACGGGGACGCGCACAAGTTCCTGTGCCGCCATGTCGGGGTTGTTCAAGTCTTCGCCGTCCACAAGAATCTTCACGCGCCCAAAGCCGTTCGCCCCATAGCCGCGCATCGCGACCTGCGCGAGCGCGGGATTCGCGTTCAGCTTGCGAATGAAGAGGTTCGCCCGCTTTTCGAGCAGATCGACTGTCGAAGCCGCGCCCGAAGCGTCGATCTCCGACTTGGTGATCACCTCGACGTGCGAGGGAATCTCCATCGTGGTCTGTCCGAGGCGCGAGGCCTCGACGACGACCGTTCCCAGTTCGGCTGCGGACGGGGACGCCCCCGTGACCGCGTTCGTGACGGCGGCTGCCGCCGCCAGCATCAGCGTGTTCATGTTCCTTCTTTCCCCCTCATGCGAGGGTACTTGGTGGTGGAAGGAACGGCCCGTTTTCCGGCTTTGACGGTTGCGCGACAGCGCCTGGCTTTCACAGGACTTCCCGGTTACCGTTCCCAATGGGCGCATATTATACCAAAAGCCTCCGCCGAGATTCGCACGGTCTCCGCCGCAAGCCCTGGCGGCACCCCCTTGACGGGAGCGAGTTAGATATGGTAAACTTTGCCTTGTCTAACAAGAAAAGAAGAGGAAGCGAGGACCAGTTTGCCACAAGAAGAAGAGGTTTCCCGGCGGGCGCGGACGCACGATGTGCCGCCGCCCCTGATCGACGACGCGCACCACCGCGAGCTGCTGCGCTTCCTCCTCGTGAAGACGGCGGCCGTGCGGAAAGGCGTCAAGCCGGCGGAGCTGCTGCGCGTCCGCCACTGCTACGCGCAGACGAACGCCGAGGGCTTCCGCTTCTGCCTCTATCGCCGCGACATCTACTTCACGCTGCGCCTCGCCTACGTGGAGCTGAAGGTCGAGGCGGAAAGTTCGCTCGTGCTCTTCTACGACCCCGCCGCCCTCGACGCGACGCTGAACGCGCGCGACAACCGGGGCTGGCTCGTCCGCCTGGGCTATCCGGCGACGGGAACGACGGCGGACTTCCTCACCGAACTCGTGCGCCGCGCCAAGGGCGATGCCCTGCCGCACGAGGTCGGCGTCTTCATCGGCTATCCGCTCAAGGACGTCGTGGGCTTCATGCGCCACCTGCCGGCGACGCCGCTCCACCACGGCCCCTGGCGCGTCTACGGCAGCGTCACCGAGTCGCTGCGCCGCATGCGCCTCTATGCGCGCGTCGAGGACTGGGCGGCGCAGGCCCTCGGCGCGGCGCCCACCCTGGAGGACTTCTACGCCATGACGCCAAGCTTTCTGACGGCGCGGTAAAATGCGTCCAACACACGAACAAACAACAAAAAAGGAGAAACAAGAACATGGACAAGGTACACGTCATCTACGGCAGCACGACCGGCATGACCGAGGCGATCGCGCAGCGCATCGCCGCTGACTTCGGCACGACGGCCGTCAACGTCGCAACCGCCGGCGCGGACGCATTCGACGCCGAGCTGGTCATCCTCGGCTCGTCCACCTGGGGCTGCGGCGATCCGCAAGACGACTGGGCGGCGACGGGCTTCGCGCAGCTGGAGGCCGCCGACTGGACGGGCAAGAAGGTCGCCGTCTTCGGGCTCGGCGACGCGCAGGGCTTCGCGGACACCTTCTGCGACGCGATGGCCGACCTCGCGCAGAGGGCGGTCGCGAAAAGCGCGACGCTCGTCGGCACGCTGCCGCTGGACGCCTTCCCCGGCGCAAGCTCGCGCATCGTCGACGGCGACCACCTCGTGGGGCTCGCCCTTGACGAGACGAACGAGGCCGACAAGACCGATGCGCGCCTCGCCGCCTGGGAAGTCGCCGTCAGCGCAGAACGACCTTGCTGACAAATGCGCGCTTCTTGTCGCGGTAGGAATGGATGCCGACTGAAAGGATCGTTCCTACCGCGAAGAACGCGCTCAGGAGGTTCGTGCCGCCGTAGCTGAAGAACGGCAGGGCCATGCCCTTCGTCGGCAGCGCCTTGCAGACGACGCCGAGGTTGAACATCGCCTGGAAGAAGATGATGAACGCCATGCCGACGACGAGGAAGCGTCCGAACCGGTCGGACGCCTTGCGGGCGATGTAGACCGAGAGCGCGAAGAACGCGCAGAAGAGCAGCACGACCGCCACGGAGAAGACGACGCCCAGCTCCTCCGCGCCGACGGCGAAGACGAAGTCCGTATGCGCCTCCGGCAGATAGAGGTACTTCTGCATCGACTCGCCGAGCCCCGCGCCCCAGATCTGGCTGTTGCCGATCGCCGCGAGCGCCTGGTTCGCCTGATACGCCGCGCGCTTGGCCGCCGCGTCCATCACCGGCGCGCCGGCCGAGTCGGACGAGCCGCCGAAGAACGCCGCGAGCCGCGCCATGCGGTTCGCGTTCGTCGCGACCTTGAAGGCGACGACGCCCACGCCCATCAGGCCGATGGGGAACAGGTAGCGGAGGCGCGTCCCGGCGACGAACATCATGAGCAGGCCCGCGAACCCGACCACCATGACCGAGCCGAAGTCCGGCTCCAGCAGGATCGGCACGGCCAGTCCGCCGATGAAGACGACCGGCCAGAACGCCCCCTTCCAGAAGAGCTCGACCTTCCAGCCGAGCCTGTCCAGCCACGCCGCGAGGAGGATGACGACCGAGAGCTTCGCGAACTCGCTCGGCTGCAGGCGGAGCGGCCCGACGGAGATCCAGCGGTGCGAGCCGTTGATCGCCTTGAAGCCGAACACGGCGACGAGCAGCACGATTACCGCGACGTAGAACAGCCACGCGAGCGAGATGTGGTCGCGCCAGCGCCGGTAGTCGAAGAGCGCGACGCCCACGGCGAGCACGATGCCGACGCCGAGGTAGGCGAACTGGCGCTTGATGAAGAAGTAGGCGTCCCCGTGATGGAGACGCATCGCGTTCGCCGCGCTCGCGCTCGACAAAACGATGAGGCCCAGCGCCACGAGACACGTGACAACCAGGCCCAACCAGAAAAGTGCGGACTTGCGCACGAACGGTTACTGCTGCGCTTCGGCCGGAAGCTTGATCGTCTGCCCGGCCTTGAGCGTGTCGCTCTCGCCGAGGTTGTTGAGCTCGCGAATCTCGGACGCGCTCACGCCAAACTTGACGACGATCGCCGTGATGTCCTCGCCCTCCTGAACCGTGTAGGCAAATGTCGCAGGCGCGGCCGTCGCCGCCGCTTCAGCCGCCGGGGCCTCCGTCGCCGGAGCCGTCGTCTCGGCCGTCGGGGTCGCCGCCTCGGGGACCGCCGGCTGCGCCGGTTCGGTCGTCGGCGTCTGCGCGACGGCCTTCGGCTCCGCCGTCTTCGTCGCCTTCGCGGGCGTCGTCGCCGACTGCTTCGCGGGCGCCGCCTTCGCGACCGCCTTCTCCGCCGGGATCTTCAGCTTCTGGCCGACCTTCAGCGTGTCGCTCGTCAGTCCGTTCATCGCCTTGAGCTGGCGGATGTTGATGCCGTTGCCGTAGGCGATTGCGCCCAGCGTGTCACCGCTCTTGACGACGTACTCCTTCGTCGCGCCCGCGTAGGGAGCCGACGACGCGGCCTTCGCGTTCGTCGCCGTCGCCTTGCGGACGACCGGCGCCTTCTGCTCGCCGACGTCAATGCGGCCGGGCAGCTTCAGCTTCTGGCCGACGCGGATCAGGTCGGACTTGAGGCCGTTCAGCTGCTTGATCGACTGAATCGTCACGTTGTACTTCTTCGAGATCTTCGCGAGGTAGTCGCCGTTCTGGACGACGTAGATCGTGTACTCCGGCTCGACCGGCTTCACCTGCACGGGCTTCGGCGTCACGACGCACTGGCAGTCGGCCGCCCCGCACGAGCAGGGGCTCGTGTGCCGCGTTCCGGGCGGGCACGCGCAACGCGGCGCCTCGACGGGCCGAACCTCCTGCGGCGGAGGCGGCGGGGGCGTCGTCTCGACGGGTTCGGCGTTCTTCACCTCGTTCTGAGACGGCGTGTGCGCACGCTTGAAATCAGGATCCTTACAACCGGCGACGACCGCGACGGCAGCCGCACCGAGCACCATTCCGAGCTTCTTCATTTATTCTGTCTTTCCTTTTTGGACGAGTCGCGCGAAGACTTCCCCGCGCTCCCCGAAACTTTTAAACTGGTCAAAACTCGCGGTTCCGGGGGACAGCAGAACCGTCTCGCCCTTCTCCGCCTCGCACATCGCCCGCGCGACCGCCCGTTCCAGCGTCCCGCAGATCTCGCAATCCACAGACGCCGCCCAGGCCGCCGAAAAGGCTTCTGCACAATGGCCGATAAGATACACTTTTTTGACCCGCTCTGTCAAGGTGGGTCGGGCGATTTTCGGATCGTCGCCCTTGGGGAGCCCGCCCGCGATCAAACGGACGCGCCCCGCGCACATTTTCACGCCCGCGACAAGCGCGGCGACGGACGTCGCCTTCGAGTCGTCGACGTAGGTGACGCCGTCCATTTCCGCGACCGTCTGGAAGCGATGCGGCAGCGGCTCGAATGACTGGAACGCACGGCGGATCTGCGCGTCGTCCAGCCCCGCCGCGCGCATCAGCCCAATCGCCGCGATGCCGTTCGCGCGCAGGATCTCGTTGTCAAAGTACGATCCCGCCAGCAGTTCCTGCCGACACCGGGCATGCAAGCCGCACGCCGCCGACGTCGGCTCCACACGTTGGCACGCGAACCCCAGCAGCTTGCGCTTGAGCCCGTGATAGACCGCGACGGAGCCGTGGCGGTCGAGGTGGTCTTCCTGCAAGTTGAGGACAGCCGCCGCCACGAACGTGTCCGGCGCGAGCGTCGTCGTCTCCAGCTGGAAGGACGAGACCTCGACGACCGCCCAGCCCGGCGGCTCGCCGAGGAGGTCGCAGACGGGCCGCCCGTAGTTGCCGCAGGGGACGGCGCGTCCGTCCGTGAGGTTGATCGCGTCCGCGACCAGCTTGACGACGCTCGACTTGCCCTTCGAGCCGGTCACGGCAAGCAGCTGCCAGCCGCGCCGCTTCAATTCCTCGCAGCCGAGCTGCAGTTCGCTCTTGACGGGCACGCCCGGACTTGTGACAACGAGATCGTAGCCCTCGGCAAAATCGACGGCATAGCCGCGGCGGCGAAGCTCCGCCGCCGCCGCCGTGCCGCTCTTGCCCTTGCCGAGGACGAGCGCCTTCACTTACTTCGCCTCGCGCACGATGTCGCGCCCCTCGTAGGCCGGCGGCACGTAGCCGTGCTCCGAGCCCTGCACCCAGACGACCTTCTTGTTGCCGGGAATGTTGTTCCAGAGCTTCGCGAGCCCCATCGGAGGACAGCAGTAGTCGCCGAGGCCCGCGCGCGTGATGATCGTCAGGCACGTCGCCGGAATCCGCTTCGCGAAGTTCGCCGCATCGTAGTAGCCCATCGCCTCCGTCCACGGAATGTACCAGCCATCGCTCGAAAGATTGAGCGACTTGTCCTTGCGGAGCTTGCCCGACGTGTACATGTCGCAGCACCAGGTGATGCCGCTCTCGGCGCGCGTCACGCCCTCGCCGCACCCGGCCGCCCAGATCGTCTGGAGCCCGCCCTGGCTGCCGCCGGACGCGATGAGGTCGCGGCCGTTCCAGCCCTCGACCGTCTTCAGGTACTGGAGCGCGCGCTTCACGCGCAGCACCATGCCGTTGAAGTAGGCGACCTCGGGGTCCTCGTTCTGCTTCGCGTCGAAGGCGTAGGAGCAGTCATGCGAGCGGATCTCCCAGCGCAGCGCCTTCGTGTCCGCATTCGTCGCGCCGAACGCGGGGAGCTTCAGCCCGTGCGCGTTGATGTTGAGCACGATCTCGTGGTCGCGCGCCCAGCCCGGCGCCTCGTGCGTGCAGCGGTCGCCGCTGTAACCGTGCGTCTCCAGCCGCGCCGGGAACGTCTTCCCCTCGGCGACGGCCGTTGGAACCGAGAGGTAGCCCGTAACCGGACGAAGCCCCGCGCAGCGGATCTCGATCGCGTAGATCTTCGCCCGCTTGTTCGCGCAGGGAATCTCGATGCGCTCGGCCTTCAGCGGCACGCGGTCGAGGCGCTTGTACTGCCCGTCCCAGAAGGCGTCGAAGTCCGTCGGCTCCGGATGCGTCGCGAGCGTCTCGATGTCCGCGCCCGCGCCGCCGTCGAAGAAGACCTCCTTCTTCGCGCGCTCGAAGGCGTTCATCGCCTTCTTGCCCTCCGGCGTGTTGGGGTCGCCCGTGAACTGCTTGCGGTAGCGCTTGCCGGCCTTGTCGACGACCGCCGCGTAGAGGCGCACGAAGCCGGGCTTGTCGATCTTCGTCGCGTAGGTGAACGGCGTCTTCCCGTCAAAGGGCGCCTTGCCCTGGTCAACCACGCCGTCGTCGCCCGTCCGCCGCCAGTCGAGGAACCACTCGCCCGCCGCGAGTTCCCCGACGTCCTGCGGCGTCAGCGTGAACGTCATCGTCTCGCCGGCCTTGTAGTCGATCGGCGTCTTGTCCGTCGTGCCCTTGATCCAGGCCGTGTCGAGCGGCCCTGCGAAAACCTGCGCCGCCACGAGCGCAGCCAACGAGAGAATCAGTCGTTTCATGTTTTCCTTGTTATCGTGATTTGATGATTTTCAGATGCCGAATAGTATAGCACAGTCCGCCCCGTCTCCGCAATCGCCACGCCCCGTTCTCTGCGCGGCAGTCTGCTTTTCTAACGACGACTTATGCTATAATACGCCCATGAAGAAACTCGACTACAAGTGGACGGCGCTCGCTTTGCTGTGGGTTGCCTTTTTCCTCCAGCAGGGCACGCGTCAGCTCTTCGGGCCGTCCGTGCCGGCGATCTGCGGCTCGCTCGGCATCGACAAGGTGGCGATCGGCGTCGTCGGCACGGTCTTCGCGATGACCTACGGCATCTGCGTGCCGTTCGCGGGGCTGACGGCCGACCTCCTGAGCCGCAAGTGGATGGTGACGGTTGGCGTGGCCGTCTTCTGCCTCGGCATCTTCCTCTCGGGCTTCGTCGCCTCGGTGGGGCTCTTGATCGTTACGTACGGCGTCCTGAATGGACTCGGCCAGACGTTCTACTACCCGTCGGCGAGTTCGCTCATTTCGCAGCTCCACAGGGACTCGCGCGCGACGGCGATGTCGATTCTCCAGCTCGGGCTCTACATCGGCATCGTCGGCTGCGGCGGGCTCGCGGGCTTCCTCGCGGGCAAGGGCGGCGACCACTGGCGGCTGCCGTTCTGGATCTTCGGCGGCCTCGGCCTCGCGTGGGCCGTCGCGCTCGCGCTCTTCCTGCGCAACACGCAGCCCGCGACCGCCCCGACGGCCCAAGCCGCTCAAGCAACCTCCAAGCCCCGCATCCGCGAGGCGTGCGCAGCCGTCTTCGCGAAGCCGACGGCGCTCTGCGTCGCGTTGGGCTTGGCGATGATGATCTATGTGGACATCGGCTTCAAGAACTGGATGCCGTCGCACCTGCAGGGCTCGTTCCTCGACAGCTGCCCATTCCTGAAGCAGTGGGCGGGGCTTCACGCCGTCCTCTGGCACTACCTCGGCGCGATTCTCGGCATCCTGGCCGGCAGCCGCTTCGGCGACCGGGTGGTGAAGGGGCGGCCCGGCATCCGCCTCGAACTCGGCATGGTCGGGCTGGGGCTCGCGATTCCGTTCATCGTCTGGATGGCGCTGACGCCGTCGTTTGTCCTCTGCTGCGTCGCGATGTTCGGCTTCGGCGTCTTTCGCGGCGTCTACGACTCGAACTTCATGGCGTCGTTCTTCGACGTCGTGAACCCGCGCTACCACGCTTCGGGCGTCGGCATCATGATGTGCATCGCGTTCCTCTTCGGCTCGCTGTCCTCGACGGTGCTGCCGTGGATCGCGAAGGCCCTCGGCGGCAACATGTCGTATTCGATGGCGTCGCTCGCGGGCTTCTACCTCGTCGGTGCGCTGATCCTCCTCGTGGCGCGCACGGCGTTCCTGAAGCGCGACCTCGTGTCCTGACCTGAACGAACGGCTTCGCGCCTTGTTCTCAATCTCCTCGCCCCCTTACATGCACGCGCGGCAACGGCCTTTGCACTTGTGCGAAAATGTATGCTATAATACAGGCGCTTGGCGGGCTTGACGATCGGCGCCAGAACACTGCGACGGGTGTCGCGCGTCTGCGCGTTCGACGGACGGCCTCCGAGAAAAACAAAAGGAGAATAAATCAAATGAAGAAACTCATGGCGGTTGCCGTTCTGGCGGCGTGCGCTTCCGGTTGCGTGATGACTCGCGACAGCAAGATCTGCTCGGCGCTCACGCTCGACGTGAAGAGCCCCGACACTCGCTTCATCGACAACAGCGTCAAGCCGGAGAAGATGGGCGTCGCGAAGGCGTCGGGCATCATCTGCTTCTGCGAGGGCGATGCGTCGATCAAGGCCGCGATGGAGAATGGCGGCATCAAGAAGATCCACCACGTCGACTACAAGGTCAAGAACATCCTCGGCATTGTCGCGGACTTCACGACGATCGTCTACGGCGAATAAGAGAAGCGCGCACAGCGCCAATCTATGCGGGCCGCAGCGGAACAGACCCCGCTGCGGCCCGCCCGCCTTTTTCACCGAGCCCTCGCGGCGCGGACGCCAATTGCGCGCGGATCGCGTCCGTCAGCCGCACGGCGGCGGCATGCGGCGAGCCGTGCGCGACCGGCGGCGGAATCGGCGCGGACATCCGAAACGAGAAGACGACGCGCCGCGATCCCATGTCCCACGGACGCTGCCCCTTCGCGAGAATCCGCCGCGTCAGCGTCTCGCGGATGCAGACGACCGGCGCGCCCGCACGGATCGCGAGCTGGGCCGCGCCGCGCCGGAGCGGATGCTGCCCCCCGCCCTGCGGCGAGCGCGTCCCCTCGGGGAAGACCAGCACGTTCCATCCCGCCCGCAGGTACGGCGCGGCGGTCTCCGGCAGGCGCGCGTCGTCCGGCAGCGCGGTCGCGCGGACGATCGCCGTCAGGAACGGGTTGCCCCTGAGCGCGTGCTTGGCGACGTAGAGCGTGCGCGGCAGGAGCGAGACGATCAGCACCACGTCGATGAGCGTCGGATGGTTCGCGACGATGACCGCGCCGCGCACGGCCTTCGCGGCGGCCCGGTCGGCGACGTCGAAGACGAGGTCGGTTCCGCCCGAACGGACGGAATGCGTGACGACCTCGAACCCGTCAGCGACAAGGGCCGCGGCAATCGACTTCCCGATGCCGCGGCTCGAACCGGTTACGATGACTTTCCGGCTCACGGAACTTACTTCTTGGATTTGCGTTGTGTGTTGACTTGGTGAACCAAAACTGCGGTAATTATACCAAATTTTCAGAGCGTCGCGGCGAGGGACGCCAGCGACGTGCCGTCGCCGGGCTGGAACGCCGTCAGCGTCCCGGCGGCGACGACCGCACCGGCGGCGTCGCGGATCGTGCAGTCGAAGGAGCCGAACTCCTCGTCCTGAAACGTGCAGACCGCGCGCACCCGGTAGCGTTCGCCCGCCCGGAACGCCGCGACCTTCACGTCCAGCCGCCGCGAGCCGAGCACGAAGCCGACCTGCGGCGCCAGCCCCTTCCGACGGCGCAGAAGCCCCACGCAGAGCGCCATCGTCTGCGCCATGTACTCCAGCGCGACGCAGGACGGCACGCCGCCCAGCGCCGTCTCGAAGAACGGCGCCTGCGGCGTCACGTCGACAAACGCCTCGACGGCGTTCTCCTCCGTCGGCGGCCCATACCCCGACAGCAGCACCATCGGCGCGGCCTGCGGTAGCAGGTCGGCCAGCGACACCCGGCCCTCATTCGCCCTCTCGCTCATGCTCTCGTGCGCGCACCCGCAAAAACAGGCGCGGGCTCAGGGAAGCCCGCGCCTGTCCAGCGACGCGCATCTGCGCGTTCGCGCGCTTGCGGCGACTTACTTCTTCGGCGGAACGAGCGCGTCCTTCGCCGCCTTGGCGAGACGGAACTTCGCGACCTTGCACGCGGGTTTCTTCTTCTCCTCGCCCGTCTGCGGATTGCGAACCATGCGCGCGCCCTGCTTCTTGATCAGGAGCTTGCCGAGGCCCGGGATGACCCAGCCCTTCTCGTTCTGGCGGGCGCCCTCGTACGCGAGCTCGATGAGCTTCTCGTAAACGGCGACGGCCTGCTTCTTGCTGATTTCGCCGGCGTCGGCGAGGGCCTGCATGATGCCGCTCTTCGTGGTCGGGACGGGTTGTTTCTTAGCCATGTTTTCTTGATCCTTTTTTGAGTCAGTACTGACGCACGCAGGAACCGTTCCCACGTGTCCAGTGCGTAATATATCAATATTTTCGGGGGTGCGCAAGGGGGCGGACGAAAAAAGTCCAATAAAGACAACGGTCGGCGCACCAAGCGGCGCACGGGATTTGGTATAATCTCGGCCATGCAGTCCTTCCGTATCAACGCCCGTCCCGCACCGACGCCGCGCCGCCTCGGCGGCGCGCGGCTTGTCGCCCTCGCCGCGTTCGGCCTTGCGGCCTCCGCCCGCGCCGAAGCCCCGACGAAGGCCGACTCCGAACTGCGGCCCATCGCCTGGTGCGCGGCCGAGGCCGCCTCCGGGCACATCAGCATCGGCCGCGTCAAGGCGACGCATCCCGTCCAGAACTTCGAGGCCAAGCTCGGCGCCGAATACGCGCCGCTCGGCTACGCGACGGCCGGCGTCTGGAGCCTCACCGACCTCTCGCGCGCCTACCGCGACAGCCGCAGCCCCTTCTGGAACGAGGTCGACCCCGTCGTCACGTTCGGCCGCCGGCAGGCGCTCGCCGACGGCTATGCGCTCGACGCCAGCGCCGGCGCGCAGTGGAACGAGATGGTCGGCTACAAGGGCGACGCGCGGCGCTCCTACGACGAGTGGCAGGTGGCCACCGCCCTGACGACGCCGCTCGCGACGCCCTGGTTCGCGATGCGGAACTTCTACTGGCCCGTCGCCAAGGCCTCCTTCCGCGTCGGCGTGACGCGGAGCTTCCGGCTGACCGAGAACCTGTCGCTCGCGCCCAACGTCTGGCTCGACGGCGGCAGCGCGCGCTGGAACCGGCAGCGCTTCGGCTACCGATGCCCGGAGCGGATCGGGCAGGGCGTCAACTCCCTCTCGGCGCGGCTCTTCGCCGTCTACCGGCTCCACGCGAACGCCGAGCTCTACGGCGGCGCGACGGGCTACTGCGTCACCGACCCCGACGTGCGCGCGGAGCTGAAGGACAATCCGTCCGACGAGGCGCGGCACCTCTACGTCGTCGTCACCTGCGGCGTGAAGCTCGCGTTCTAGGCCCAAACGGGGGCGCGTTTTTGGTATAATTTCCGCCTATGGCAAATCAGACGAATCAGGCCTGGCGCTCGTGGCTCGTGATCGCGCTCGTCGCGCTCGCGTTCTTCGCGATGTACCGGGCGAACCCGAACCCCGAGACGACGCGCTCGCTGTCGCTCCTCGAATTCTACCAGGCGATGGAGCAGGGCAAGCTCGTCGAGCCCGTCACGCGCGTCGTCGACCGCGACGAGGGCGAGACGTTCCTCACGGGCGAGGCCGAGACGGACGAGCTTGACGACGCGGGCGCGCCGAAGAGGTACCGCTACCGCGTGCCGCTCGTCCCCGGCGAGAACGAGGCGACGATGGGCGACCTCCTGGAGAAGAGCGTCAAGGTCGTCGTGCGTGAGCGCAAGAGCCCCCTCTCGCCGTTCGTGATCCAGCTCCTGTTCTTCTTCGGCTTCATGTTCCTCTTCTACTGGTTCTTCTACCGCCGCGTCGGCGGGGGCGGCGGGATGTTCGGCTTCGGCAAGTCGAAGGCGAAGATCCTGACCGGCAAGGAGGACAAGGCGAACAAGGTCACGTTCGCCGACGTCGCGGGCGTCGACGAGGCGAAGGAGGAGGTCGAGGAGATCGTCGCGTTCCTGAAGGACCCGAGCGCGTTCCAGAAGCTCGGCGGGCGCATCCCGAAGGGCGTCCTCCTCGTCGGGCCGCCGGGCACGGGCAAGACGCTCCTCGCGAAGGCGATCGCCGGCGAGGCGAAGGTGCCCTTCTTCGCGATGAGCGGCAGCGACTTCGAGGAGATGTTCGTCGGCGTCGGCGCGAGCCGCATGCGCGACGTCTTCAACGAGGCGAAGAAGCGCGCGCCCTGCATCGTCTTCATCGACGAGATCGACTCCATCGGCCAGAAGCGCACGGGCGCCGGCGCGCTCGGCGGCAGCCACGCCTACGAGCAGACCCTGAACACGATGCTCGTCGAGATGGACGGCTTCGACGCGAACGAGGGCGTGATCGTCATCGCCGCGACGAACCGCCCCGACACGCTCGACTCGGCCCTCCTGCGCCCCGGCCGCTTCGACCGCCAGGTCGTCGTGGAGCTGCCGACCCTCAAGGGCCGCAAGGAGATCCTGGAGCTCCACGGCAAGAAGATCACCTTCGCCCCCGACGCCGACCTCGACCGCGTCGCGCGCGGCACGCCCGGCTTCTCCGGCGCGGACCTCGCGAACCTCCTCAACGAGGCCGCCCTCCTCGCCGTGCGCAAGAAGCTCGCGGGCGTCGACATGGCGACCCTCGACGAGGCGCGCGACAAGGTGATCTGGGGCCGCGAGCGCAAGTCCGCCGGCTACTCGCAGCGCGAGCGCGAGACGACGGCCTGGCACGAGGCGGGCCACGCGCTCCTGCAGGTGCTCCTGCCCGACACCGACCCGCTCCACAAGGTGACGATCATCCCGCGCGGCCGCGCGCTCGGCGCGACGATGGCCCTGCCGGAGAAGGACGTCCTCAACCACACGCGCAAGTACTTCCTCGCGGAGATGCGCCTCTGCTGCGGCGGACGCATCGCGGAGGAGGTCTTCACCGGCGACGTCTCGACCGGCGCCGCGCAGGACATCGCCCAGGCGACGCAGATCGCGCGCGAGATGATCTGCAAGTACGGCATGAGCGAGAAGTTCGGCTTCCAGGCGTTCATGGAGCCCTCGCAGTTCTCGAACGGCGACCTGCCGCCCGCCTTCAGCGAGGAGACCTCGCGCGAGATCGACGCGGAGGTGAAGCGGCTCATCGACGAGGCGTACGCCGACGCGAAGCGCGTCATCGACGCGCACCGCGACAGGCTCGAGCTCCTGGCGAAGACGCTCATCGAGAAGGAGACGATGGACGGACGCGAAGTGGAGGCGCTGGTCAATGGCTGAGTGGGTCGACCTGTCGGCGATCGCGCAGATCGCGATCCTCTACCTCGTCATCTACGCGATCCTGAAGCGCGCGCGCGGCTCGCGCTTCGGGCAGGTCCTCATGGGCGTCGGGCTGCTCGCGGCCGCGCTCACCCTCTTCACGTTCGTCTTCCACTTCGACGTCCTCTCCGTCATCCTGCGCAGCCTCCTCGTCTACCTCGCGATCTCGACGGTCGTCATCTTCCAGCCGGAGATCCGGCGCGGCCTCAGCCAGGTCGGCGCGTTCGGCTCGCTCGAGAAGCGCCGCTACCAGCCCGACGGCGGCGCGACGCCGGAGTTCATCGCCGAGTCGATCCTCTATCTCGCCGCGCGCAAGATGGGCGCGCTGATCGCCTTCGAGCGCGGCATCAGCCTGCGCAGCTATGAGGAGACGGGCGTGCCGCTCCACGCGACGTTCTCGCGCGAGCTCCTGACCTGCCTCTTCACGCCGCCCCTGCCGCTCCACGACGGCGGCGTCACGATCCGCGACGGGCGCCTCTCCGCCGCCCACTGCATCTTCCCCGTCTCGAACAACCCCGACCTCATCGTCAGCGGCATGCGCCACCGCGCGGCCGTCGGCCTCTCGGAGGAGACGGACGCGCTCGTCGTCGTCGTCTCGGAGGAATCGGGGGCCGTGTCCGTCGCCCACAACGGGCGGCTCATCCGCTATCCCGGCGACGCCTCGTGCGCGTCGTCGCTCGTGCGCTGGCTCTCGAAGGCCATGTTCCGCGAGCACAAGGCCAGCCGCCTGCTCGGGAAACTCCAGGACCGCTTCATGAGAGGGGCCCGCAAATGAAACGACTCGAATTCCTGACGGGGAACTGGGGCCTCAAGCTGCTCGCCCTCGTCCTCGCCATCGTCCTCTACCACGCCGTCAAGCAAAGCTCCGCCGAGGGCGGAGCGCCCGCAACCGCCCATGACCGAACAGCCCTCCAGACTCCCTGACAGCGCCGAGACGCGGCGCAGCGTCGTCGCGTGGCTCCTCTTCCCGCTCGCGCTCTTCCCGCTGGGCGCGCTGATCTCCTACGACTGGCGCGCGCGTCCGGAGCTGTGTGTGCCGCCCGCGCCCTCGCACAACTGGATCGGCGCGCTCGGCGACGGCTTCGCCTATTACGGCTACCTCGTCTTCGGCCTCGCGATCTGGATCGTCCCGCTCGTCTGCGTCATCGCCGCGCTCTGCCTCATCCGGGGCCGCCGCATGCGCCCCGGCCGCCGCGAGATCTGGTTCACGGCGTTCCTCGCGTCCGTCTCCTGCCTCCTGCAGGTCCTCGGCGCCCACGCGAACGGCATCTCGTCCCTCGCCGCCCGCCTGAACCTCGCGGACGCCGGCGGCGCGATCGGCTACCTGCTGATGACGCGCTGCCTCTCGCCGCTCCTGAGCGACTTCGGCTCGGCCGTCCTCGTCGTCATCGGCATGGCCCTCTCGCTCGTCGGCGCCGTCGGCGTGCGCAACCTCGCCGACTTCTTCGCCGCGATCTTCCGCTGGGCGCTGGGCGGGCTCAGGCCGAAAGACACCGCGCCCTTCGCGACCGACCCTTCGCGCCCGGGTGCCCCCGCCTCGTCTTTATCGGAGCCGGCGACTTTAGTCGCCGCCGACGTCGCCGCCGCGAAAGAGGCCGCCCGCCGCCAGCGCGCCGAGGAGAAGGAGCGCATCCGCCAGGAGAAGCTCGCCGCCAAGGAGGCGCGCCGCGCCGAAAAGGAGGCCGCCAAGCTCGCGAAGTGGGAGGCCAAGCACGGCGGCCGCACCGAAGCCGCCGCAGCTTCGCCCGCGCCGCTCGCGAAACAACCCCCGCCTTTATCGAAGGCGGCGCCTGCGGCCGCCGCGCCCGACGCCGCCGCCGAGGCCGAAGACAAGGGCCCGTACCTGCTGCCGCCGCTCTCGCTCCTCAATCCGCTCAAGAAGTCGTCCGCCGACCACGGCGACGTCGAGGAGATGACCGCGCGACTCATCAACACGCTCAAGATCTTCGGCATCGACGCCTCGCTCGCCTACACCGTGCAGGGCCCCGTCGTCACCAAGTACGCGCTCAGCCTCGCGCCCGGCATCCGCTACTCGGCCGTCACGAACATCTCGGACAACCTGATGGGCGCCCTCCACGCGAAGTCGCTCCGCATCGAGGCCCCGATCCCCGGCGAGGAGGCGATCGGCATCGAGGTGCCGAACCGCGCCCCCGCCGGCATCTCCTTCCGCGAGATCATCGAGTCGGACGCCTGGCGGAACGCCAAGGGCGAGCTCCCCCTCCTCTTCGGCAAGGACGCCGCCGGCAAGGAGCTCGTTGCCGACCTCGCGTCCATGCCGCACATGCTCGTCGCCGGCGCGACCGGCCAGGGCAAGTCCGTCTGCCTCAACTCGCTCATCAACGGCCTCCTCATGACGAAGACGCCTGAGCAGCTGAAGCTCATCATGGTCGACCCGAAGTCCGTCGAGTTCACGAGCTACGCCGCGCTGCCGCACCTCATCGTGCCGATCATCACCGAGAACCAGAAGGTCGTCTTCTCGCTCAAGTGGGCCGTCGCGGAAATGGAGAAGCGCCTGAAGCTCTTCGCCCGCGCGCGCGTCCGAAACATCTACGACTTCAACCACCGTCCGAGCTTCACGCAGACGGACATGTTCGGCAACGACACCGCCGTCGGCAGCGACATGCCGAAGACCGTGCCGTACATCGTCATCATCATCGACGAGGTCGCCGACCTCATGTCGCAGTGCTCGAAGGAGGTCTCGCCGCACATCGCGCGCCTGACGGCCAAGGCCCGCGCCGCCGGCATCCACCTCATCCTCGCGACGCAACGCCCCGACGCGCGCATCATCACGGGCGCGATCAAGGCGAACATCCCCGGGCGCGTCGCCTTCAAGACGGCGACCGGCATCGACTCGCGCACGATCCTCGACGCGGGCGGCGCGGAGAACCTGATCGGACGCGGCGACATGCTCTTCAAGTCGAAGGACGGCCTCCTGATCCGCGCGCAGGGCGCGTGGATCAGCGACCCGGAGATCGAGCGCATCGTCAAGTTCATCGAAGAGCACTCGACCGTCCAGTTCGACGACCGCTTCACGAAGAAGCTCTCGACGATCAAGGAGGCCGAGGAGGACCTCTTCGCCGACCCCGAGGAGGAGGCCGCGAGCGCCAAGGCCTCCGCCGCCGAGGCGCGCGCGCAGGTCAAGGCCGACGCGGCGGCGGACGACTTCAAGAAGGCCGTCGAGTGCGTCATCAACACGCGCCGCGCCTCGACCTCGCACTTCCAGCGCCAGATGGGCTGGGGCTACAACCACGCGGCGAAGATCCTCGACATGCTGACCGAACGCGGCATCGTCTCCGCCCCGCAGGGCATGGGCCCGCGCCAGATCATCATGTCGCAGGAGGAGCTTCTCGCCGTCTTCAACGGCAACGACGCGGGCACGCCCGCCGACGGGGCCGACGCCACGGCCGAACCGCCCGACGCGGGCGAGGCCGACGGCGACCTGCCGCCGGACGGCGAACCCGATCTCTTCATCCAGGAGGAACAGACACCATGATCGAATTCGGAAAGACCCTGCGCGCCGCGCGCGAGGCCAAGGGCCTCTCGGTCGCCCAGCTTGCGGAAATGACCCACATGACGCCCGCGCGCGTCGAGGAACTGGAGACCGAGAACTTCGCCAGCATCCCCGCCGCCATCTACGGACGCGGCTTCGTGCGCCTCTACTGCAGCGCCGTCGGCCTCGACCCCAAGCCCCTGGCCGACGAGTTCACGGAAATCTTCAACGGCAACCGCGACCCGGAAATCCGCGAACGCGCCCCCGAACCCGAGCCGATTCACGCCAAGGCCGACTCTGCTGATTCGCGTGCGGCGGAAGAAGATCTCGTGCGACAAGAAGATGATCTCACACGGAGCCACGGAGCCACGGAGACTGGATTGGCGGATTTGGGGGAAGAGGCGTCTTCAATGGAAGGTTCTCAAAGCCTCACTGAAAGCCCAACTCCCACCCCATCCGACAACCTCTTCGACGAACCGACCCCGACTCCAACCTCCGTGCCTCCGCATCTCCGTGTGAGCAATTCCCCTGCCCCCACCCCCGAAGAACCAACCACCGAAGAGCAACCACACGGGCCGACGCTCTCGCGCTATGCCGCGCCACTGCATGACCGCCCGAAGCTCGCCGTTCCGACGTCCGTCTGGCGTCTCGCGCTGCTCGGCTGCGCCGCCCTGCTCGTCCTCTGGGCGCTGGCCGTGGGTGTGCGCGCGCTTTATCGCGCGACTGGCGGTACGCCCGGCGAAGCCCCGTCGGCCGAAGCCGCGCCAGCCGAGACGCCGCCCCCTTCTGCTTCGGCGAAAACCGACGCGAAGCCAACCCCGTCCGCCACCGAAACGCCCGTTTCGACGAGCCCAGCCGACGGCCCGCGCACGCCGCAAAAAATCCCCGCCCTTTACATCGACTGACGTCCCCGCGACCGCCACGGCCCAGCGGATTGTGGTATAATACCGCGCCATGATGAGAACGGTCTATTTCGACAACAACGCCACGACGCAGGTCGCGCCCGAGGTGCGCGACGTCATGCTCCCCTTCTTCTGCGAACTCTACGGCAATCCGAGCTCGATGCACGCCTTCGGCGGGCAGGTCGCGAAGTTCGTCGATCGCGCGCGCGAGGAAGTCGCGCGCTTCATCAACGCCGAGCCGGACGAAATCGTCTTCACCTCCTGCGCGACGGAGTCCGACAACGCGGCGATTCGCGGCACGGCCGAATACTTCGGCAAGGACCTGAAGGTCATCACGACCGCCGTCGAGCACCCGGCCGTCCTCCAGCCCTGCCGCCGCCTGAAAGCCCTCGGCCACGAGGTCGTCGAGCTCGGCGTCGACACCCTCGGCAACCTCGACCTCGACCAGCTCCGCCACGAGCTCGCGTCCGCGAAAGGCAAGGCCCTCGTCTCGATCATGTACGCGAACAACGAGACGGGCGTCGTCTTCCCGATGGACGAGATCGCCGCGCTCTGCAAGGAGCAGGGCGCAATCCTGCACACCGACGCCGTGCAGGTCGCCGGCAAGATCCCCGTCGACGTGAAGAAGACGCCCGTCGACATGCTCTCGATGAGCGGACACAAGTTCCACGCGCCGAAAGGCGTCGGAATCTTCTACATCCGGCGCGGCACGAAGGTGAAGCCCTTCCTGCTCGGCGGCCACCAGGAGCGTTCGCGCCGCGCGGGCACCGAGAACGTGCCCTACATCATCGGCCTCGCGAAGGCCTGCGAACTCGCGCGCCTCGGCATGGCGAAGGAGGCGGTCTCCGTCGCGGCGATGCGCGACCGGCTGGAGGCCGGGCTGCTCGCGGCGTGCCCGAACGTGCGCGTGAACGGCGACCCGGCGCGGCGCCTGCCGAACACGCTCAACGTCAGCTTCGAGTACATCGAGGGCGAGGCCATCGCCTACCACCTCTCCGACCTCGGCATCTGCATCTCGACGGGCTCCGCGTGCGCGTCCGGCTCGCTCGACCCCAGCCACGTCATCCGCGCGATGGGCGTGCCCTTCACGGCCATCCACGGCTCCGTGCGCTTCTCGCTCTCGCGCTACAACACGATGGACGAGGTCGACTACGTTCTCGACAAGCTGCCACCCGTCATCGCCAACCTGCGCGCCCTCTCGCCCTTTGGGCCGGACACGAAGGTGACTACGTTCGCGTGATATGAAACCAATGAAAATGCGACACTTCTTCCTTTTTGCTACTTCCCTCTTCCTTTTCCTTCTCCCCGGCTGCCGCCGGACGGACGTCCGAGAGATGACCGTCTCGCTGCCGGCCCTTCAGGAGGCCGACAAGGCGAAGGTCGCCGAGGCCCTCGCCCGCTACAACGGCGTCGAGAAGGACTCCTACCGCTGGGACATGACGGCGAAGACGCTGACCCTGCGCTACGACTCGATGCAGGTCGCGCAGGCGAACATCCGCTACGCCATCGAGGCGAAGGGCGTCAAGGTCGCCTATCCCGAAAAGACCGACGACCGCGCCGGTCATTGACGGTGAGAGGCGATTCTGCTATACTGTCACGCATCATGTGTCCTGCGTTGATTTCAACGCGTGTTGACGCGAACCGAGAATAGGGAAAAAGAAAATGGAAGTCGTAATCTGCAAGACGAAAGAGGAAGCCTCGAAGCTCGCGGCGGGCATGATCACCGCGCAGGTCAAGAAGAACCCGAAGACCGTGCTCGGCCTCGCAACCGGCTCGACGCCCGTCCTCATGTACAACGAGATGGCGAAGGCCGTCAAGGCGAAGAAGGTCTCCTACAAGCAGGTGAAGAGCTGGAACCTCGACGAGTATTACGGCCTTCCCGGCACGCATGACCAGAGCTACCGTTACTTCATGAACGAGAACCTGTTCAAGAAGATCGACATTTCCATCAAGAACACGCACGTCCTCAACGGCCTCGCGAAGGATCCCGAAAAGGAGTGCAGGGCCTACGAGAAGCAGATCAAGGCCGCCGGCGGCATCGACCTCCAGGTTCTCGGCATCGGCTCCGACGGGCACATCGCGTTCAACGAGCCGGGCACGTCGCTCCAGAGCCGCACGTCGCTCGTCTACCTCACGCCCTCGACCGTGAAGGACAACGCGCGCCTCTTCTTCAACGGCGACATGGAGGCCGTGCCGAAAAGCGCGCTCTCGATGGGCGTCGGCACGATCTGCGAGGCGAAGAAGATCATCCTCCTCGCGTTCGGCGCGAACAAGCAGGACGCCGTCAAGGGCTGCGTCGAAGGCCCGATGACCCAGTTCTGCACGGCCTCCGCGCTCCAGGCGCACAACGACTGCTGGATCTTCTGCGACGAAGCCGCCGCGAAGAAGCTCACGCTCAAGAAGTATTACCAGTGGCGCAGCGCCACGAAGCTCGGCCTCTGACACGGAACACCGCTTATGGCAGCCAACTATACGGACTTCCTCTGCACGAAGTGCCACACGGAAATTCAGGCGACGCTCGACATGGTCGGTCAGGAGACCGAGTGTCCCGCCTGCGGCGCGCTGATCCGCATTCCCGCGCCGGAAGAGGCGGACGGCGTTCTCCGCCACGGCCCCAATGACGACGACCCCGACGCCATTCAGGCCATGAAGTCGCGGACGATCCGCATCGAACTCGGCGATCTCTAAATAAGCGGGAGATGAAGCGGACGAAGCCACGCAAGCGGAAAGCCGGGCGGTCGCCGTCCCGGCGCCGGGCGTTGAAACTCGGCGTCGGCATGCTCGTCGTCCTGACGATCTGGGGCGGCTGCGCCGAATGGTTCGTGCACCATCCGCGCAAGTGGCTCGACCGCAAGTTCGCCGAACTGCCCCGCGCCGTCACCGTGCCGCTCTTCTGGCTCGGCAACCCCCTCGCGGACATCACGGACGCGCTGGGGTGGACGGGCCATGACGCCGTCTACGAATATGACCTCGAAGCCCCGGCGGGGCAGGTGTTCTTCGCGGGGGCCCCGGTGCGAACCGGCGCACCCGCGCCAAAGGACATCCGCATTCTCCGACGCGGCGAGTTCGTCCTCGGCTGGTCCGACGCACTGCGCCATCCCGTCTGGTGCGCCTACCATGTGAAGAAGGACGCGAAGTTCGAGGTCGGCAAGCGCCCGTCCTTCCGCATCGACCACGCCGTCCCTGCCGCACCGCGTCCCGACGCCTACGCGAAGAGCGGCTATGATCGCGGACACCTGGCGCCGAACTACGCGATCGCTACGCGCTATGGCGACGAGGAGCGCCGCAAGACCTTCCTCATGTCCAACGTCGCCCCGCAGACGCCCGCTCTGAACCGCGGCGTCTGGCGCGAGGTCGAACACCGCATCGCCGACCTCTGGACGGCCCGCTACGGCGAGATCTGGGTCGTCGTCGGCTGCATCTCGCCGCAATACGGACGCGAGACGCTCGGCCTGACGGACATCGACGTGCCGACCGACTTCTACCAGGTCATTCTCGCGCAGGAGGGAATGGACGTGCGCGCGGTCGCGATGCTCTTCCGACAGGACGTGACCTGGCGCGAATGGGCCGCGCGCAACATCGTCTCGATCGACGAGCTCGAACGCCTCACGGGGCTCGACTTCAACCCTGACCTGCCGGCGTTCATTCAAGACCCGCTCGAAGCCGAAACGCCTTCGCGCCTCTGGCCGATTCGCTTCCGCGACATCTTCCGCCAGATCATGCTCCGCTTCATGTGAAGCCGCGCCCCCGCGTCAGCACGGCACGAGTTCCGCCACGCGCAGACCATTCGCCGTCGCCAGCAGAAGCCCATAGTTGAGAATCGGCACACCGGCCGCACGGCAGACGTCGATGCGCCGCAAGACCTCCCGTCGCGTCAGCATGCAGCCGCCGCAGTGGACGACGAGCGACACGCGTCGGCCGCCCGGCTGTTCAAGCGGAAAGGAACCGCCGCTCGAAAAGACGAAGTCCAGCTTCTTGCCCGCCAGCTTCGTGAGCGCCTTCGGAATCTTCGTCGTCCCGATGTCATTGCACTGGCGGTGATGCGTGCAGCCTTCGGACACGAGCACCGTTGCACCGTCCGCCAGTTTACCAATCGCCGCAAGCCCCTCCCGGTAGGCGTCGAGATTGCCCTTCTGCCGCGCAAAAAGGATCGAGAACGACGTGAGACGAACGGGGGGGCAGGCGTGGGATGTTGGGGAGGACTGGAAAGCCTGAAGCGTCTGGCGCACGGCCGCGAACGCCTGCGAGTCCGTGATGACGAGCGTGCGGCTGTCGGCGGCGGGCGGCACGGACGCAAGACACGCGGCCAGTTCAGCCGGCTGGCAGACGGTGCAGGCGAGGTGGCGGTCGAGGCAGTCGCGGATGACCTGCACCTGCGGCAGGATGAGCCGTCCCTTCGGCGCGGACTCGTCAATCGGGCACACGCAGACGACACGGTCGCCCGTGCGCACAACGCCGTCCAGCAAGCCCGGCGTGTCGTCGGCAAACGGAATCGCCGCGACCTTCCGCTTCAGTTCTTCGACCGGCTCGCCGCGCCGATAAACGAGGACGGCGACCCGCCGATTTTCGCAGGTCGCCCGGAACTCCTGATACCACGGCGACGTCTCGTCGACCTCGGCCCCCCAGACCCAAACGGCGACATCGACCGTCGCAAGGACGCCCAGCGTCTTGCGGACGCGCATTTCGCCGAGCGCGCCGACGTCGTCAAGCCCGGCGGTGTCCGTGACGAGGCACGGCCCGAGCGGCAGGATTTCCATCGCCTTCGAGACGGGATCGGTCGTCGTGCCCGCGACGTCGCTCACGATGGCGATTTCCTGTCCCGTAAAGGCGTTGACGAGGGTTGACTTCCCCGCGTTCCTCAGACCGAAGAACGCGACGTGGATGCGGTTCGCGCGCGGCGTGTCGTTAAGCGAGGGCATTGTAGGCGTTGTAGAGGTTCATCGCGCGGTCGGGGCCGCTGCGAACGACTTCCGCCGCCGCCTTCACGGCTTCGGCGACGACGCGATCCATGACCTTGCGCGTCTCGGGGTCGAACTTGCCGAGGACATGGGCGATGACGTCCGACCTGTCCTTGCCGACGCCGATCTTGAGACGCGCGAAATCCGGCGTGCCAAGGCGCTCGATGATGTTCCGAACGCCGTTGTGCCCGCCGCAGCTGCCGCCCTTGCGGATGCGCAGACGGCCGACGGCGAGGTCGATGTCATCCTGGATGACGAGGAGGTCGGCCGCCGTCGCGTTGTGGTACTTCACGATGGGCGCGACCGACTCGCCGGAGAGGTTCATGAACGTCTGGGGCTTGACGAGAAGCGTCGGCACGCCGGCGATGGCGACCTTCGCCATCAGGCACTTGTACTGCCGCTTCTCCTCCCATGCGACGCCCGCCGCCGCCGCGAGGGCATCGACCGCCTCGAAGCCGACGGAGTGGGGCGTGTTGGCGTACTGCGCGCCGGGATTGCCGAGTCCTGCAATGATCTTCATCTCGATAGGGTTCCCTTTGGCGGAAGATTATACCATAATTGCGGACGACGGTCGGCGCGGAAGCGCAAGCCGCCGAAATTTGATATAATCCGCAGTCAGATGCTGAATCGTCTTCATGCCAAGCTCGGCGACTTCTGGTGGTATTCGCTGATGATCTTCGTCGCCTGCCGGTCGGGCGACGTCATTCAGGCGTTCATCGGCCTCTGGCTCGTGCCGAAGTACGTCGGGCCGGAGGAGCTGGGGGCCGTCCTGCCGCTCCAGCAGCTGACGTCGTTCCTGACCGTGCCGCTCGCCATTCTCGCGACCGTCTTCGCGAAGTACGTGAGCGTCTACGCGACGCGCGGCGAGTACGGCAAGGTCAAGGGCTTCATCCGCGACGTCTTCACCGCGACGGCCGTCCTCTTCGCCCTCTGCATCGGCGGGGCCTACCTCGTCATGCCGTTCTTCTACGAGCGCCTGCGCATCGCCTCCGGCTCGCTGACGCTCCTCATCCTCCTGTGCGGGCTGGCCACCAACGTCAGCACGGTCGTCACGAGCGCGCAGCAGGGCCTCAAGCGCTTCAAGACCCTGTCGGCGATGAACGTCATCAGCGCGCCGATCCGGCTCGTGACGCTCCTCGTCGCAATGCCCTATCGCGCGCTCTCCGGCTACCTGCTCGGCCAGACGACGCCGCCGGCGACGACGTCGCTCCTGTCCGTCCTCGACATCCGGAAGGCACTCAAGGGCCATGCGCCCGACGCGGCCTGGCGGCGCGACCTGCCGGAGATCGGGCGCTACCTCGCGCCCTTTGCCGTCTGCACGCTTGTCGGGACTTTCGCCGGCACCATGACGGCGACCGTCTACCGCCAGCGGCTTCCCGAGGCCGAGTCCGCCGCCTACTACATGCTGACGCGCTTCTCGGACATGGTGGGCTTCGTCTCGGCGTCCTTCTCCCTGATCCTCTTCCCGCTCGCGTCCGAGGCGCACGAGCGGGGCCGCGAGAACCGCCGGCTTCTCGGGCAGACCGTCCTCGCCACGCTCGGCAGCGGCGTCCTGCTCGCCCTCGCGTTCGCGCTCGCGGCGCGGCCGCTCTTCGCGCTGACCGAGACGTGGCGCGCGTACCTGCCATACGTTTACCTCCTGCCCATCCTCACGTTCTCGAACGGGTTCGGGCTCTCCGCCGGGGCGATCGCCAATTATGAGCTTGCCTGCGGACGGTTCGGTGCGCTGGCCCTCATGGTCCTCCTCAATCTCGCCTACGCGGCGCTGCTCATCGCCTTCACCGGCTACGAAGCCTTCAGGGGGCTTGCGCCCGACGCGCTCGTGGACTGGATGGCCTCCCAGCACGTCGCCCGCCTTTCGACGCTCGTCTACCTGTCGCTGGCCTTCGGGCTGCTCCTGCTGTCCGCGATGGCCGCGTTCTCCTTGTGTCGCACGAAAGGCCGCCACGCATGAACGTTCTCCTTATCACGAACGAACTCGGCTATCGCGGCACGCCGCGGTTCCTCGTCAACTGCGCGGCCCTGGCGCGCCAAGCCGGGCACCAGGCCCTTGTCTGGGGCCTCCAAGAGGGCGGCGCGGCCGAGAGGGCCTGTGCCGAACACGGCATCCCCGTGCGCATCGGGCTCGACGCCCTCGACGACGCCCTCGCCTTCGCCCCGCACGTCGTCCACGTCCACCGCGCGGGCGGCGTCTCCGACCGCGACACCGCGCTTCTCCGCGTCCTCAAGCGAAAGACGGGCTGCCGAATCCTGGAAACGAACGTCTTCGGTTCGGCGGACCTGACCGTCCCCGACCCCATCGACCTGCACGCCCACATCTCGCGCTGGGACCTCTGGCGCTGGCGGCGGTGGCTCTGGCCCTTCCGGCGGCCGGCCATCTACCTTCCCTATTGCGTGGACACGGCGGCGTTCCGCCCCGTGCCGCCCGACGCTTTCCGCCGCGCGCACGGAATCCCCGGCGAGGCCCTCGTCGTCGGGCGCATCGGCAAGACGGACTGGGCCGAGCTTCGCAAGGCCGTGATTCCGGCCCTTCGGGACTGCCCGCGCGTCGTCTTCGTGTCCGTCGACGACTATTCCGGCGCGGCGGAAGACTTCGCCAGCTGGCCGGCCGGCTGCCGCGCGCGCGTCGTCCGCGTCCCCGCGCTTCGCGGCGCGGATGCGCTCTCGGCCTTCTACTCGGCCTGCGACCTCACGCTGAACTTCTCGCCCATCGGCGAGTCGTTTGGCTACGTCGTCGCCGAGGCCATGGCCTGCGGCACGCCCGTCATCGCGCACTCGAAACCGCGAAACGACAACGCCCAGGTCGAGATCGCCGACGCCCGGTTCGGGTCCTATCCCGTCAGCACGGCCGAAGCGGCCTTCGGGGTCATCCGGGCCTGTGCGGACACGCCGCCCGCACCTGAGCAGAGCGAACGCTGCCGCGACAGCATCATCCGCCGTTATTCGCTCGACGTCTTCGCCCCGCGCCTCGACCTCGCGTATCGGACGCTCGCCGAGACGAAATGTCGTGGCCGCGCCCTCGAACGTACGTTCGCCCGGCTCGGTTTCGAGACCGACATCCCGAATTCCGAAATCACCGAACGCCTCGGGCGCGTGGTGGGCGAACGACCGTCGGCCGTCGCGCGCGTCAAGGCGCGCCTCGCCCATTCGCTCCCCAACGCCCTTCGGCTTCAGCGCATCTGCCGCCGCGACTTCCCCGACCGCGTGCCGGACGAGCTCAAGGAGAGGCTGACATGATCTACGACTGCTTCAGCTTCTTCAACGAGCTGGACCTGCTGGAGATCCGGCTGAACATCCTGAAGGACGCGGTCGATCGCTTTGTCCTGGTCGAGGCGACCCGGACCTATCGCGGAAAGGCAAA
Organism: uncultured Kiritimatiellota bacterium; assembly: GCA_934675625.1. Taxonomy (GTDB): domain Bacteria; phylum Verrucomicrobiota; class Kiritimatiellia; order RFP12; family UBA1067; genus UBA1067. The sequence goes on from CAKURH010000002.1 coordinate 82,093, forward strand.
GCCCTTGAATTTTGCCGACAACAAGGAACGCTTCGCGCCTTTCCTCGACAAGATCATCCATGTCGTCGTCGATGACTTCGCCCCCGTCGAGTCCTACATCGCCTCGCCGTCGTCAGACCCCAAGAGATGGGCATGGGCCTATGAGAACTACCAGCGGCACGCGATTAGCCGAGGGCTTGCCGAACTCAGGGACGACGACGTGCTCATCGTGTCCGACCTGGACGAGATCCCTTCGGCTGCCGCCGTCAGGAAAGCCGCCCGGGACGCGCAAGACGGCAAGGTGCGGATGCTGCAGCTGAGCCATCGGTCCTTCTACCTTAACTTCTGCAACTTCTCAATGCCGCGCTGGGAGTGGGGGCCGATGGTCCTGTCCGGCAGGGCCTTCCGTGACCCGAAGACCTACCAGAAGATGCGGAAAGGCGACTGGTCCGTCAAGGAGGTCCTGACGTCCTTCCCCTCTCCGCATCTCCTTCGCCCCTTGAAGCCCGACAGGATCGTGCGAAACGCCGGCTGGCACTTCAGCTTCATGGGCGGCATGGAGATGATCCTGCGCAAGCTCGCCAGCTTCGCCCATGCCGAATATTCGACCGGTCGGTTCGCGGACGCCAATCACGTCAGGCACGTCATCGAGAACGGCGGCGACCTGTTCGGACTCGGCGACCGATATTACGCAGTCCCCGCCGAGCGATGCCTGCCGCCATTCATTCTCCGGCATCCGGAAAAGTTCGCCGCGCTCATCTATCCGACGCCCAGAGCCTATCTGAGGAAAACCCGATTGAGAAAGGCGGGCGCAACGGTCTTCTACATCCTTCGCACCGTCACGCCACCGAGAATCAAGCATGCAATCTACCGACTCATCCATACATGTCGCGCTCGCCGCTGATGATAATTACTTCAAGGGGCTGATCGTCACGGCATGGTCCATCGCGGCCAATTGCGCCCCCTCGCGGCACGTGACGATCCACGTCCTCGACGGCGGAATCTCCGACGCGAACTGGCGCGACCTGCTTGCCGCCACCCATCCGTTCAACTGCACCCTTGACCGGATCGCGGTCAACCCAAACGCCTCGTTCGACGGTCTGGGAGAATGGCACGGCGCGAGCAAGATGACGTATGCGCGCCTTCTGCTGCCTACGCTTCTGCGAGACATCAGGCACGTCATCTATTCCGATGTCGATTTCGTCTGGCTCGGCGACATTTCAAAGCTGTGGGACTTAGCCGACAAGGACCTCATTCTGCAATATGTCCCCGAAAGGACGAAAGGCCGTGAAGTCGGCGCGGTTGAACGCGCGTGGATTGAGAGCCGAGGCTTTACGCTCACGCCCGGCAAATACTTCTGCGCCGGGATGATCGTCATGAACCTCGCCCTGTTCAGGAAAGAGAACCTTCATGCCAAGATCCTGAAGTTCCTCTCCGACAACGACGGCACCGCGCCCTTCGTCGACCAGACCGCGCTGAACGTCTTCATGGACAAGAGAACCGACACCGGCGAACTTCCGCAGAACTGGCAAGCGGAAACCGGCAACCCGGAAGAATGCAGCAAAGACGTCGATCTGGCCATACACTTCCCGAGCGACACGCCGTGGAAATCCCTTCACATGGCGAACCACCTTCTCACCGAGCCGCACATCCTCTGGCATACGATCTACGCCCACATTTATGGCACGACCGTCTGGCGGTCGCTCCGATCGTGCAACTCCGCGCTCGACATCGTGTTCTGCCGCGCCCTTTACCTGCTGGCGTCAAACCTCGGAATCGTTCGGGCGTTTCTTCGCACCTACCTCCGCATCACCGGGAAGAAGGGCGGAATCCCCTACTTGGAACCGTATCTTCACAAGATCACGTTCGCCCGGTTCCCGACGTTTCGCGACATAAAGGCCAGCTTCCCGGCTGATCCTGCGTGACGGCCGACGGCCCGTCCCGGAACGTCTCGCCGCGGTCTTCGGCCGCGCGCCGCGTATAGTCCTGAAGCGTCATCGTCAAATCCTGAACAGGGCCGGGAACCGCCGCTCCACCCAATGCGCGAACGGCACAATCCATCCGCCCAGCGCCCGTGCGGCGCGGCTGCGGCGCGCGACATTCCCCCACACCGTGAGCGCGCGCGGCACATAGCCGGCACTGCGGTTGGCATGACGGCGGTCGGCCGTCTCGTCGGCCGCGACGCGCAGCGGATGGCTCAAGGGGAACTCAAGAGCGCCTGTCGACACAAAATGCGGCACGTCGTAGACGAAGCCGCCCGTATGCGACGCGCCGGCCTCGTGCCCGACGTTCGAGACGAGATTCACACGCGGCACGGCGCACAGCCATTTGTTCGCGGCCATCGCCACGCACCACTGGATGTCCCACGTCGTCGGGTTCTCGATGACGCCCCGCAGATACTTGCGCCAGTAGCGCCGGAACTTGTCAGGGCGCGGCGCATGCAGAATCTCCTCGACCGTCTCGCGATAGCGCGCCAATGAGCCGTCGTACGCGCGCCACGCCCGCCGCCACGTCGCCCACCCCCAGATGTGGACATGGCGCGAGAAATGATAGGATGCGCACGGATCGCTCTGATACCCGTAGAAATTGTCGCCCGAAATCATGCCGACGCGCGGCTCATCGCGGTAGCGTCGCAGCAGTTCAGACGCGAAGCGCAGGAAGTCGGCGGTCGGCGCACAGTCGTCTTCGAGGATGAGGCCCTCGCCCGCCGCGTCCAAAAACCACGAAATCGCCTCCGGCGGCGCGAAGCGGCAACCGCGATTCGCGTCGAGAAAGCGCGTCTGAAGGTCGCACGGCCAATCGACGGCCGCGACTGCCGCGCGCGTTCGCGCAACGATCTCGGCTTCGCCCAGCCTGTCGGGGCGCGGGCCATCGACGGCCACAAAGAGCCGGCGCGGCTTCACGGCGCGAAGGCGGTCAACCTGGGCTTTCAGCCGTTCGGGGCGGTTGAAGCCAATCAGCAAAACGGGCGCGCAATCGAATTCAGCCATGGCAGAGCCTTTCAGCACGACGTTCGCCGCCGTTCCCCGAAGCTCGCGCTTCGGGCACAGGACAGACTCGCGCTTCGGGCGCGGGGCAGGCGCACGGGCGAGGCGCAAGATTGACCGCCGCGCGCGCCCAATCATCGACCTCGGCGAACGTTACGCCGCGATAGCTGATCTTCGCCGCGCCGCCGAGAGCCATCGTCGAATCGAGGGCCACCGCCGAACCGGGGGCCCCGTCGCGCGCGCCCGGTTTCGAGCCGCGCGAGGCCCCCGTTCCCGTGGCGGCGCGCGACGCCCCCTGTCCCGTGCCGAAAGCGCGCGCTTTCGGCGCCCCCTCCGCAAGCGCCTGGGCGAGGCGGTTCAAGACAAGCGCGTCGCGCCGCGTCATCGGCTTTTCGCCCAATACGTGCGGCCACGCCGCCGGCGCGAGCATCAAGAGCCGCCCAGCGGCGCAGGCGTCGAAATGCCGCCCGCCCGGCTTTTCGAGCGGCGCAAAGCCCTTGTTGCGCAAGACGACGAGCGGCAGGCCCTCGGCAAAGGCCCGGCGCGCGATTTCGCGCTCGCCCTCGCTCACGCACGGCGAGAGCAGCACCGCGCCCTGCCGCGCCCGCGCGAGCAGCGCTTCGGCTTTCGCCGTGAACGCCGCGCTTTCCTGCGCGACCAGCGGCTCGCCCGCCGCGTCGCGCGCGATCTTGAGCCCACCGCCCGCCTTCGGCTCGCGGCGATAGGCGAAGTCGCGCCGCGAGACCTGAACCTGAACGAGCGGGCGGTCGAGCAGGAATCGGTTGCCAAGGGCCGCGAACGCGCCGACAACGCCCAGCGACGGCAGGGGGCGGCGCAGCGCGGCGACGGCGCGAAAGAGATCGGGGAAGAGCCGCTTGACCGCGAGCCGGCGCGGGTTGTCGCGCAGGTAGTTGAACATCGCGTCGAGCTGCCCCGCGCGAAAGAGAATCGAGTCTTGAAAGCCAGGCGCCCAGAGGCGGGGAGCCCCCGAAGCTCGCGCTTCGGGCACCGAACAAGCCTGCCTGTTCCGTTCCGAGGGCGCCTTGTCCTGTGCCGAGAGCGCCTTGTTCCGTTCCGAGAGCGCAAGCTCTCGGTAAATCTTCTCACACCCCGTCTTGAACCCACCGATCGCGTTGCCGAGCGGCTTCGCCATCGGCCGCGTCACCTCAAGAATCGCGTGCAGATGATCGGGCATCAGCTGGCAGAAAAGCGGTTTGATCTCGGGCGTGAAGTCGCCCAGCCGCTTCCAGTGCGCGAGAATCGCCACGCCCAGTTCGCTCGGCTCGACGCGCGCCGTCACCGCCTCGGGCGGCGCCTTCGGATCGTCGATCACGAGCCGCCCCAGCAGGGGCCGCGCGCGGTCGGCCTGGACGAGCGTCACCTGGTAGATCGCCCGCTGGCGGTAGTCCCAGCCGTCGCACCGCCGCGTCATGCGGTGAACCGTCTCGCGGCGCGCCTCAGGCATGGCGCAGCCTCCAGAGCGCCCCCTCGGCGAGATAGAGCGGGTATTCGAGCGCGATCTTCGCGCGCGCGGCAAGCCCCGGGCGGCACGGCGCGAGGCTCTGGACGAACGGCACGATCTTCGCCGCGTCTTCGACCCAACGCGCCCGGAGGCGCGCGACCGCCGCGCCGACGCCCGCCCGCGCCCGCGCGACCCGTTCCGGCGCAATGCGCGCGGGGCGGTCAAAATCGACGAGAAGGCCGCTTTCGCCGTCGACGATGTACTCGTTCATCGTCGCGTCGTTGTGCGCGACAACGCACTTGCCCATCGCCATCGCCTCCAAGAACACCATGCCGATGCCCTCCTTGCGGCGCGGCGCAAGGACGACGCCGCAGGATGCCAAGCGCGCCAGATAGTCGGCGCGCGGCAGGAACTCGTTCGCCCCCTTGACGACGAGCGTATAGCCGTCAGATGCCGGGAACATCCTCTCGGCCTGTTCGCGCGACACGCCGCCGCGCTCCCACAGGAAGACGCGCTTCGGATCGCCCGCCGCCTGCGGCAGCGCCGCCGGATCCGGGAAGTAGCGCACGTCAAGCAGATTCGTCACGCCGCACCGCCGCGCGTGCGCCGACACCTTCCCGCAGAACGAGACGACGCCCATGCCGCTCGCGGCAAGGCGCCGCCACTGCCAGACGCTGCCCCATTCGTTGTCGTACATCGGCACGAACACGTTGACCTTGCCGGGAAAGAAAAAGCGTCCGCGCGCAACCGGGAACTCCCAAATGACGGCGGCATCGTTCGTACCCATCCTCGCCGCCGCGCCCGTCTGATAGGCTTTCTGATAATGACATTCCGAGACCTCGAATGCGCGGCGCAGAATTTCCACGAAGAACGCTGCAGAGGCCGTCGCCTGGTGACACGCATGGTCAATGAAGAGCAATTTCATGTGCCCACCTCACACGCCACGTTCGACAGCATTCCCCTGAAATACGCATCGAACTTCTGCGCGATCTCGAACCACGAATAAACCGGGATCTGGCGCGCGGCGTTTTCTGCCAATCGTCGGCACAGTGCCGGATCGTTCGCCAGGCGCAAAACCAAGGGCGCATAGTCGCCATCGTCCGCGAGAAGCGCGTTCTCACCGTCCGTGAAGAAATTGTCCGCCTCGCCCTTCAGGGCGAGAATCGGCCGCTGCCAGCGAAGGTATTCCTGAAGCTTGGCGTTGCAGTCCTGATTCGACGTGCAGACGAAGGCGTCGGCCTGGCTCATCACCGCGCGCTGATCGTCTTTTGTCAGCCAGCCCAGCGAAATGCAGTTGTCGGAGAGAAAGGGCCTCAGGTAATCTTCATCACGTCCCGTCAGGTAGAGCTTGATGTCGTGCGGCAGCGAACGCATCGCCCGGCAGATGTCGGCCGTGCGCTTCCACTTCACCTTGTCGCCCGTGTAGACGAGCTTAAACCGCCCTTCCAGATGAATTGTTCCCTTTGCGGACGCTCGGTCGACGGGATCGGCTCCGTTCGGGATGTAGGCGCAGTCAACGCCCCACGACCGCCCCAGTTTCTGCAAGGCGTAACTCAAGGTGACAACAGCATCCGACCGCGTGACGAGAAACTTCTGCACGGCCAGCATCACGACCTTCCCCAACCAACCGAACCGTTCGTTCCAGATGCGGTCGTAATGGTCGTCCCAGCCATGCACGACGACGAAACGGCGATACCGACAGAGGACACGCTTCAGGAAAATCGGCCAAACGGCCGTCGTCGAGCCGTAGGTGTAGACGATGTCGGGCTTAAACGCATCGATTTCCTTTGCGAGACGAACGGGATTCGCCGTCTCGTGCCATCCCAACCACGCAACCGTCCAGCCGAGCCGCTCCAAGTTGTAGCCGATTGCGTCGATGCTGTACGGCGCAGCGGCGAAATGCGCGGCGGCGGACGTGCCCTTGGCGTACCAAGGGCTGCGGGAACTGGAAACGAACAAAATCCTCATGCACGACATCCCGTCGTCACTTCGCCCCCTCTTCCCGGCAGAACTTCACCCACGACGTGTCGGCAAAAACTTTGTCAGGCTCGCCCAACAGTTCCAGAACAGCCGCCTTGCTGCCGGGCCAGTTCGGGTTGAAGTCATGTCCGGCAATGGCCAGTCGCGGCTTGATCAGCCGTTGTGCCGTCTCAATGTCGTGCCGAACGCCCTCATACGTGTGCAACCCGTCGATATAGACGACATCAACGGGAATCCCCTTGAACTGCTCGACAAAATCGTCGATCGTCCCCTTGCACTTCACCACACGCGCATCCGCCGCATGCCGCCTGTCAAAATCAGCTTCGACCTTTCGCATATCCGTAAAGGCCGCCCCATCATCAACGTCGTAAAAACCTTTCCATGGATCCACGCAATAGAGCCGCTTCAACCGCCCCGTTCCAAGAAAGACCTCCGCCGATTCGCCACGGTAGGAACCGATTTCCACCATGACGCCGTTCTCCAGACCAATGCTCGCCAGCAAAAGCCGAAGCGACTCACGGAACTGTTCGTTGTCTCGCATCATCATTTTCTTCTTCCTCAACGCTGGAATAAGCAGAATGCGAGCAATGCGCTTGGCGATGCGCCTAAAGAACTTCGCGTGGTTTTCCATTAGGGGACTTCCTTTCGTTTTCAACGCCTTACTTACGTTCATCTGACGACGGCGACTCCTTCGCGCCTGCATTCAGCGCATTTTGCACACGGACAAGCAGAGTCGTCGGCACGAGGCGGAACACGAGCCCCTTCAGGCCTTCAACAATCTTCGTGCGCAGCGGCGGCAACCCCCGTCTCGTGAAATCATAGCCAATCCCGTTCTCCTTCAGAACCTGAACGCCAAACGGTTCCCAACAGCCCTTGTGCACGGCATCGACGAACGGGAACTCCTTCGTCGGCGTGACAAGCAACGGCCGTGCCTCGTCCGAGAGATCGAAGCTTCCGCGACGCTCGAACTCCCAGATGCTCGTCTTGCCGTGCGCCAGTCTCAGAAGGAATTCGCGATTCCAGATGCCCGTCTGCGTGGCAATGCAGTAAGCCGTGTTCTTCTTGTATTCGCACAGATCTTCGCGATACGGAATCCGTGTCTCGGGATTCGGGATCAGCCGCAGGTTGGCGGCATCGAACCGCTTCGCCTGATCGAGCCGCTTCAAGACAAGCACCGTGTCGACAGGCGCAGCCAAATAATAATCGTCACACAAAAGGAGAACGTACCGCGTCTTGATCTGCTTCAGCGCGACGACCAGTCGAGCGCACCAGTTTCCACCCTTGCCACAGGCGACAACCTGATCGAACGCCAGCCCCTCCGCCGGAGTCGTCTCCGTCACGAGTACCGTCTCGAACGGACAGTCCGGCCAGAACTTTCGCCAAAGAGCCGAGAACGGGCCGAGGAGATCGGCATACTTATCGCATGAGGCGACAAGTACCGTGCAGTCTGAATTCGTTTTGGCGGTCATTTTACGATCCATGCAGCCTCCCGAAAATCGCGGGCAAAGAAGCGACGCACGGTTGCGTCAGTTTCCGAATCGCCTCGGCCGCGAGGGCCATGCCGAACGCACACGTGACGGGCATCATCGACCCCTTGGGGACAACAGACTCCGGCTTCGCGGGGACAGGCCCCACCGATGGTGCGCGCACAGGTTGCGCCGGTTCAGTCGAGACGGCGCAGTCGAAACGCGTCGAGGGGAAGCGGCCGAGCCGCTTGAAGCGCTGGCGCAGCGCCCGCGCGAGGCCGTCGCCCGTAATTTTCTCAAACCGCCGGATGACGACTTTCGTCGGGTCGAGCCGCCGCGCCGCGCCCATCGACGAGAGAAGAGGTACGCCCGCCGCCGTCACCGACAGAATCAGCTCGGCCTTGCAGTCCACAGAGTCGATTGCGTCCACGATCAGGTCGAAGTCCGAGAGCCGCAGGTCGGGCGTCGCGGACGGGTAGCGTCCGTTGACCGCGACGACGGCACCTTCGGGGTTGATGTCGAGCAGGCGTTCGCGCAACGCCTCAACCTTGAGACGTCCGAGCGTCTTCGCCGTCGCCGGACACTGCCGGTTCACGTTCGACGGCACGACGATGTCATCGTCGACGAGCGTCAGGCGGCCGACGCCCGTGCGCACGAGTGCCTCGGCGCACCAGCTGCCGACGCCGCCGACGCCGATGACGGCGACGCGCGCGGCGGATAGCCGTGCCAGCGCCTCTTCGCCCAACAGGGCTTCCGTTCGCGAAAGATCCATCATGGCCGTCACCCCTCCGGGAAAAGGCGCGCGAGAATCAGTTCGGCCGGCGTGTAGGCCTTCTTCTTCGCGTTGCAGTCGACGCAGCACGGCACGCAGTTGCCGCGCGTGGAACGACCGCCGCGCGCGACGGGAACGACATGGTCGAGCGTCAGGTTCTCGGCCCCGACGTGCCGATGGCAGTAGTGGCACTCGCCTTTCGCGATTCGCGCTTTCCACCAGTCCGTCTGACGAAGCTCCCGCGCACGGGCGCGTTCGCGCTTCACGTGTGCGGGATCTGGGTTCAGGTCAAGCCAGTCGGTCGTAGGGGCGGCAGTCGGTTCCATAGGAGGGACATTATAGCAAAATCTCTCCGAGACGGGCAGACGCCCTGCGTCAGATCTGAGAATTTCCGCATAAACCGCTCCCTGAGGGACTGAAAGACAGTCATTCGCTTCATTGGCCCGTCGGTCCGACAGTTGCCCGAACCGTCGCTCCGGGAGTCGCACCTGTCGCCACACGTCAATCAATCGAACGTGACAAGACATTCCCCTCGGCGGAATTCGCTTCCGCAAGCGAGAACACCAAGGCGACAGGCGATCCCTTCGCTCCTCTCGTGCGACTGTCGGCTCCTCTGGGCCACAAGCGGCTTGCGCCGCCTCACAGAACAGGACGTTATGTGAGGAGCGGGCGGGTCGGCCGAGCGCCGAGCGAAGTGAGACGGGCGGACGCGGTTCGGCGCACGCGCCGCGAAGGACGCGCGGGGCGAGGAGCCGGCTCCGCGGCGACGAAGC
>CAKURH010000003.1 GCA_934675625.1 uncultured Kiritimatiellota bacterium
TTTGACCCGCCCCGGATTTCGTCTCGTATATGAGTTGTAATTCTCTTTAATCTCCAACTCCCGGTTTTCAAAGAACGTGTCCGTCCTTTCGGGCGAACGGGTGCATAGTATACCACTTTCCCGGCCCGCCGCGCAAGGGGGTTCCCGCAGTTTTCTTCAGTTTCTTCGTTAACAGCAAGAAAAGCGCGAAATCTCGCGCTTTTCTTGCTTATCAAACCCTTGATTTCTCCCGAAAGTCCCCGCCTCTAGGCCCGGACAAGCCGCTCGACCTCATTGAGACCGTTCAAAAAGCCGACGGGCAAGGCCGTGCGCATCGAGACTTTCAGGCCGTTGTCGGACGGCGGGTTATGCGAAGCCGTGATCATCACCGAACCGTCATAACCGTCTTCGGCCGTGAAGAAATAGACCATCGGCGTCGTGCAGAGGCCAAGGTCGGTCACGTCCGCCCCCGCCTCCGTCAGCCCTTTCACGAGCGCGGCGCGCACATCCGGCGACGTCACGCGACAGTCGCGTCCGACGAGAATCCGCAACGGACGCCCGGCGGCATCCGGGTACTTCTCGGACAGAACCCGCACCAAGGCCCGCCCGACCTTGTAGACGGTCTCGAGGTCGAAGTCGACCCCGTATGTGCCACGCATGTCGTAAGCCTTGAAAAAGCCCATCGTGCCCTCCTCACTCGACAATCCGGTCGCGGCGGAACGTGACGAAGAACGAGACCATCATGAGGAGCGCGCCAAGCACGTAGGCGCCGCCCATGAGCGCGAACCCGATCTCGAAGCCGCGCACGCCGTACTGCTGGGACATCGCCCCCATCACGACGCCCGACAGCCCGCCGAAGAAGAACGCGAAGACCGTGAAGATGCCGACGGACGTCGAGCGGTACTGCGGCGGAATGACGTCGAAGAGCGAGGCGTGCGTGTTCACCTCGAAGAAGCCCCGGAAGACGCCATACGCCGCCGTCAGCGCAATCATCGTCGCCGCCGCGTTCGAGAGCCCGATCAGCACGAGGCACGGCGCGCCGCAGAGGAGCGAGAGGATCTGGAACCCCAGGCGGAAGCGCGGCATCCGCTTCACGAAGCGGTCGGTCAGGAGCCCGCCCGCCATGATCGCGAGGAACGCGAAGAGGTGGTGGTAGAGCATCGTCTGCGTGCCCGCCGCACCGACGGACGTGCCGAACTTCATCGCCATGAACTTCGGCGCCCAGAAGAGGTAGGCGTTGTTCACGAACACAATCGCCACGAACCCCGACATCGCGCACCACGCCGACGGCTTCTTCGCGAAGTAGACCAGCCCCGAGAAAAACGAGGGCGCCCCGCCCTTCTCTTTATCGGGGCCGGCGGCTTCAGCCGACGGGGCCGTCGTGTCGCGCAGCGCGAAAATGAAGAAGACGCCGAGCGCGAAGCCCGCGCCGCCGAAGACCATGAAGACGTGCCGCCAGGTTCCCAAGATGCCGAGCGCCCACGCGGTGATGACGCCCGACGTCATGAGCCCGAAGTAAAGCGCGCCCTGGTGAATCGAGAGCGCGATCGAGCGCGTCTCCTTGTGGAACGCCGCGATGAGCGGCGGGTAGCACGGCCCGTAGAAGCTCTCGCCGACGCCCGTCGCGATCGAGCGGAAGAACATGACGACGAAGAACGCCGGAATGACGAACCCGAAGAGCCGCCAGTCGCCGACAAACCCCATCATGAACGTCATCAGCGACCACGAGATGAGCGAGATCGTGATGATCCACTTGCGCGAGAAGCGGTCGCCCACCGGCCCCGCGACGAACGCCATCCCGGCAAGCGTCCACGAAAGCACCGTGTTGATCCAGCCGATCTGCACGTCGGTGAGCCCCAGCTCCTCCTGGATCGGAATCGTCAAGAGCCCGAACAGCGCGCGATCCGCCTGATGGAAAAAGAACGCGCAGCTGAGCATCGCCAACATCGCCCACTTGTAGCCGTTTTTCATAATGCGTATAGTATACCATATTCGCGAAACGCGGACTCGACGTCCGCCGCCGCGGGGCGCGGTCTTGCCGACGGCGACTCTGAGTCCGCACGACAAAAGACAGGAGCCCGTCATGGCTCGAACAGGGCCCAGCCCTCCGGCGGGACGGTGCGTCCGGCGTGCGCGAACGGCGCGGCGCCGTAGTTCGTCACGAGCGTCGTGCCGTCGCTCCACCCCGTGAGGAAGACGTCCGGCGCGAGCTCCTCGTGCCGGTCAATGAACAGGAACTGGAGACGGCTGACCCGCGAATAGACATCCCACCCGGCCCGGATCGCCGCAACGGACTTCGCCAGCTCCTCGTCCGTCGCGCAGCGCAGGTCGCCCTCGCCCATCCAGTCCGTGCCGTCGTCCACGAACCGGGAATAGAAGTAGAAATTCGGGCGTCCGCCGAACTCCAGCAGCTTCAGCAGCGAATGCCTGTCCTGCGCCGTGGCGTTGACCGTCGTCGTGAACGGGTTGTTCACGACGATGCCGTTGTAGGCCATCTGCCAGATGGGCACGATGCGGTCGACCAGGCCCTTGCGCGCGGCGCGCGGATCGCCGAACGAGGCGTAGAGCACCGAGTCGAGCTCGCCCGCGAAATGGTCGATCGCGCCCTCGGAGGCGAAGCCGCCGAAGAACTTCCGGGCCTCGCGCGCGCTCTTCCCCCACCAGGCCGCCGATTCGTCCGCGTTGAGCGGATGTCGCGGGTCGTCGCACGCCGGCGCGGGCAGGATCGTCACGACGTCGAAGTAGCCGAGGCCCTTGAACCCAAGGGCCGCCAGGCGCGGCATCTCGCGCGTCGACCAGAACTCCCAGGCGCGACGCGGACAGATCTGGAACTGCCGTCCGCCGCCCCAGAAGACGTGATGCGACTGCACGGGCTCGCCCTGGGCGTCCTTGATGAGATACTCGACGTCCCAGTTTTCCGCAATGCGGTAGGCGTCACGGAAATTGCCATGCGGGACAATGAGATACCCCGCGTCGCGCGCCTCCCGAATACAGGCGCGCAGCCCGTCTTCGCCGCCCAGGGCCGGCTCCACGGGGAAGGCCTGCGGCCAGCGCCCGTCATGCCCACCGAGATTCCAGCCCACAAGGCAGAGCTCCGCCTTGCCGACGCCCTGCCGCTTCAGCTCGCGCACGATGTCCGCAACGCGCGCGAACGTGACGACCGTCTTGAGCAGTGGCTCGTTCTCCGGCACCTGCTCGGGCACGGGGCTCGGCACCGGCTTCCACGCCTGGCGGATGCGGATCTCCGGCGCCTCGACGGCATACTTCAGGACGGGGTTCTCCGCCGCGCGGACGGACAGGGGACGGACGGCGCCGCGCGCGAGCTGGTGCCGACGGTAAGCGCGCGCCATGCCGCCGTAGTTCGAGTCTTCCCCTTCCAGCGTGCGGAACTCGACAGAGAAGTCCTCGTAGGGCCGCACACACAACGCCCCGTCCAGCACGCAGCTCATGCGGTAGACGGCAGCCTTCGCCTCGACCTCGACCTTGAAGCCGTTTCGGAGACCCGTGACGATCGCAGCGAACGTCCGGCGCGGCGTCTTCATGCCGTAGAGGGCCATCGTCGGAATCGCGCAGACGAACCGCCCCTCGTCCTCCCGGAACCTGCCGAGTTCGCCCGTCGGCACGACCCAGAAGCCGTCTTCGCCCTTGCGCGCCGTCGCGAAGTCAGGCGTAAGCGCGAGGCGAACCGCCCCTCTCGCGGCAAGTTCGGCGCGAGGAAGGACGAACCTGACGGCGCCGTCCGCATCCGCGAGCGGACGCCGCTCCGTCCAGACCGATCCGTCAGGCATCGTCCAGGCAAGCTCCATTTCGGTCGCCGCCGTCGCGCCAGACAGGAACGCGGCCGCAGCCGCCCAAACGCAACATTTCACAGTCATCTTCATTTCCTTTCGTTTGCCGTCATTTCAAAATCGCTTCAACCGGTCACGCGAGACGCATGTCCCTACCGCATGGGCGTGGGCGGCGCGGGCGCTCCGCTTTCGTTGCCCTTGGTCGGCGCGAGACGCTCCGTCCAGACGCGCGGCCCCGCGTCAACGCAGTGTTCGGGCGCCGTCATCGGGCCGCAACTTGCGTTCCCCAACCCGCGCTCGGCGACGTCCAGCGAAAAGCGGATCTCGCGGCGACGCGGCATTGTCTGCCGCCGCCGCTCCTCCCCTTTCCGATGGCGCGCGAACTCAACGTCCTCCCAGGCCTGGCGGTGCGCCCGGAACGCGAACGGCGCAGATGCCGCGAAGCGGACGCCCCTGCCGTCGGAATCCGTGAGCTCGACCCAGCGCACGTCCGACCGAATGCCGTTGTCCTGCGGCCGCACGTAGTCGACCGCAAGGCCGTCGACCGTCGACGCATAGACGCCGAGGAACGAGGCCGAGCAGCGGTCAGGATAGTTCTCGCCCGGCCCGCGGCCAAACCATCGCACCCGGTCCAGCGAGCCCGACAGCCGCCAGTCCGTCCCGAGGCGCGGCAGCGGCGGCAGCGCGCCGCGCGGCGTGAGCGCGTGCGAGACCGTCAGCGCGCCGTCCGCGCCGAGACGCCACCGGCGTTCGTGCAGCCAGCCGAGCCCCTTCGACCCCTCCGCACGCACGACGGAGACGACCGACGAGCCGTCGCAGACGACTTTCACAGGGCGGTAGGACATCTGCGTCAGGCCCGATTCGTAGAACGGCGCGCGGATGGACGCCCACGGGCCCAGCCCGACGTCGTTGTCCGTGAAGGCCCTCACCGCCGCGAGGCGAGGGCCTGCCGCCGCATTGCCGTCCAGGACCTCGACGCCGCCGAGCGAAAGGCGGGAGAGCGTTCCCGTCGCCTTGGCGACCGCCGCCGTCGACACGCCGCCGGCAAGGACGAAGGCATCCGCCGTCTCGACGACCGCCCCCGGCGCGGACGGGACTTGCGCGAACCGGTCAGGACGTCCGGACTGGATAACTGTCTCGTCGCGCGCGACGACGAACCCCGCCGGCGTCCACGGCGTCGCCTCCTTCCGCGCGAAGGCCAGCGTCAGCGTGACGTCTGCGCCGTCCGCCGCCAGGACCGGCACGTCGGGAAGGCCGCAGAAGCCCGTCTCGCCCGGCGGGACTGGCGGCAGGGCGAAGCCGCCAGACGCGACCGCCTCGCCCTCACGACGCAGTTCCCAGGAGCCTGCGAGCACGTCGGCCGAGGTGAACGCCCAGCGGTTCTCCAGCGTCGCGTCGCCCGAATTCGCGTCGTAGGCCACGAGCGCGACCGGCCGCATCACGTGCGCCGCCTCGGCGAGCTTCGGAGACGACGGGTCCCGCGCGGCGTTGACGAGCCCGTTCTGGCAGTAGGGCCCCGAATTCGGCCAGTCGTCCCAGTCGCCCCCGTAAGCCGCCTGGCCGTCTTTCAGGAGCGTCTGGTCGGCCCAGTCCCAGACGCAGCCGCCCGCGAGCGAACCGTAGGCGCGGAAGACCTCCCAGTAGCCGCCGAAATTGCCGAGCGCATTGCCCATCGCGTGCGCGTATTCGCAGAGGAGGAACGGCTTGCCCGGGGACTGCCCCGGAAAACGGGCGGCCTCCGACAAAGCCGCGCGTCGGCCTTCGCCCATCTCGCCGCGCTCGCGGAGCGTCGCGACGGACATGTACATCGCGCCGTCGATGTCGGCCAGCCCGTTCCCCTGCTCATAGAAGACCGGCCGCGACGGGTCAGCCGCGCGCACGGCGGCAGCCGCCGTCGCGAAGCCGGGCCCGCCGCCCGACTCGTTGCCGAGCGACCACATCACGACGCACGGATGGTTCGCGTAATTCGCGACCTGCCGCACGTTGCGCGCGACGATCGACGCCGCCCACTCCGGCCGCCAGCCGACGCCCTCGCCCTCATTCTGCCCGAGGCCGTGCGCCTCGACGTTCGCCTCGGCGATCACGTAGAGCCCGTAGCAGTCGCACAGGCCGTACCAGCGCGGGTCGTTCGGATAGTGCGCCGTGCGGACGGCGTCGAAGTTCGCGCGCTTCATCAGGAGGATGTCCTCGAGCATTTCCTCCTCCGTCACCGACGCGCCGTGCCGAAGCGAGAACTCGTGCCGGTTGACGCCGCGGAACTTGACCGGGCGCCCATTTACGAGCAGACGTCCGCCCTTTGTCTCGACCTGACGGAATCCCACGCGCGCCGTGCGGCGCTCCGCGCCGCTGTCGAGCGTCAGCGTGTAGAGGAAAGGGTCTTCCGCCGACCACGTCCGCGCGCCCGGCACGGAAAGGACGAACGCCGCGCGACGGTCGTCCTTCCGCACGACGACGCGGCCGTCGGGCGCAGCGAGCGTCGCCGACACGGGCACGCTCGCCGTCACCACGAGCGTCCAGTCGCGATACGCGGCGTCAGCGGCGCGCGGCGTCGCGCGGAAGTCGCGGATCGCGCCGGAGAGCGGCTCGGCGAACAGCGCCACGCGCCGCGTGATCCCCGACAGGCGGACCATGTCCTGGTCTTCGAGATAGCTGCCGTCGCACCACCGGAGCACGCGGACGCAAAGGAGGTTGTCCTCGGCCTTGACGCACTCCGTGACGTCGAATTCGGACGGAAGCCTCGAGTCCTCGGCATAGCCGACATGGCGGCCGTTGACCCAGACGTCGAAAGCGGACGTGACACCCTCGAAACGCAAGACGATGCGCTGTCCGCGCCAGGACTCCGGCACGCCGAACGTCCGCCGATAGAGGGCGACGGAATTCTCCTCCGGCTTGACGCGCGGCGGCGTCTTCTGGAACGTATAGCCACGGCTCACGTAGCGAGGCACGCCATAACCGGACAGCTCGACGCAGCTCGGCACGTCTATTTCCGACCAGGCCGAATCGTCGTAGTCCGTGCGGAAAAAGTCGCCTGGCGCGAGGGCGAGCGACCCCGCCCAGTCGAACGTCCAGGTGCCGTCTAGCGAGAGGACGCGCTCGGCATCCGGGAGTGAGTCGCACCGGGCCGCCAGGCGGTTAAGTTCGTTCGTCGCGGGCGTCTCCCACGGCGCCGCCGCGAGAAGGGCCGCGGACAGGGCGAATGCGGCTGTCATCTGAAGTTCCTCAAGTAGAAGACGAGAGCCCAGTCCTGGTCATTGGCCAGCGGGTCGCGGAACTTGCCGGGCTTCCCGTCCACGCGGTCAGGATAGATGAAGACGCAGTAGGCGCGCCCGTCGGGGTCGAAGAGCATGAGCAGCTGGCGCACGATCTCGTCCGCGCGGCGGCGGAACGAGCCGTCCCCCGTGACGTCGGCCCAACGGCGGAAGAAGTCCGCCATCGCCCCGTTCCAGTCCTGCGGACACGTGTCTCCCCACATGCGGCGCTTGCCAAACCAATAGCCGTCCCAGTGGTGGAGGGCCATGTCATGCAGGTTCGCGCTCGGCTGGCGCGGCAGCATGGCGTCCGTCGCGGGCGCCATGCGGCGCGCCGCGTCGAGGTAGGCCGGTTCGCCCGTCAGCTCGTGCATGTCCAGGAGCTGGCAGAGGAAGCCCGCGACCTGCTCCGGGCAGATGCCGACTTCATGCATGACGAGCCCGGCCTCGGGATCAACATGCTTCGACAGGCGACTCCGGAAGATCTCCATCATCTCGTCCGCCTCCGCGCGCATCCCGGCGGCCCGCAGGGTCTCAACGAGGTCCTTGACGGGAAGGTCGACCAGCGTGTCAGGGAGGCTGATCCCGCCGCCCGTGAAGAGACGGCGCAAGGTCCCGTAGGCCCATTCGGCGTATTTCCGCTCGCCCGTGAGCCGGTGCATCTCCAGGTAGAGCGTCGCCGCCCACGGATAATTGTAGCTGCGGTTGCGCGACGGGCGGTTCACCTCCTGATAAAGCGTGAAGTCCGGCTCCTGGAGGCGATGGCGCACGAAGTCCGCATAGCGCACGGCAGCCGGCAGGAGCTCGTCCCGATGGCCGCGCTGAGCCATTTGGGCGAGGAAGATCCCCATGCCGTGGCGCTCGCCGCCCTCCGAGGTGTCGACGCGGCGGCGCTCCTTCGGCAGCTCCCAGTTGCGATACTGCCGCCCCGTCTCGTTGTCATAGGGCACGAGCGCGCCATACCAGGGCGAGCCCTCGTCGAGGACCTGCTGGTGCGCGACGATGAAGCGGGCGCGCGCGAGCAGCAGCGCCGGGATGTCGGGCAGACCCAGGAACTCGGCCTTCGTCGTTTTTCCGTCCCCGCAGGGGACCGCGACCTCCTGCCGCCCGACCCGGTCGCACGTCCACGTGCGGCGCACAGTCCCGGTGGGCGTCACGAACTCGTAGGGGATCGTCTCGCCGACGGACGCGCACCAGCGTCCTGCCCGCACATAGGAGCCGCCGCGCGCGACGAGCCGCGCAAAGAAGTCGTCCCAGCCGCCGTGGACGAACAGGCGCCAGCCGACGGCCATCGACTCGCCGGGCGCGAGCGTGGTGTCGCGCGGCGACAGGCAGAGGATGCCGCGCACATTGGAGAACCCCTTCTGCGGCGCGCGCTCCTTGACCTCGTAGGCGGCGAGCTCGCCTTCTGTCATCATCAGCCCCACATGCGGCGGCGCGCCGCCGATGCGCATCGCGGCGACCCAGCCCGCGCACCCGCCTGCCCAAACGTGCGCATGGCAGCGGCGCGTGAGCATCTCCACGCCGTCTTTCGGGTAGTTGTCGTTGAAGGAAGCGTTCACATCGATTTCGGAAAGGGTGATCGGGCGGTCGGACACATTCCGGAAGACGTAGCGCTCGAGCACGTCGCCGCCGTCCAGGCGGCGGCTCCGATCAACCTTCAGCCGTCCGGGGAAGTCGCTCCACGCGCCCTTCTCGCCGTCCACCTTCACCGTGCCGAGGCCCCAGCCGAATTCGGGCCCGACCCACGGGAACTGCCGATTGTCCGCCGAATGGACCCAGTTCATGCCGGTTTGGTCGTTCGCGATCTCCAGCCGCGTCATCGCGCCCGTCACGGGGTCTTCGCCGTAGACGAGCCCCTCGCGCACGGCCTCGTAGAGAATCGTCGCGTTGTCGGAGTCCCCCGCCACGTCGGCCGTGAAGCGCAGCCGCCCGTCCGCCCGGCTCGTCGCCACCTCGCTCCGGCGCCGTCCGGCCGCGTCGAGCCGCCAAACGCGCCAGGCCCCTGGGCCGAGCGCCAGCGAGAGGCGCACCGCGCCGCGCTTCACGAGGTAGGGAAGCGAGCCCCAGCCCTCCAGGACGCGACTCTTCTCGCCCGACAGGACTATGCCCGTGTTCCGGAGCTGAGTCAGGTGCGTGACGAGCACGCGCGACGACTCGGCGAACGAACGACCGTCGCACGTCGTCGCCCAAACGATTGCGCCATCCTCCCCCGCATCGCCCGCAAGAGCCCCGGCCGTGAAGCGCCCTCGCCGCACGACGGCCCCGCATGTCCGCATCGCGGACAGCGTCCAAACCGCCTTCTTCAGGTCGTTGCTGACGGACGCGCCGAAGCCGTCGCCGCGCAGGAAGAGCGCCGAAACGGCGCGCTCGGCCGCCAGCGCGAAGGGGTCGCGCGCCATGTCCCAGTAGTGGACCGGATGCGCGGGCACGTCCGGCGAACCGAATGGCTGGCCGACGATGCCGTGCGACCCCCAGCAGTAGTGCCAAAGGCCGTCCCAGCCGCGTTCGCAGGCGTAGGCCGCCTGCATGAGCCCGCCCGCGCCACGCCAGCGACCGGGAGCGGACCAGCTCCATTCCGTGCAGAGGAACGGCTTGTCCGGGAAGCGCCCGGAGATGTCGTGCCGCGCATAGGAGAATGGGAACGACCACGGCCCCGCGTCGTTCATGCGGCTCGGCAGACGGAACTTCGTCGCGCCCACGTAGATGGGATGGTCGACGTAGCCGTGCGAGTCGACGTAGTCGCACTCCTCCGCGATGACCGGGAAGTAGGGTTCCTTGTAGGTCCAGCCGTTCAGGTCGGAGATGAGCGCCCGGCAGCCCAGCTCGTCGCGCAGGATGCCGCGCATGCGGCGGATGAACGCGCGATGGCGCTCCGCCGCGCGCCGCTCCCAACCGTTTTCGCGCGCCACGTGCTTGCGGTTGCCGACGTTGCCCTCGTTGATGAGCGTGACAAAGGCAAGCGCCGGCTCTTCGCAAAGCGTCCGGCCCGTCTCGGCGTTGCGGTGCGTCAGGAACGCCTTTGCCCAGGCGAGATAGTTCGCGAACGCCGTCTCGTCGCCGCAGACAATCGCCTCCTTGAAGCCGTGCAGGTCATGACCCTTCACCTTGCGCGTGACGTAGAGGTCCGTCTGCAGGTAAAGGCCTTCCGCGATGCAGGCGGCGACGAAGGCGTCGAACCGGCGCATCTTCGCAGGGTCGAGCGAGAAGCCGTCCGCGCCGACGAGGTCCTGCTCGTGCTGGTGAATGCGCACGGCGTTCCAGCCGAGGCGTCGGAGCAGCCGCGCGAAGGCCCGCGCGTCATCCGCCGTCTTCGGCGTGACGGAGTCGAGGATCACGTTCGCGCCGAGAAAGCGCTGCGGCACGTTGGGCAGCCCCTCGAACTCGAAATGGTCGCCCCGGACGACGACGCGCCCGTGACGGCCGGCCGGGGTGTCGATGCCCGTCCAGGACGAGGCGTCGGCCGCCGTGCCGGGCTCGACCCACGGATTCGCCGCGAACGGCACCCAGTCGCAGTCGTCGCCCGGACGGCCGGTGGCGGCGGCCACCACGGTCGCCGCCGTCAAGATCAGATGTCTTGTCATCGCTCTCTCCATTGTCTGTTCAGCTGTCAGCGGATGATGAAAAGGGCGCCGGACTGGTAGGCGAGCGTCGGGAGGACGGCGCCGCCCGCGTCGCGGAAGCCCGGATAGTAGGTAAAGGACACCTCGGCCGTCCGCATCTCGCCCGACAGGCGCAGCGAGGCCGCCTCTCCGACACGGACGACCCGGCAAGGCGCCCCGTCCTGGTGGACGACGAGGACGCCCGTGCCCGTGACGGAAAACGGCACGGTCACGAATCCACCCTTCCACGTCACCGTGACTGGAAGCGTCCCGGACTTGAGGAGGACGGTCCCGTCCTCCCCGAGCGTCGCATCCGCCCCGTTCAAGGCGACGCGGGCGCATCCCTTGGCGTTCAGCGCGTCCGACAGCGTATCCGTCCAGTCGGCGGCAAAGGCTCCGATGCCGCGCGTCGCGACCGCATTCGTCGGCGACCCGTTCGGCACGCCGTCCGCCGTGCCATCGAACGCCGCGAAGGCGGGCAGGCAGTCCGAAAACACCGTATTGTCCGCCCACTGGCACGTGGCGAGGTAGGCGCAGTTCGTCAGCGTGAGCGAATACGTCTCGGGTTTTTCCGGGTTCGGCTGCGAACGGCCGAGGAACAGCGAGTCGCGGACGGTTCCGCTCCGGGGTCCGAACAGGCGCCCCAGCTCATCCTGCTTCTCGCCCCAGTTGTTCGGCCCGAACGTGCAGCCGACGACGGAATCCCAGAAGTAGAAGAGGCGGAAGCTGCCCCAGCAACCGTCGATGTACGTGTCGTGCAGCGCGAGACGCGCGCCGTCCGTTCCCGCACGGTTTCCCTGCGTCCCGGCGCTGCCGATGAAATTCGAACGGCAGTCGAGGATCCGGCACCGCCGGTAGGTGCCGTTGAACACACCGCCGCCGCGCGGCGCGAAACAGTTCGTGATGACGCAGTTCTCGACGACGGTGTCGGCGTGGACGCAGTAGACGCCGCCGCCCTTGTACGCGTCGGCGTCCGTCGTGGCGTCGTTCTTCGCCGTACCATTCACGAACGTGAAGCCATCGACCTGCACGGGATGCGTCGATTGGCAGGCAAGGCCGCGCGCAGCCCCCGCGCCGTCGACGACCGTCACGTCCGCGCCGTCCGTCGAAACGAGGCGAATGCCCTTGCCCGCCGGGATCGCCACACGGCTCGCGCAGCCGACCTCGCCGCCGCCTGTCTTGTAGACGCCCGGACGTACGCGGATGACCGCGCGGTCATTCGCGGCGTTGACGGCGTCCTGGATAGTCTTGTAGGTCTCGTCTTTGCCGACGAACAGCTCCTCCGACGCCGCCGCGACGTCCAGTCGGCGGACGCCTGATTCGGGGACGGCGACCTCGACGGTCCCGTCGCGGCTTGGCCAGAACACCTCCGTCGCGTTCGTGACTGCGTAGACGCTACCGCCGGACACCAAGGGGACAAGACGGAACGTCGCGTTCGGCGTGTCCGCGTAGAAGCGGCTCAGCGGGAAGGACGCGGGAATCGGGTGCCCGTTGACGGCGAAGTCAGTGCAGCCGGACGACCCCGTCGCGTGGGAGGTCGTCACGTAGCCGCCGACGGGCGCGGCCGGGACGACAATCGCGCCACACGTCACCGAGCCATCCTCCGCCGCCGTCACGGGATTTCCGTCGAAGTCGATTTGGCGGTAGCCTTCCGGCACGCGTTCCTCCAGCCACGCGAAAAGCCCCGCGCCGACCGCTTTCGACGTCACGAGCGGACGGAAGTCGTCCGAGCAGGGCGCCATCAGCGTCTCGTAGTAAGCCTCCCGGATGCACGCGCTGGCGAAATTTTCGCTCAGCTGCGTGCTCACCACGCAGTTGGTCATGTAGGAATTGAGATTCTTCTTGGCCGAGATCGCGACGCAATTGAGCGACGGGCCTCTCGCGCCGGCGAAATAGTCACAGCCGACGAAGAACGTACAGTTCACGGACGGCGCAGTGTAGCTATAGACGGGCGTCATGTCGAAGCCGTCGAACACGCAGAACCAGCTCGGGACTTCCCGGACAGCCGCACCGACGGACGAGGCGGAACAGCCGATGAAGCGGCAGCGCACGGCCGCGCCGAAGGCCTCGTTTACGCCCTTGGCGTTGTTTCCGACCCCAAGCGCCATGCCGCCGCCAGCACGCGCGACGCAGTTCGAGAACAGGCAGTCGACCGCATATCCCCTCGCCTTCGGGAGGACGAGAAGGCCCCCGCCGCGGTTGTCCACCGCATCGCCCGAGCCGGCCTTCGTCGCGCCGTCCGTGAGCGTGAAGCCCTCCAGGGTCGCCCCGACCCCGGCGGCCTCGATGCTGACGCATCGCACGGCATTGTCGCCCAGGCCGCCGTTCTCGGCGTCGCGCGCGCCCCGGATGACCGTGACATCGCGCGTGGCGCGCCCGCCGACGGACCTGAGCGTGACGGCCTTCGTGATGCGGCAGCGCGTCTGCGCTCCGGAGGCGTCCGCCTCGGACCGGTCGCCGTAGACACCCGGCAGCGCGAGAACGGTGTCGCCGGCTTCAAGTCCGGGTATGGACATCGCGCCTGTGAGCGTCCGGCGCGCGTCCGTCACGGACGTGCCGCCGTTCTCGTCGTTGCCGTTCACGGCATCGACGTACCACGTGGCCGCAAACCCGCCCATGGCGGCAAGCGTCGCCAGCGTCGCGAGAAGCACTTTCGTCTGGACTGCGTTCATCTTGTGCCTCCTTTTCAGGTTATCATTTCGGGGCGTCGGCTGACGCCTTCAGTTCGACAGTCTCGCGTTCGGCGACGAGCGCCGGCGCGTCGCGGAGGGGGATTTTCCGCACGCCCTTGGGCAGGGCCCAGACGCCGCCCGTGACCAGGTCGACAAAGACCGGGTCGTTGAACGCCGGCAGCCCCGGCACCGTGACGTTCGGCATCCAGGCGAACGAGTCGTCCGGCCTCCGCCCGGAGAACCAGGCCGCGACAATCGGCCGCCCCTTCTTCTCGAAGCGCGCGAGCGTGACCGCGCGGCCGCCCGCCTTCGCTGTCGAGAGGCCGAGGGGCTTCACGTCCGCGTCGAAGAATCCATAGACGTTGCGCATCGCGTAGTAGGCTGGTCGGCGGTAGACGAAGCGCTTCAGGAGGTCACTGCGGATCAGCCCGAAGCTCTGGAGCATGTTCGCGTACAGGTTGTCCGTAATCGCGAAATGCGAGGAGAAGAGGCCGCGCGCGACGTCGCCAATCGCCCGGCGCAGGACCCATTTCGCCTGCGACACCTCCGTCCACGGCCAGCCGCACAGCGCGTGCGTGAACTCGAGCTGCGCGGGACAGCCGCACTCGCCCTGGAGGATGTCGTACTTCGGATTGAGGCTCTTGACCCACGCCCGGCGTTCGTCCAGCGGCATGTGCAGCCCCTTGCACCAGTCCCACGACCGCTCGCAGGGATAGTGCGGCCCGTCGCAGGGCGCAGAATATGAGTCGTCCGGATTCGCGCGGTAGGGATGAACGGCCCACCAGCGGATCGCATCCTCGAGCCCCATCGCCTTCACGGCGTCGTAGACGGCCTGCGGGTCCTTCGGATAGCGGCAGGCGGAGATGACGATCTCGGCCTCCGGCTGGACTTTCACGATGCGCGCGATTGTCTCCGCGCAGAGCTTCGCGTAGGCCTCCGTCTGGTCATAGGGCTCATTCCAGATCTCCCAGCGCGTCACGCGGTCGCGGTAGCGCGAGACGACCGTCTCTGCGTAGGCGAGCCACGCCGACAGGCCTTCAGGACTGCCCACGACGTCCGCGACCTTCACGCCCAGCCAAGGACGCGAGCCGTAGAGCGAATTGCCGTAGCAGAGCGTGATCCACGGCGCGATCGCGTTCGTGACGAGGTAGTCGACCTGCGCGTCCAGCCACGCGAAGTCGTAGACGCCCTTCGTCCGCTCCGTCTTCTCCCAGCCGGACTGCAGGCGCGCCCACTTGACGCCGAGGTCGGGCAGGAACGTCTTGTACATCTCGAAGTTCGCGTAGTCGCGGTCGAGGCATTCGCAGCCGACCGACCAGGATGACGCGGCGATCTCGCCTGACCGGCGCGTGCGGAGCGTCCCGAGACGCGGCGACGCCAGCGGCGGCGGGGCCTCGTTGAACGCCTTCCAGACGACGGACGTCGTCTTGCGGCTCCGGACGCCGGGCGGCAGCCCGCCCACGTCGTCCTCGATGAACGGCTCTGGGGCCTTCGCCGCGGCCGCAGCCGCCGAACAGCACAGCGCGGCCAACGCCGCGAACAGGGGCTTCCGCTTCATTTCATTGCCTCCTCATCCTTGATTTCGACGACGTCCCGGTTCGCGACCAGCACGGGTGAATCCCGCAGGGGAAGTGCCGTTTTGCCCGCCGGGAGCGCGTAGACACCGCCTGTGACGAGATCGACGAGCACGGGGTCGGGGAAGTCTGCGACGCCCGGCACGGGAACGTTCGGCTTCCAGGCGAGCGAGTCGTCGGGACGGGCGTCCGAGAACCAGGCGACGAGCACGGGACGCCCCTTCTTCGCAAAGTGCGCGATCGAGATCTCCCGCCCGCCCGCCACGGCCTTCTCGAACCAGAGCGGCTTCACGTCCGCGTCGAAGAACCCGTAGACATTGCGCATCGCGTAGTAGACGGGCCGCCGGTAGACGAAACGACCGAGCAGGTCGCAACGTACGAGGCCGTAGCTCTGGATCATGTTCGGGTAATGGTTGTCCGTGATCGCGAAATGCGACGAGAAGATGCCGCGCACGGCGTCGCCCATCGCCCGGCGCAAGACCCATTTCGCCTGAGACACCTCCGTCCACGGGACGTTGCAGAGCGCGTGGGCGAACTCGAGCTGCGCGGGGCAGCCGCATTCGCCCTGGAGGACATCCCACTTCGGGTTCCGCGCGCGCACCCAGTCGCGCCGCCGCTCGACCGGCGTGTGCAGCCCCTTCGCGACGCCCGCATACGAGGCATCCGGATTCTGGTGGTAGGGATGGCACGCCCAGTACCGGATCGCGCCTGCGACGCCCTTCTCGCGGACGGCCTCGTAGACGGCCTCCGTGTCGGACGGGAAGCGGCAGGCGGAGATGACGATCTCGGCCTTCGGCTGGACTTTCACGATGCGGGAGATCGTCTCCGCGCAGAGCCGACCGTAGGCCTTGCCCTGGTCATACGGCTCGTTCCAGATCTCCCACATCGGCACGCGGTCTCGGTAGCGCGCAACGGTCGCCTCCACGTAGGCGAGCCACGCGGCAAAGCCTTCGGAATTGTCCACGAGCGGCGCCATCGCCATGCCGAGCCACTTGCCCGACTCGTAGAGCGGGTTGCCGTAGCAGAGCGTGACCCACGGCGCAATCGCGTTCGTGACGAGATAGTCGACCTGCGCGTCCAGCCACGCGAAGTCGTAGACGCCCTTCGTCCGCTCCGTCTTCGCCCAGCCGGACTGGAGGCGCGCCCACTTGACGCCGAGGTCGGGCAGGAACGTCTTGTACATCTCGAAGTTCGCGTAGTCGCGGTCGAGGCATTCGCAGCCGACCGACCAGGACGATGCGGCGATCTCGCCTGACCGGCGCGTGCGGAGCGTCCCGAGCCGGGGGAGAGGCGGCGGGGCCTCGTTGAACGCCTTCCACGTCGTCGATGCCACATGCCGCGTCCGCACGCCAGGCGGCAGCCCGCCCACGTCATCCTCGACAAACGGGGCTTTCCCGCCGGCAAGCGCCGTCGAACAGCACAAACAGGCGACCGGCATCCAGTCCAACCGCCTTCTCCAGCTCTTTCGCTTCATCTTGCTCCTCTCATCCTTTCGTCTTGCGTTGCGTCGAGGCCCGAACGACGAGCCGCTCGGGCAGAAAGAGGCGAACTGGCAGACCGAAGGGTCGTTCGACGCGGTGCAGAAGCCGGTCGAAGACTGTCTGCGCGATCTCGGCATAAGGCTGCTGGATTGTCGTCAGGGCCATGACCCGGGCAATGTCCATGCCATCGAAGCCGCCGATCATGACGTCTTTGGGAATCGCATATCCAAGCGCCCGCAGCGTCTGCGCGAAGTCCGCCGCAAGCGCGTCGTTCTGACAGACAAACGCATCCGGGCGCGGACGTCGCTTCATGTAAGCCCGAACCGCCTTCACGTCCGTCGGCTCGGCCCGAAGCACGTTTCGCGCGTTCGACCAGGCCCGTCCCGACTGGACGACGGCACTGGCGACGCCTCGCACACGCTCCATCTGGTTGGGGAAGGTCCTCGGAAGCATCGCCACATGGACGTTTCGCGCGCCTTCCGCGAGGAGATGGCTCGCAAGCGATTCGGCCGCCAGCGCATTGTCGATCGACACGACATCATGCCCGCTTCTGGCCGGCGGAAGGACGACATCGCTGTCGAGCAGCACGACGGGTATCTTCGCCCGGCGGAAGACGGACACGATGTCCGCGTTCGTCGTGTCGTCTGCCGACAGGAACTCGACCGGATGGTAGATCACTCCCGAGACGTGCCGCTTGATGAAGTCGGCCGCGAGCTCGCGGACGTTGTGGCGCAACTGCTTCGGCTCCGCCGCGTCAATGTTCACGAACAGGAACGCGCAGTGCGCACGTTGCGCGATCCGAACGAGTTCCAGGGCAATCGGATTGAAATACTCGTAGCGAGAGACTCCCGGCAGAATCAGTCCGAACGTCTTCATTTCGGCGCGCTCCGTCACGAAGACGCCCTTCCCCTGACGGCTGCGCACAAGCCCCTCATGCCGAAGCTCGTCCATCGCCTTCCTCACCGTCGTGCGCGAACAGGCGCAACGGCGGGAGAGCTGCATCTCGCTGGGGACGGCGCGTGACTTCCCGTACTTTCCCCCGAGGATCTCGCCCTTGAGAAGCGCGTAGACTTCGCTGTGCTTTGTTTCGGTCATCGGTCTGCTCCTTGCGGTCTGGGAACATTGTAGCATATTTCCCGAAACGGATGTCAACTTGTCATGACAAGTTTTTCGCCGCCAGGCCGAGCAGGCCTGGCGGACTGAAGGCGCGACAGAAGACGGGTACGCGATTAGTTCCAGTATCGGAACCAGTCGATCTCGAACGTGGCCGGAAGCTCGGCGGGCTCCGGCTCGCCGACCCAGCTGTACATGATCTCGCAGTCGAACGTGACGTGCAGCGGACGGTGGAAATGGTCGTTCGCCCGCGCGAAGACCGCCTCGCCGTCAATGAACCACGTCAGCTCCGTCGGCGTCCAGAGAAAGCCGTATTCGTGGAAGTCCGCCGCCGGATCGAACGCGAGCGCAATCTTGCGACTCTTCTCCGGCAAGACCTCGACGCCGCCGTGGACGACGCCCTCCAGATACGGCGTCTTCAGGCGATGGACGGTTCCGTACCAGTCGCGCAGCGAGCCGAAAATCTCGAAGATGTCGATCTCCTCGCTGAAGTCGCCGACGCGGAACTTTTTCTCAGGCGCGTCGGAGAGCGGATCGTAAAGCCAGAAGGCGTTGCAGACCTTCGACCGCATCGTCCGCGCGCGGCAGGCGTAATAGCCGTAGAACGTCTTCTGCTGCGCGCGCACGTAAGCGGTCGCGTACGTCGTGAAGCCGCGCCGCAGGTTCTCGACCGTCTTCTCGTCCGCCCGCAGCCGCCGCGCCGTCAGGCTCAGGCAGCCGTTCGTGACGGACACGTTGTCGCGCGCGAACAGGAACCCGGCCGAGCGCCCCGGAAACGAGGCGACCCAGTCGGACCACTTCGCCTCGTCGAGCGTCGCGCCGTCAAAGTCGTCCGCAAAATCCGGCGGACGACTCGGCGCGACGAACGCGGCGAGCAGGAACAGCGCGGCGGCGAGCATCGCCTCAACCGCGCAGCTTCTTCACAAGCGCGGCGGCATCCGCCGCCAGCTTCTCGATGGCCGCGTAGTCGCCGGCCGCCAGCGCGTCCTTCGGGACAATCCACGTGCCGCCGCAGCAGACGATCTCCGGGACGGCGAGGTAGTCCGCGACGTTGTCGAGCTTGACGCCGCCCGTCGGCATGAACTTCACGCCCGTGAAGCGGAACGCGCCGAGGAGGTTCCTGATCATCTTGACGCCGCCCGCCGCCTCCGCCGGGAAGAACTTGACCATCCGGCAGCCCGCCGTCAGGGCCTGCGAGAGCTCGCTCGCCGTCGCGATGCCGGGGCACATCGGAAGCCCCTCGGCCTGCGCCGCCGCCATCACGACCGGGTCGAGGCCCGGCGCGACGCCGAACACCGCGCCCGCCGCCTTCGCGGCCTTCACCATCTCGGGCGTGAGGAGCGTCCCCGCGCCGAGGATCGCCTCCGGCACCTCGCGCTTGATTGCCGCGATCGCGCCCGCCGCCGCCGGCGTGCGGAACGTGACTTCGAGGACGGGCAGCCCGCCCTTCACGAGCGCCCGCGCGAGCGGCACGGCCTGCTCTTCCTTCTCGATGACGATGACCGGGATGATCCCCGCCTTGCCCAACGTTTCAACCATGTTCATGTCCATCTCTCCTTGTTTTCGTTCCAGCTTTCACGGATGCGCCGTCGCCGCCGCGCGACCGAGCGCGAACGCCTTCAGGTTGATGTCGAGCAGCTTCGCCTTCGGCCCCGTCAGGAGCTGCGCGAGCGCCTCGCGCCAGGTCTTCTCCTCGAACGGGCAGAACGCCGAGAGCGCGCCCGCGATGACCATGTTCATCGTGCGCGGGTTGCCGACCTCTTCCGTCGCGACCTTCATCGCGTCGACGAGGACGAGCTTCCTGAACGCCTTCTTCAGCTTGCCGTCGAGATCCTCGACATCCGCCTGCTGTCCGGAGGAGACGGTGACCGGCGTCAGGTACGTGTCGTTCACGAACGCCGTGCCGCCCTTCGCGAGGATGCCCGCATGGCGCAGGGCCTCCAGCTTGTCGAACGAGACGAGCACGTCGGCCGAGCCCTCCTGGATGATTGGCGAGGCGACGGACGCGCCGAAGCGCACCTGGCTCGTCACCGAGCCGCCGCGCTGGGACATGCCGTGGATCTCGGACTTCTTGACGTCGTAGCCCGCGAGGGCCGCCGTCTTCGCGAGGAGGTCGGCCGTCAGGATGATGCCCTGCCCGCCGACGCCGACGAGCGAAACGTTGACCGTCTTCACGCCTCGACCCTCTCGACTGTGATTTCGGGGTCGATCTCCTGCAAGCCCACCTCGATGCCCTGCTTGAGCGTCATCATCGCGAAGGGACAGCTGCCGCAGTGCCCAACGAGCTTGAGGTACACGACCTTGCCGTCGATCTTCACCAGTTCGAGGTCGCCGCCGTCGGCCTGAAGCCCGGCGCGCAGCTCCTCCAGTTTCGCCTTGATTTTCTCTTCCATAATGGTTCGTATTATACCACGAATCGGCCTCGGCGGGCAATCGCCCGGCATGGCCGCAAAAAATGGGTGCGCCCGGCGGGCGTGGCCGTCAGTAGCCGCAGTCCATGATCGTCCGCTCGAAGCCGAACGTCGCGGCGATGAGCGCCGCGCGAATCCACATGCCGTTGCGCATCTGCCGCCAGTACATCGCGCGCGGGTCGCGGTCGCAGCACGTCGCGATCTCGTCGCGGCGCGGCAGCGGATGGAGAATCGCGCCCGTCGGCTTCAGGAGCTTCAGCTCCTCCACACCGAACTTGAAGCGCGACGTGTCGATGCGCGCGGACGCGCCCTTCGACGAGTCCCACTCGTCCTGGATGCGCGTCATGTAGACCGCGTCGGAGATCTTCACCGCGTCGCGCAGGTTGTCGCAGACCTCGAAGGAGATGCCCTTCTTCGCGAGGATCATCACGACGTCCGCCGGCACCTGCAACTCCTGCGGCGCGACAAAGACCTGCTTCACGTCCCGGAAGTTCGTGAGGAGGTAGGAGAGCGAGCGCACCGTGCGCCCACGCATGAGGTCGCCGCAGAACGTCACGGTCTTGCCGTCGATGCCGCCCGACTTCTCGAAGGAGCGCATCAGCGTGTAGATGTCAAGGAGCGCCTGCGTCGGGTGCTGGTCCTTGCCCGAGCCGGCGTTCAGGATCGGGATCGGGCGATCCGAGTTCGAGAGCTCCCACGCCATCTTTTCCGCGAGCCCCTGTTCGGGGCTGCGCATGATGATCATGTCGAAGTAGGACGAGAAGGTGCGGATCGAGTCTTCCTTCGACTCGCCCTTGAACTCGGACGACGTCGACGCATCGCGCACGCTGCCCGTCGTGATGCCGAGCAGCTGGCAGGCGGCGAGGTGCGAGAGGAACGTGCGCGAGCTCGGCTGCGAGAAGTAGAGCATCGCGCGCTTGTGCGCGAGGACGTTCTTCAGGTAGAGCGCGCCTTCCTTCGACTTGTTGATGAAGCGGATGCGGTTCGCGAGCGCGCAGAGCCGTTCAAGCGTCGCGCGGTCGAACTGCTGCGCGAAGAGCGTGTGGTACGGCAAGCCGTCCCCTTCCTCACGCTCCAAATACGGACGCTTGGCGTCCAGTGAAAGTTTCGAGTAGTCTTCCCAGCTGATTTCCGTAAGTCTGTCCATCTTTTCGTTCCCCGAAGGTTTGCAGTCCTTGGTCGCTTATTATAGCATAATCGCCGCTGTCCCGCGTGGTTGCCTCACAGCCGTTCCAGCAGCGGCGCGATGAACGCCTCCGAGACGCGCATGCCGAGCGGAATCGACGGCTTGTTCGCCCCGTGGAAGTCGCTGCCGGCGGACTTGATAAGGCCGAGACGGGTCGCCATGCGCGTGAACTCGACGTTCTCCTCCGGCCGGTTCGCCCGATAGAGCGACTCCAGCCCGTCCAG
Source organism: uncultured Kiritimatiellota bacterium (assembly GCA_934675625.1). GTDB lineage: Bacteria > Verrucomicrobiota > Kiritimatiellia > RFP12 > UBA1067 > UBA1067. The sequence continues at coordinate 21,279 of CAKURH010000003.1, forward strand.
CCCCTTCTCCTTCAGCACCGCCAGTTCGCGCTCGGCCGCCGCAAACTCGCAGCCGACGTGCTGCCACGGCACGCGCCAGTACTTCGGGTGCGCCATCACGCAGAGTCCGCCGGCCGCGTGGACGACGGCGAACGCCTCTTCCTGCGGTGGATGGTAGCGTTCCTCGTAGCAGCGCGTCGCGACGGGCGACTCGGGCAGCAGGTAGGTCTCGAACGCCGCGAAGATCGACTTCGCGTAGCCGTGCTCCACGAGCCACCGCGCGAAATGTGGACGCGCCAAGACGTCGCCGTGGGCGTAGGACGCGATCTCAGCGCCCATCTCGATGCCGAGCCGCCGGAAGTTCGCGAGAATCTGCTCGTTGCGCGCGTTGCGCCCGTCGAGGATTCGCCGCTGGAACGCCTTCAGCGCGGCGTTCGCAGGGTCGATGCCGAGCCCCAGCAGGTGGAAGCGGTCGAACGTCCGCCCCGGCTCGATGCTCAGCTCGACGCCGGCAATCGTCCGCACGCTCCGCCGCGCGCCCGCCGACAGGAACGCCGCCACGCCGTCCGCATTGTCGTGGTCGGTAAGCGCAAGCGCGGCAAACCCCTCCCGCGCGGCCTTTTCGACGAGTTCGCACGGCGAAAACGTGCCGTCCGACGCCGTCGAGTGAACATGGAAGTCAACCGTCATGAAACGTTCGCCCTGTGCGCCTCCCCTGTCTCAGCCGATTCCAATTGCCCGCGACAGGGCCGCAACCCACGCCGCACATTTCGCGGCGGCGTCCGCCTCGACCAAGAGCCGCAGGTAGGGCTCGGTGTTCGACTTGCGCACGCTGATCCAGCCGTCCGCAAATTCGAGGCGCACGCCGTCAATCTCGCTGCGCCCCGTCTCAGCGCCGAACGCGCGGGCGGCCGCAAGCGCGCGCGCAATGGCCGCATCCTTGTCCTCGACCCTGAAGTTGAGCTCGCCCGAATTCGCGTAGCGCGAGACGATGGGGCGCATCAGCTCGGAAAACGTCTCGCCGCGCGCCTTCGCGGCGGCGACCGCACCGAGAACCCGCAGTGCCGCAAGCGCGCCCGAATCGCAGCCGAAGAACTCGCCAAAATAGTAGTGGCCCGCGAGTTCGCCGCCGCAGAGCGCGTTCAGCTCGCGCATCTTCGGCTTCGCGAACGCATGCCCGACCGGCACCATCACCGGCACGAAGCCCTCCTCGCGCAACGTCTCGATCGCCCCGCGCGACGTGCGCACGTCATGCAGAACAATCGGCCTCTCGCCCAGTGTGATGGACGCCTGTGCCTGCCGGTTCTGTGCGGCGGGCGCGTTCGCCCGCCGCGTCGCTTCGGCGACAACGGGAATCAGGTAGTCGGGCTGGACGAACGCGCCGTTCTCGTCGACGAACATCGCGCGGTCGGCATCGCCGTCGAAAATGACGCCGCAGTCAAGCCTCTTGTCTCTCACGCACGCGGCGACCTGCGCGCGCGCCTCAGCCTTGAGCGGATTCGGCGAATGGTTCGGGAACGTCCCATCCAGCGTGTCGTTGAGCACGACCGCGCCCGGAAACAGGTCGTGCACGAGCAGCGACGCCATGCCGTTCGAGCAGTCGACGGCGAAGCGGAGCCCGTCAAGTTTCGGCTTCCGCCCTTTCATCCAGTCCAGATAGCGCGCGCGAAAGTCCATGTCCGCCGACCTTTCTCCGTAATCAGGCGAACCCCAGGACATGGCGCATCGTGTAGATGCCGGGGGCCTGTCCCCGCGCCCAGACGAGCGCCTTCAGCGCGCCGGCGGCGAACGCCGCGCGATCCTGCGCCTTGTGCGTCAGCTCGACGCGCTCAAGGTCGCCCGCAAACATGACGGTGTGGTCGCCGACGACCGCGCCGCCGCGCAGCGCGTGAATCGCAATCTCGCCGACGGGACGTTCCCCGATGTCGCCGTGGCGGCCGAAGACGAAATCGTCGCCCAGTCCGCGCCCCTGCGCCGCCGCCTTGGCCAGCATGAGCGCCGTGCCCGACGGCGCGTCCTTCTTATGGCGGTGGTGCATTTCCGTCACCTCGATGTCGTAGGCGGGCCCCAGCACCGTCGCCGCCCGCTGGACAAGCTCCAGCAGGAGGTTCACGCCGAGCGAATAGTTGCCGCTCTGCACGACCGGGATCTTCTGCGCGGCGGCATCCACGACCTTCTGCTCGTCGGGCATGAGGCCCGTCGTGCCAATCACATACGGGATTCCCTGCTCGGCCGCCTGCGCGACGAAGCCGGGCACGCCCGCGTGATACGAGAAGTCGATGACGCCCTCGGTCTCCTTCGGCCATGTTCGGTCGTAGCCCTCCGCCACGTCGACCTTGGCAACGACCTCCAGCCCGGCGTCCTGCGCCAGCTCAACCAGTTTCTTTCCCATGCGCCCGGCGGCGCCGACAAGTGCGATTTTCATGTGTCTTCTCCCATCTCCGCTGTTGAGGCCGTATTATAGCAAAATCATCCCCAGCCGTCTTGACGCGGGCTTTCAGGGTTTCCATGCGCCCGTGGGGGGCTGACCACACTTTCCCGCCGATTTCACGACGTCCGTCGCCCGCGTTCCCTTCGCATCAGGCCGCTTCAGGGCTTTCGGGAAGAGGCGGCGGGCGGGGCGCAGGAGGCCGAAGAGGTTCGAGACGAGCCGAAGCGAATCGTGCCGCTTGGCCGTCGCCGGGGCGCGCGTCGCCGAGAAGTCCGTCCCCGCGCGGAAGCGGAGGCCACGCGCGGCCGCCGATGCGGCGACCCACGCCCGCGAGCGCGTGGTCGTCCTCGTAAAGCCCGCCGACGTCGCTGTGGACACCAGGAAACAGCGCCTCCTCGACCTGCCCGCCCCGGAGCGGCACGTAGGCGTAGAAGCACCGCGCCTCGTGTTCGGCGACGGCGTGGCGCGCGAAGCGCACGTTCGCCGGACAGTCCTCCGCGACGGCAAGCCCCGGCGTCGCGTCCACCGTGTCCCAGAGGCCGAGGTATTCGACCCGCTTCGCCGCCCCGGCGTCAACCGCGTCGCCCGCATTGAGGGGATAGTTGTAGTAGCCGGGCCAGCGCTCCAGCTGCCCCGCCCGGTACGTCCCGACGAGGACGACCCTCTTCCCTGTCTTCACCTTGAAACTCATGCCCGTATTATACCATCTTGTCCGCGCCCCCGCGTCGCGCCAACAACCTCAAGCGCCCAACGCCAGCCTGTCGTGCCGGGCTGGGCCGTCGCCGGGGATAGGCGGGAGGGACGCGCTTGTCGCGTCCGTTCGCCCCCCTGACTTTACCACAGAGCACACAGAAAGTCGCGAAGGTTTTGCAATGACCTCATGTTTCCCTAAAGCCCTCGGATCCGCTCGGCAACCGTCTTCCGGCTGACGCGCGATTCAACAACCGATTTCATGACACCCGCCATCTCCCACATCTGTTTCATTCATCGATCTCACATTTTGTTATGCGCCACGCGCCATTTCGGTTTTCCAATCTATAGATGCGGCAATAAATCAGGTTGATTTTTCCCGATGTGAAGACAACTCCGATGATCGGCTTTCTTCATTTAGACCCTGCGTCTTGAGAGGCAAGTGGAAGCAGCTGCAATCCGTAGAGACATCTACCTTTTGTCATGCGCACCGCCATGGCTGTTGGTTCGGGCACGGAAACCAAGCACGCGGAATTCGTGGTGAAAGATGCTCCCATCGAGCGGAAATCTTTTTTGTACGCCAAGCGGAAACTCACAGCCTCTTGCGTGTTGCGCATCGGTATGAATGACAGCGAAAGATGCCGGTCACAAACCATGAATTCTGAATCACAAGGCACAGAAACAGCCTCTCCATACCGACTGATCTGAGGATCATGGCCGCCAATCGCGTAAAGGTAGCGTCCTCCTGACTTCTTGAATGTGAACACGACATTTGTGCCTGTGGACTCAATGGAATCAAAGAATGACTTTAACGTGGCTTCCGTGATTTCCGGTTGCTGTACGGCTACGCTTCCACCCTGCGCAAGCATTCCCCTTCCGTTAACGCTTGCAACAGCCGCTTGCCAAACGTCGTCTTGATTTCGGATACAGGCTTCAGAATCTTCGGGCAGCGCAAGACGGCCGCCGCATACCCCTTCGCGTCGTCCCCATCGACGAGATAGGCGAGATAGACGAGTTCGGACACTTCCTCCGCCGACAGATGCATCAGCACGGAATTGCCGGCCTGAATGCTTTTCAACCGCTCCATGTGCCGCTCCTTCGGCTCCAAGCCACGCCACGTCAAGCCCAGAGTTTCGGGAAGCTGATAGTCTACCTGAAAGTCACAGCCTTCGTTCATGCGGAACACGCGATTTGAGAATGCAGCCTCTACCTTGAGTTTCTGCATGGCCTGCCGTGACACCATGTTTGTGTAGCCAAGACCAAGAATTCCCGTGAGCGTTTTCTCGCTGGGATGCCATTTGTTCGGCTTTAGTCGAGCCATGTCCAGTTGAGTCTCTGGCGTCAGCAACATCAAGTGAACGAATTCATCCATGTAAGACTGGTATGGGTCATACGGCGGAAGGTATTTCCAGATCATTCGCCCTGTCACCCAAACACGCTTTCCCGCCCTCGGATTGCTTCGCGTTCCCTCGTCGAAATAGCAAAAACTCGACGGGGGGGCGATGAGGCCAAAAACATCAAATAGCGGCGGCAGAGCCTGTGCGCGCCGCGCAGTCTCATAGAGATAGCATCTCCTGTATCCGCCAACGGATACATCGCCCTTCAAGACTTCAACGCAGTATTTTTCATGCAGTCCAAGTTCTCGTCCCAGAGCGCGAGTGATCAGTGGCAAGTGCCGCTTGTCCTCTTGATGCGACGGCTCATGCATCAGCGCGATTTGCGCCCCCCTTAGGCAATTCGTGATTTCAGCGACGACAAATTCTTGAATCTCCGTCGAGGCATCGTCAAATCGGAAAGGCACGGCGTTCCCATCTAGGACAAACGCCAGCAGTCCTGACACGACAAATGCGAATCGAATGCATTTCATGGTTGCTCTCCTTCTTTTACATAGGCCGGATGGACATGATTAATCGGATTGGAACCATAGGCTTCCTCATACGAGCAATGGTACCTGTAAGCGGCATTGTAGTTCAAATGGCGTTTGACCGAATATTCCATAAAACCACGGTCTTCAAACCTAATCCTCAAGGATTCGGCCAATTCCTGATTCACGGCCCTGGCAATCACCGCATCTGCGTTGTCTTCCGCATCTTGCCGTGTCTCGCCCTTCACAATCCATGTTGAAGTCACAACATTCTGATTCGAGATCGCCTGTTGCGAAACGAAATACTTTAAGCCCTTTATCGTATAGCAGTCCCCTTGTCCGCCTTGAGATGTCGGAACCTCGCCCCTCACTTGTTTGATGTGAAACTCTTCCTCGGCTCGTACCTTGTCCGCATATTGCCCCGTCCATGTAAAGTTCTGTCCGTCCGGTTCGGTATAGATGGAACCTTCCTCAAACTGAAAGGGCTTGAAGACTATTTCACAATACCAATAGTCTTCGCTTGTCGAATGATAGAACTTCGCCTCTCCGCGATGCGTATCGTTTCCAGTCGGTGGCAACACCAAGGAATGCGCATTTGACTCCGGCCATCCGACAGGACATTTCCTTGAAAGGACAGTTAACCCGTTCTCGCGCAAATCAAACGCATATTCATGGTGGTATTTGGCGCAATCTCGGTCCGGGAGAACGCCGTACCAATAGATGGGCGATGTCCGCCAAATATGGGTGCCGGTCTTCTCCGTCGTCACGGTTGTGCCGTGATTGTCATTTACAAGCGTCCCACTTCCAACGGGCCTACAAAGCAATTCAAAGTTTCTGATAGTCAGAGCCGAACCTGTGACACAGGGCTCGACACGGACTGTTGCCGTACGGCTGTCGATCAGCTCCCCATCTTGACACACATCATACGGCATTATCCTGTCTGACCGGACGACGAGTTTGACAACATCCAGATAAGCCGCCTTGCTCTCGCCTGAAAAACGGGTGCTCGTGTTGTCGTCCGTGACGAACAGTCCCTTTGGGTCGTCCAGAAAAACGCCGGACGTCTGGTCGGTGTCCACCAACAGGAGGCGATAGTCATAATCCGGGTATCCTTCGCCGGAATTTTTGCAAGCCGCCCATCTGAGCTTCACCTCATACCGCCAGCCAGGCTTAAGCGCAGCCGTCTTCGTCTCGCACTCGCCATACTCTCGGTTCAGGAACACATGCGAACGCGGTAACGGCCCATTCCCAGAGCCCGTCACCGGGATGACTGCAAGCGAATACTTCTCGGAACTGCTGCCGCTCGGATCGCCAAACTCCAGACGTACAGGTCTGCAGCTGCCGGGCCTTCCGACGTCCGACGCATCGAGAGGATCGCTGGCACCCAGAGCCTCGGCACCGTCCGACACGCCATCTCCGTCGGTATCGGATTGATTCGGGTTCGTCCCCCAGTCGTTTTCTTCGCCATTCGTCAAGCCATCACCATCGGGGTCGGCATCGGCATCATTGTCAGGGTCTGCGTCCGTGTTGTTGTCCACGGTCGGGTCATACCCCGACTCATCTTCCCAGCCATCCGTCAGCCCGTCACCATCCGTATCAGGCTGTCGCGGATCTGTGCCGAGCAACAGCTCAAAGCCGTCATTCAAGCCATCATAATCCGTATCAGAACGAAACGGGTCTGTTCTGCGACTGATTTCCGCGCCGTCCTTCAGCCCATCGCCGTCTGTGTCGGGGTTGGTCGGGCTTGTCCCGTACACGTTCACTTCCTGACCATCCGAGAGCCCGTCCCCATCCGTGTCGGCACGGAGCGGATCCGACCCGTGCCCCAGGCGGTACTCGACCGTCGTCCCCGGCAGGATCGGCCCGCGCTCGGCGAAGTCCCACGTCAGGTTGTAGAGCCCGTCCGGCGTGACGATGCGCCGGACCTGCACGCCGACGACGGCATCCGATCCGTCAAGCCAGACGTCCGACGCAAGGTAGCTCACGCGCACGACGGAACCAGTCCCGCCGGGGACGATGACCTGATAGGTCATCCTGCGGTCGTCGGACGTCCCTCGCAGCCTCACGTTGCGGTATTCGACGACGAAGCAGCCGTTGCTCTCGACGATCCCCGTCCGCATGCACGACGAGGCGTCGCCGTCGACCAGCGCCGTGCTGCACCAGTAGGGCGCAACCAGGATGTCGCCCATGCTGTAGGTCCCCCTGTCCAGCGGCGTCGCGAGTTCGGGGAAGACAAGAGCAACGTTCGATCCGGGCGCATCCAGGTACATAACCCCGTTGTCGAAGCACACCGCCTTCGACATCAGGCTGCCAAGGACCGTCAGGCCGTCAGGCAGCGAAGCGATCGCTAACGCCCCCCAGTAGCTGTGCAGACCCTCTCCGTATGAGGTTCCGTAGACCGTCGCCCAGCCCGACGTGTCGTACCACTCGAAAGCGTCCGTCCTGACGATGCATCCCGTCTCCACGCCGTCCGCGAGCCCGTCGCCGTCGGTGTCTGCGCCCAGGGGGTCTGTCCCCAGGGCAACCTCATCGCCGTCGCCCAGCCCGTCCCCGTCCGTGTCGGGGTTCGCGGGGCCTGTCCCCAGCGTCCACGCCTCATAGGCGTCCGAGAGGCCGTCGCCGTCCGAGTCGTCCTGCGTGGCGAGCCGGAAGAACGCCGCGCGTTCCATCGCGTTCGTCTGGAAGCTGTCAATGCCGATCTCGACAGCCGCGGGGGACTGCGCGCCGGACACGTCGACCTGCGCGAGGCGCGTCCAGCCGCCCGATGCCAGCTGCCAGTGCCCAAAGACGTCGAGACGGCCGTTGGGCAGGGAGAGGCCGTCCGGCCACGCCACCCCCAGCGTCACCGTGTCAGTTCCCCTCTCGATTCCATAGAAACAGGGGTTTGTCACCGAAGACAATGTGAGGTTGCTGTCGCTTAATGCGGAGTTGTTGGAGGCGGGGAGGCGCGGAGGGTCTTTGACAGGATTTACAGGATTTGAGGCGTTTGGCGTATCCGTCTCGGCAATCCTGTCAATCTTGTCAATCCCGTCTAAAAAACCACCCGCCGCTTCGGCGCACCGTTCCTTGTACGTCCGCGTCACCGAGCCCTCCATCGTCGCAAAGGCCATGAAGCCGCCGAGGACGAAGACCGTCGGCCAACCAAGCCGCCGGACCGCCGCGCGCACACGGGCGGAACAGCGCGACAGGCCAAGCGCCAGCGCGGCAAGGGCGACACCGCCCAAGCCAAGGCAACAGCCCCACAGCACGACCGAGTCGAAAGCCGCTCGATCCATCGTCACGGATCAATCACGGGAACATTGAAACTCATGCCCGTATTATACCATACTCATGTCCGTCGATTCTCTAAGGCCCGATGGATGACAATCACAAGTCCACGGCCTTGGACGGCCTGATCTCATCGGCGAAAAGGGAAACGAAGCCTGTCGCAAACGCATGGCAGCAACTTGCCTGCGGCGCGTCATGTTCCCACAGTGTTCCGGTGCGGTCTGCCATGTCCGCATAGTAGGCAAGGGCTTCCTTTCGGGCGAGTTCGGGCATTCCCGCACGCGCAAGGCAGAGGAAGCGCAATTGCATGCCGGGGAAGAGGCCGGCCTTCTTCAGAGAGCCGCGTTCGCCCCGCACCAGACGCCCCCAAAGTTCGGCGTCGCGGACAGAGTCCGCCGTACCCGTGAAGAACGCATAGTACTGACACGTCTCGGTCGCTTCAGGACGCACGGCAAGTGCGCCATCCTTCCCGCGCACCGCATGGTCACGGAACTGGACGCCATCAAATGCCTGTGCCCGGACAGCGGAACGGATCGCATCCGCACGACGGACGCAACACTCCCATCCGTACAGTCGCCCGACCGCATCCAATGCGGCGGCATAGAGCATGTTCGCCGGATAGTTCACGTCCTGCACATAGCCGTTTGACGCATCCCAACCGACGAATACCCATGACGGAAGCTTTTCAAGAAGTCCATCTGCGTTGACATATCCATCAAACCACTTCAACAGCTCCCTCACGCGTCCCTCCAGCAGCTTCGCCGTCTCGCGATCTCCGGTTCGGCGCACATAGTCCTCGATTTCAAGGAGGAACCACAGCGCATACGTCGGAATGTAGAGCCCATCCGTATGATCCGACGGATAGCACATCGCCACCATGCCCTTCGGAAGATGCGGAAATCCCTTCGCAAGCGCATAGTCGCGAAGGAACGCACGCTCTACCGACGCATTGCCTGCAAGCAACTGCAGACTTGGGCCCGAAAAATAGGAATCTCCCAGCCAGCCGGCGCGTTCGCGGCTCGGGCAGTCCATTGGCACGTCCGTTGCGCACTGCGCAAGCGTCCGGGCGGCCGCCGCCAAGACCTTGGCGGCCACGGGATCCGCCCCCACATAGACGTTGTTGAAAGCCTCGGCATTCCGATAGCGACGCACGACAGGCGCCTTCCACGTCGCCTTGCCGGAGAGCATCGCCAAGCGGGCAAACTTGAACGTCTGAGGCTCGAAGAACTCCAGCACATATCGCCCCGGGCGCCTGATGTCCCATATTGCGCCGGCCGCGATTTCGATGCGTAGCGGGTTCACGTCTCCATCAGGCGTACGCAACTCGTCCACGGCCGCCATGAACCGCCCCGGCTCCGTACACGCCAGCTCGACCTGAAGGAATCCAGTGGTGTTATGCTCTCCGGCATAGAGCTTCGCCGGAACCTTTCGCCCTGCCACGCCAGGCTTGGCCCTACGCCATTTTGCCAGTTCGTGCCACACGTTCACGTCGCATTCCTCTGCCTTATACCCGCAGAAGACAGGCGGCGCGACATTCTCGAAGCATCGCGTCCTGGGCAAAGGCGTCGATTCGTCGCAGACAATGTCGTAGGCATCGACCTCGACGAACGACCTGTCGAGACTGAAGTCACAAAGCGGCACCTCCCGTGCGAGAAAGCGCGGCGCGGTGACAGTTTCCAATTCCCGCGACGGAGCCGGCGCACCGCCGATCAGGTACGCCTCCGAGAAGCCTCTCTGGAAACTGGCTCGCGGCGTCTTGACGATGCGTTCGGATGCCCGTGCCGTCCAGTTTGTTCCGCCAGTCGCGGAAAGGACTCGCCCGTTTTGCACGACTTCCGCCGCGAGAAACGGAGACTGGTCCATGTACACGAAGTTGTTGCACCGATACGCGTTCACTTCGACGCGCAGTCGGTTTCTCCCCGCATTCAGCCGAACCGGAAGAGCATCGACACGCGCAAGGCCAGTCGGCGCGCGCGCAGGGCCCGCCGAGACGAATGCGCCGTTCAACTCGGCCTTGTAGCAGGACGCGGCCGCAATCCGCAACTCTGCCAGGCCATCCTCAGCCGTCAGTTCCGTCTCGAATGCGAACGTCTCGTTCATCGTGTCGCCCGCGCCCTTTGGCCACACCGCCTGTGCAGCAAGGAACAGGTCAGGCGCATTGAATTTCTTGTGGTTCAGGAACTCCCAGACGCGATCCAGCCACGTGTAGCTGCCCGTACCCGGTGCGGCGGCGTTCATGAAGCAGTGATCCCTCGTCGCCAACGTATGCAAATCGCCCTGCACCCCCATGCGACGCAACTGTTCCCAGCACTTGACCGAATTCATCGCCGCCCATCCGTCCGCATCGCCGTGCAGGAACAGCATCGGACAGGTCGAAAGGTCGAAGGAGAACTCCGGCGCGAGACGCGCCGCATCGTCATTGCCGCCCGTGCGATTCGGCTCGTCAAGACCGTCCGTCAGTGCATAGGCCGGATACAGCGCAATGCCCCACTGCACATTGCACGGAATAAGATCTGTCTCATCGACCGGCCAATATGACTTGCGCCGAGAACTTGTCGCCCCCATGATCGTGAGATGTCCACCGGCGGACGCACCCATGATCCCAATGCGGTTCGGATCGAGGTGACGCGCCTCCGCTTCGCGGCGCACGACGCGGACTGCACGCTGAAGATCCTGCCAGGCGCTCGTATGCTTCGCGAGGCCTGTCGGACGCGGTGTGCGGTATTTGAGCGTCACGACCGTCATGCCCTTCTCGTTCAGGTAGCGTCGCGCCGACGTTACGCCATCCCAGGAATCCGGACGGTTATCGAAGTAGGCTCCGCCGGAATAGATGATCTGGATGCCCTTGGTGCGAGGCGTCTTCGGAAGATGCCATTCGAGATATGGAACGCACTGGTTCGTCTGTGCAGCCGGCATCTTGCCTTCTGGCCAAAGGGGCATCCGTTCGTAGCCACCCCGATCGGCATCATCCGGGAAACGCGCGGCAAGGCCGACCTCATCGCCGAGCCGTCCATCGAAGTTCATCTGGCGGATGAACTCAAGCGCGCGGTCAAACCAGTGATCCCATGCCGTGCCGTCATCGCCACGGTTCATGTCGCCGTGAAACCCATGCCAGCGATCCGCGAAAAGATGCAGCTCGGCAGGTATCTTCATCCGGCGGAGCTGACGGTATATCTGCGTTGAACCCAAAGGGGAGAAATCGTCCGCCCCCCCGTGGAACAGGCACATCGGGCAGGTCTTGCCGTCAAACGCAAGCTCTTTCACGAGCGCGACGTCGGGCGCATCTCCCTCGCGGGCGTTCGGCACGCCCTCGCCGTCTGTCAGCACGTATGCCGCAGCCTGCGGCACGGCGAAGAGCAGGTTGCACGGCAAGGCATCGAGTTCGTCGACCGGGGCATACGCCGCCGTCTCCGACGATGTGGCCAGAAGGAGGACGAGCTTGGCGCCGGCCGATATTCCCGTGGCGCCGATCTTCTCCGGGCTGAAGCCCCACTTCGACGCATGCGCCCGCATGAACCGTATGGCCCTCTGCGCATCTTCCCAGCCGGACTGGTGTATTGCAAGCCCCTTCGGACGAGGTGTACGGTACGTCAGGTTCGCGACCGTCACGCCCGCGCGGACGAATCTGTCAATGGCCGGCTGCAGGCGTTCCGCGTCACAGCAGGACGAGAAGCCGCCGCCCGAGACCATGAGCACGGCAAGGTCGGTTCGATTGGACGGATTCGGCGCGTACCAGTCGATGTACGGTCGCCGAAAGTCCTCCGCGCGAAACATCTGGGCACGGGTCTCTTCCGCCTGCGCGGCGATCTGATGCGGCTGCTCGTCCGGCATCTTGCCTTCGGGCCAGATGTATTCGCGCAGGACTGGCCTTGCCGAAGGCGTCAGCGGCCCGAACGACGCCCGGTCATCCGGCGAACCCCATGTCCCAAACGCCCAAGACGATGCCGCCGCCACAAGGCAGACGAGTGACACGGCACACTTTCGCACGCATTCAGCGTACATACGTGATCCTCTCCCCATCTGCTTCAATGAATGGCACGCCCTCCTCCGGCATTCCGGCCTTCACGCCGAGCCCCTCAATCCACCAGCCATAGGGCGCCAGGCGATGCCCGTCAATCGTCCGAGGCACATCGCCAAGGTTCACGAGGAAGCGCACGCCACCGTATGTCGCCACAACGGTTCCGTCGTCGGACGGCGTGGCCGGATCAATGCCACGCGCGAACAGGGGTGATCTGTCGTGTACAAACTCCGTGACACGGCCACCAACAGTCCGTGAAAGCACACGGGACTGTAGGGCGTGCAACCAGGCATACCAGCGCCGAATACGCTTATCCTTCGTCAGCTCATCTGCCTTGTACGCCACGACAATGTTGTAGCCGAGCGCAAGAACCCACGCGAGGACACGCTCGTTCCTGGTGAAACCCGCGAGATCATGATGGTAGAAAAGGAGCTTGTCTCGGAAGAGGCGCTGGGCCACAGGTTCGAGAACCCACGTGTCAGCGGGGAAACGCTTTTCCTTGTGCAGTTTCCGTCCGACCATGTCCTCAAGCGGAACAGTCCCCCAGGCGCAGCCGGTCAGTCCGAGTTCTGAATCCGCCACCATGTCAAAGCCGTCCTCCGTGAAGAGCGGCATGTGGCGGCTGTCCTCCTCTACAATGGAAATCATACCCTCCTCATGCGCCGTGACGGACGGGGAATGCGGGCTGAAGTCGCGAAACCACGGCAGGGAACCGCACTGATCCTGAAACAGGATGTCAGAGCCATAGGTCTCGCGCGCTTCACGCCGGGTGGCGCGGTTCGCCGCCTGCACGACCGGATGCCAGTACGTGATGTTGTAGCCCTTGTGCGGCCCGTACCTGAGCGTAATCGGGCTGCCGTCGCGCTTTCTGGCGATCGGCTCCATGCCGGCCTTCTTGAACACCTCCGACTTAAAGGGTTCGGAACCCCACCAGCATGGATTCGTGTACGGCATGAACAGTCCGCCACGGGCATGGATGGCCGCCACCATGTTCTTGAAGTCGTCGGAGCTGCCAAACGTCTTCCGGGGCGGGAAGAAATCGGGATATGCGTTGTCGAAGCCATGCGGCATGTAGTCGTGGATATGGACGAGCGTCGGCATCGGCAAGTCCTCGGCAAGTGAGGTAATCCGCTTCGCGTCGGCAGCGAGGACGAGCAACAGCGGAGAGGCGGCAAGCTTGCGCAGAAACGCCGTCCCGTCACGCGGCGGCAGTTTCGACGACAGCGAACGGCCGAGGCCATTTTCCTTCAGGTACGCCGCGAGGGACGAATCGACGGTTCCGCCCTCGACGATCCGCACCACTGGCGTCTCGACCGATTCGCCGGGCTTCAGCCAGTACGCCGATGCATGCGAATAGTATCCGCCACGGCTATCGCCAGCCACAGTCGCCGATCCCGGAACGAACGGATGCGGATTCTTCCACGGCGCAAAATACCCGCGACGCTGGACGCCATAGACCTGGATGGACGCGCCGGATTTCGTCTCCAGCCGCGCCCAGTCCGCAAAGAGCGGCGGGTAGGGGACGGAGTAGTTGCACTTGGACGTGAAGAATTTCTCGTTGAGCGCCATGCCCGTCGTCTCGTTGCCGCGACCCGGGTAGACGAACCTCGCCACATCGGCTGGACGAAAGCGCAGGTTCGCAGGGAAGTGGAATTCCTCGACGATGCCCTCCTTCGCCGTCAAACGGGCTTTCATCGTCAAGGATCCGTCGCGCGGACGCACCGTCGTTACCGTGACATCCAAGACGGGAGACGACCATTTCGAGACAACCGTATCGCCGCGTCGCGTCTCTGTGAATCGTCCGCCGATGCGGTCCTCCCGTTCGACCTGCGCCGCAGAAAGCCTATTCGTCTCGGCGAACTTCACGCGCCACAGGCCGTGTTCGCCGGATTCAAGATAGGTCTTTCCATGGACATCACGGGCCACGATACGCCCCTTCTCGCACCGCACCTCGCCCTTGGCGACCAAAAGCGTGCAAGCAACCGCCGAAAACGCAAGCAAAGCTCTCATCCGCCCCTCCCAGCTTCCAGGCCTCATACCATCACACCAACTTCATCCAGTTAGACGCGACAGAATGCCCCTCATTTCCCCAGCAATCCGCCGGCGTGACCACAAAACGCACACTTCGGTTGCGCGGTATCACGTCACCGAAGAACGCACAGGTGCAAGAGCCCTTCTCGCGAGACTCGGCCTGCATGCCATCCGGCGGGAAAACCCGGCTCTCGGCTGCCGTCCGCACCGTATCCGCATCGCGCACCTCGCAACGAACGCCAAAATCGTAGGCCCGTACCGGCGAACCGGCAAGCGTCGTGACGGGCGGGAACGAAACCACGACCTGCTCGCGCGGCGTCTTGTCGTCACTGTAGCCGTCCTTCGCCCGGCGATGTCCATCCTTCACGCGCTTGGCCGTCACCTTCGCGCCCGGCGCGAACTGGGGAGGCGTGGCCTTCGCAGCCTCGGCGCGGCGGCGGAAGTCGAACGTCGCCACGCCCTGCGGCGGAACCGTGCGCCCGCCGTAGAGAGGAATAATCCAGTCCGGTCCAAGCGACTGGTCGTGCGTCCACTCGCGCCGCTCGAATACGATGCGGTCTCCGTAGACCGACATCAGCATACCCTGCCGGACGCTGTGCACGTCCACCTTCGGCATCTCCTGCGGCGGCGTGCGGTTGAAGTCGGCGCAGTTGAAGCCGTTTTCCCTGCCCGGAACGGTGAACTCGTGCCCACGTGCACAGGAACATCCGACCGAGGTGAACTCACCCTGCCAAACGCACTTCTCGTCCGTCAGCGACTGGTGCTCGTGCCCCGTGAGCGCAAGGCAGTTGGGATAGCCGTTCAGGGCCTTGCGCGTCAGGCCCCTGTCAAAGGACTTGATCCACTTTTCGCCGCGCAGGAGCCACGTTGCGTATGTCGTGTCCTCCACATACTCGTGCTGGACGTAGAAGAACGGCCGATCCTTGGGGAGATCGAGCGTGGGCAGGAACTCCGGCAGCGGCGTACGCTCGTTTTTGAAGCCCTTGGCGTACTTATGGCCCTGCTCGTCGCCGAGGATGCTCATCCAGTTGCGCAGAATGAACGTGTACCCCTTCACGGTCTTCGCGCAGATCGGCTTGTAGTCCTCGCCGAAGCAGCTCTGCCAAACCTCCTGCTTGCGCCAATGGAACGCTTCGGCCTTCGACTCGTCAAACGTCTTGTACCAGCTTCCGGCGAATGCGTCCTCGTCGTGGTTTCCGGTCACGAAAAGCTTCTCGATGCGTACGCCGTCCGAACGTCGGTCATCCGGGAAGACCTTCCGCCAGGTACGTGCCACCGACTCGAACTCGCACCTGCGGCTCGTGGTCGTGAGATCCCCGGCGATCAGCACGGCGTCGACCTTGCGGCTGTCGTAGAAGCGCAGCGCCTTCTCGAAGAAATTGGCGTTGTCGTCCCGCGTGATGTGGATGTCCGAAAGAACCCCCACGACCAGGTTGGGCCTTGCGCCCTTCGGCAAGGAGGCCAACGCCGTGTGCGCCGTCTTCGACATGGCAGACGGCACAAGCGCCGCCCCTGTCGCACCGAAAAGGAATTCGCGTCTGTTCATTTTTATTCCTCTCTTTTGTTCATGGTTAACGAATAATCAGGCAGAAGCCAATACCCAAAGTCACCGAACCAAGACCTTCCACCCAGTCGCAGTCCAAGGCCGTCCACGTGCCGCGCCGGAAGGTCTCCCCCGACACGGTCGCACTGCGGAAAAAGGCCGCTACCCCCGGTGCCACAGACAGTCTCGCTCCTCGTGAAAGTCTTGCACGCGTTCCGCTCGTGACCTTGTCGTTGCGGTCGATGCCGAAATCCACGGCATCGAGCGACAGGATGGAATCTGTCGGCAACGACAGCACACCATCCGTCTCAATCCCGAACCGATCATCTGACGCATAGGCGACCTCAAGGCCATCGATCAAAACAGATGTCGTGCGGCCACCGGTGGCCGACGTGAACGCAAGGTAGGCCTTTTCGCTACCGCAGATTTCCGTAAGATCCACCCCCGTCCACATGCGGGTAAACACGACAGGCTCAACCTTGTCGTCCTGCTCCTGCTTGAGCGTAAGCGTCACAGTCTTTGCGACCGTATCGCTTTCAAGCGCAAAGTCAAAGATGCGCGTCAGCAGGATGTCCTTGCCGTTCGCATCCTTCTCCCCCGCATACGTGTTGAAGTAGATCATCGGGTCTGTGATGTAGCGGTTGTCCGGGCTCTTCCTGTCAAAGGCGTCCTCCCACCTGCCGTTTCGCCCGAAGCGGTACTGCCCCATGTGATCTGCCATGCTGTAGTTGACGAAGCCGACAGCCAAGCTGTTCGTGATCGAGGCGGACGCATTTGTCGCCGAATAGTAGCCCAAGTCACTGCTCACATTCCATTCGCCGCAAGCCGAGAAGCCGCGCGGATCGTTATGGAGGACGAGCGCAAAGCCCCATGCGCCCGAACCGGTCATCGCTGCCCGTCCGGAAACTTTCATCCGCCCGGCAATCGCAAGGGGACGCTTTCGCGCCGTCAGGGACACGCTGTTTCCAGCCGCACTCCCAACCCGTAAACCAAGCGTGCCATTCGCATTCTGCTGATAGGGAGATTCTGATGCGGTAGCGACAGAATCGCCATTGGCATTGAACCTATCATAATGCCAAAGTCCGTTCGCGGCATCTGATGGCACCGAAACGGTATCCGGTAGGCTTGAAAACGCGATGTTACCGTCTGACACGCAGGTGCCGAAGTTCAATGCCTGATCGTGGGAATCGAGATTCACGAGAGACACGTCCGTCTGTGTCGCAGCGAAACGGACGGATTTCGCCAGACGATTGGTCGCAAACGTGGAATTCGACGAAACAAAAATCTCTGGTGATGCCGTCGTAACGACAAGCGACTTCAAGAATGTGTCATCCTGTCCGTCTTCGATTTTGAGATTTGAAACCGTGCCAACCGTCGTACGTCCGCCCGAATCCGTCGTAAACGCAAGGTACGCCGTGTTGCCTTCGCAGATCTCCGTCAGGTCCGTGTCCGTCAGCGTACGCGTAAAGACGACATCCGCGCCGTCCTGTTCCTGTGTGAGCGTCAGCGTCACCGTCTTCGCGGACGTGTCGCTCACAAGCGCGAAATCAAACACCCGCGTAGAGGCGACCTCGGGCGTCACCGTCGTGTCAGCCGTGTTGAAGTAGATCATCGGATCCGTCGTCGCCGTCTCCGTCCAACTGCCGTTTCGTCCAATCCTGTAGCGGCCAAAATAGCCCTGCTGGTGGAAATTGACGAAGCCAACGGCAAAGCTCTTCAGGATTGGATCGGTCGTCTGGGCATAGCAAAGTCCCTCGTTGCCGGCTTGCGCCCCCTTCGCCTCGTAGCCACGCGGATCGTTGTGAAGGACAATCGCAAGACCCCAAGCACCGGCGCCGGACAGCGTTACGCGCCCGGAGATCGACATCTTGCCATCGAGCCGCACCGGCACCTTGCGAGACGTGACCGTCGAGCTCCAACTGGCATTGGTGCCGACGGCAAGCGCCCCTCCGCCAAGATCAAAAGGATCGCCCGTCTCGGTTCTGATTGACTGGGTCTCGTTCCCGACCTTAATTGCAGTCTCGGCCCGATAATACCAGTCTTCAGGCACCTCCCTCGCACACATAAGCTCCAGAGAACCGGCCTCGTAGACAAGGTCAAGGTCTCTCGCCGCAGTCCTCGTCAGCGCAAGCCGCCCCTCGCCACGCTTGTGGACGGTCTCGCCCGCAAGTGAAGCAAAGTCCGAGGCCGTCGGCCTTGCACACGCTTCGGCAGGGACATTCACGACCCACGTGCCGTCCTCCTTCTCCACGATTTGCGCAAACAGAAGCAGACACGGAAAAAGAGCCGTGACCAGGCTGACGACCGCCTTTTTACTGTTGAACATACACACCTCTTATGGTTTGAACAATTATTGGACAGTGCCTCTTCAAAGGCATTTGAATTATACCAAATTCGGTCACGCAACAGAGAACAATCTATCCGCTAAAAGGCGAACAAATCGTCCGATACGCCGAATCCTATCGACACGCCGAACGCGACTTTTCGCGCCACTGCGTGAGCGTGTGTCCCGTTGCCGCCTTGAACACGCGGCGCAAGTCGACCAGAGACGAAAAGCCGCAGTAGTCGGGCAGGGACGCCAGGTCATGGCCACCGCCCCGAATCAGTTCCTTCACCCGCGCAATGCGCTGACTGCGAATCTCATCCAGAATCGTATGGCCCAGGCACGCGCGAAAACGCTGATAGCCGTAAGAACGCCGACAGCCCATGACCGCGATGACATCCTCCGACGTGATGCGGTCGGTCGCGTGTCGGCGGATGAACTCCAGCGCCCGCATGACGCGCCCGTCACAGACGGGCAGCCGCTGCGTCGACGCACGGCGCACGACCTGCGCAACGCCAAAAGTCACAGCCTGTCCCCGGACGTCCTCGCCCGACAACAGCCGATCTAGCGTCTGCGCGGACAGGTAGCCGCACGACTCGAAGTCCTGTTCGACGCTCGTCAGCGTCGGGTCGACGCTTTCGCAGATGTCGCGCCGGTTGTCCACACCCACGAGCGCGATCTCCTCCGGGATGCCGATGCCCTCCGCCAGGCAGATGCTGCGGACGCACTCGGACACCACGTCGTTCGCGGCGAACACGCCGCAGGGTTTCGGCAGAGCCGTCAGCCATGTCCGCAAGGCGCGCATCTGCCGTGCCGCCGTCGTCGCCGGGACGGAAAACCGGCTGAACGTCGCGCCGTGGGCTCGCGCCCGCCGCGCAAACACGTCGCCGCGCCCCATGCTCCACGCGCGGCGCGGGTCGGCGACGAACGGCACATAGGCGAAATGGCCAAGACCCTGCCGGACAAGCTCGTCGAACGCCGCGCCCGCCACGGCTTCCGCATCGCTCGACACGTACGCGCTTGGCGCCTGGCCTGCGCCAACCGCGTCCGGCGAGCTGTCGCAGAACACGACCGGGACCCCGTTCAGCCCGGGAACTTCGGACAGCGTCTCGGCCGAAAGCCCCGCATCCGCCAGAAGCCCGACCGGACGCCACAGGTCAACGAGCCCGTCCAGGATGTCCCGGTAGTCGATGCGGAGCAGCGTCCAGCCCGCCATGTCGGCATAGCGCCGAATGCCCTTCACAAGGCGCACAGACGACTCGTCCACCGCAATTCTCAAGACCAGCACGCACGGACGCGCGGCAGCCACGACAGAGGGGCGTTTGACCATATGCCGACTCCTTCCGCAGCCTCTTCAGACCGGGACGCCAATCAGAATCTGCGGATGCGCTTCGGTGATGCGGATGCGGACGAGCGAGCCGATGGCCGGCGTCTGCCGCGCACAGGCCGGATCTCCGGCCGGCTCCCAGACGACGATGCGGTTGCCCGAATCGCGTCCCGACAGGCGCGCCCGGTTGCGCTTCGACGGCCCTTCGACCATGACCTCGCGCACCGTGCCGACAAGCGCGTCGTTGCGCCGCTGGCCGCGCACCTCCTGGTCGGCGAGGAGCACCTGGTCGCGGCGCTCCTTCTCCGCCGTCGGCACGTCGTCCGGCAGCGCCGCGCTGCGTGTCCCCGGTCGCGGCGAGTACTTGAAGACGAAGGCGTTGTCGAAGCCGGCCTCATCCATCAGCGACCGCGTCGCCTCGAAGTCCGCCGCCGTCTCGCCCGGATAGCCGACAATCACGTCCGTCGTCACCGCAAATTCGGGGTCGAACGCGCGGAGCTTGCGCACCGCGTCGAGATATTCCGCACGCGTGTAGTGCCGTCCCATCTCCTTCAGGATGCGGTCGGAGCCAGACTGCACCGGCAGGTGCAGATGGCGACAGACCTTCGGGCAGTCCCGGTAGGCGGCCAGCAGCTCGTCTGTGCACCCCTTCGGATGCGCCGAGGTGAAGCGGATGCGTTCCAGTCCGTCGATTTCCTGCAACGCGCGCAGGAGGCGCGGAAACGCCTCGCCTTCGTCCGTCTCCCACGCCTTGTTGCGGATGCCGTAGCGGAGGACGCTCTGCCCGAGGAGGCAGACCTCCTTCACGCCACGCGCGGCGAGGCTCTTCACCTCGGCGATGACTTCCTTCGCGGGCCGCGAATACTCATGGCCGCGCACATCCGGCACGATACAGTAACTGCAGCGGTTGTCGCAGCCCAGCAGCACCGTCACGTAACTCTGCACGGCGGCGAACGTCCCGGCGCGGCGCGTGTCGGGATGGGCGTCCAGCCCCTGCGGCACCTCGTCGTCGCCCAGCTCCAGCGTCGGATAGCGCGCGTCCGCCACGATCTTCGGAATGAGGCCGAAGCGACGCGGCCCGACGGCGAAGTGCAGTTTCGGCAGACGTTTGAAGACGTCCGCCCCCATCCGCTTGACGGCACAGCCCATCATCCCGACAATCTTGCCCGCCGCGAGCAGGTTCCCGGCCTTGCCGACGGCCTTCTCCTCGGCCTTCTGGCGGACGGTGCAGCTGTTGATGAGAACGAGGTCGGCCGCGTCTTCCGTCGCGACCTCCTCATGGCCCGCCGCGACGAGCAGCGCCGCGACCGCCTCCGAGTCGCGCACGTTCATCTGACAGCCGTAGGTATGGATGAGGAACTTCATAAGCCTTGCGCATGCGAGCCCGACTCAAGGGATTCAAGCTCCGTCGCCGCCTCTTCCCAGTCGGCCGTGTAGCGGTCAATCTCGAACTGGAGCGTCCGCACCTTCCGGTTCGCCTCGGCGAAGTCGGTCGTCGGCTTCGGGTTGAAGAGTTCGGCGGACGCCTCGTCGAGCGCCTTCTGCAGCTCGTCGATCTTCTGCTCCGCCGTCTCGACGCGCTTCTTCAGCTCGCGCAGCTTCGGCGCGACCTTCGCCCGCTCCGCCGCGCGCTGCTTCCGCAAGTCCTTTTGGGACAGCCGGACGGGTGCCGAGGCCTCCGTCCCTCCCGTCTCTCTCGCCTCACGCGTCTCGCGCGCCCGGCTCTCGCCCGACGCCGCCCGCTCACGCTCCGCCTTCTTCTCACAGTAGTAGTCGTAGCCGCCCGGATACTGGCGGATGCCCTCGCGCGTGATCTCCAGGATGCTCGTCGCGACGGCCCGCACGAAGTCGATGTCGTGCGAGACGAGGAGAATCGTCCCCGCGTACTTCTGGAGCGCGTCCTGCAGGAGGCGGCGTCCGTCGAGGTCGAGGTGCGTCGTCGGCTCGTCGAGCAGCAGGAAGTTCGGCGCCGTCAGGAACAGCCGCAGAAACGCGAGGCGAATCTTCTCGCCGCCCGAAAGGACGCCCGCCGGCTTCTCGACGTCGTTCTCGTCGAAGCCGAACGCGCCGAGCTGGTTGCGAAAGACTTTCTCCGGCCCGCCGCCGTGTGCGTCCCAGGCGTTCTTTGCGTTGCGGTAGACGGTGAGGTCGGGCGGAATCGTCTCGGCGAACTCCTGCGAGAGGTAACCGGGCACGACGTTGTGCCCGAGGACGGCCTTGCCCTCCGTCGGCGAGCGCGTCCCGGCGATAATGCGCATCAGCGTCGTCTTGCCGAGGCCGTTGTAGCCGATCAGGGCGACCTTGTCGCCGCGCGTGATGTTGAATTCGAGCCCCGAAAAGACCTGCTTCACGCCGTCGTAGCTGAAGCCGAGGTTTTCGCAGCGGAACATCTCGATGCCGCTCGGCGGCGGCTCCGCAAGCCGCAGACGCCCGGAGTTTGTGTAGCGCTTCGGCAGCACGATCCGCGCCTCGTCGATCTTGTCGATGAGCTTCTGCCGCGACTGGGCCTGCGCGGCCTTTGTCGCCTGTGCGCGGAATCGGTCCACGAACCGCTGCAGCTGCTCGCGGTGATGGTCCTGATTCTCCTTCGCGGCCTTCAGGTGCGCGTAGCGCACTTCGCGCTCGTTCAGGTACCAGTCGAGGTTCCCCTCGTAGCGCGTCGCCGTGCCCGCGTCGACCTCGACGATGATGTTCGTCAGCGTCCGCAGGAGATAGCGGTCGTGCGAAATGAGCATGAGCGTGCCGTCGTACGCCTTCAGGAACTTCTGCAGCCAGTCGACGGCAGGGAGGTCGAGGTAATTCGACGGCTCGTCCAAGAGCAGCAGGTCGGGCTTCGACGCGAGGACGCGCGAGAGTTCCGCGCGCATGCGCCATCCGCCGGAGAACGACTTGAACGGCTTCGTGAACTCCTCCGTCGTGAAGCCGAGGCCGCCGAGGGCGATCTTGACGCGCGTCTCGATGTCGTAGCCGCCAAGATGCTCGAACTTCGTCTGAAGTTCGCCGTACCGCTTCATCTTCGCGGGATCCGCGAGGTCGGCCTCCAGCGACGCCATCTCGGCCTCCATTTCGGAGAGGCCGGGGATGCCCCTGAGCGCGTAGTCCAGCAGCGTCTCCTCCGGCGTGTCCGGCGCGGGGTTCTGCCGCGTGAAGCCGATGCGCGGATTCGACTCGATGACAAGCTCGCCCGTGTCCGTCGACATCTCGCCGAGGATGATCTTGAAGAGCGTCGACTTGCCCGAGCCGTTCGGGCCGACGACACCGATGCGGTCGCCCTTGTTGACGCGGAACGTGACATCCGTGAGGACGTCCTGATGTCCGTAATGGACGGAAATCCCCTTAAAGTCCAGCATAGCCGATGGCGCGGCCGTGCACGCCGCGCATGGAACAGGAGCCCCTCACTTCTTCAGCCAGATCTCGATGACGGGAATCTCGACATTCGGCTTCTTCATCGGCAGGACGATGTTGTCGCGCCGGCCGAGGTCGCCGCCCTGCGAATGCTGGATCGACGCGCCCTTGCGGATTCCGAGTTCCGAGGCGTCATGCAGGAACTGCGCGTACTCGACCCTGTCCGCGAAGTCGAACGGCAGCGCGCCCATCGGGTAGTTGACGAGGTGGATGTAGAGCCGGTTCGTCTCGGGGTTGTAGGTGAGCAACGAATCGACCGGCGTCTTGAATTCGGCCGGCGCGGCGGTGCACCCGTAGATCGCGCGGCTGTTGACGCGCATCCAGTCGCCGATCGCGTCGAGGCGGTCGCAGGCCCGATAGTCGAATTCGCCGCGCCCCGTCGGGCCGACGTTGAGGATGAGGTTGCCGCCGAACGCGACCGAGTTGACCAGAAGCTCGATGAGCTGGTGCGGGCTCTTCCACGTCTCCTCATCGCGGTAGTAGCCCCACGAGCCGGAGAACGTCTGACACGTCTCCCACGGCGCGTTCTTGCCGTCCACCTGCGGCCACTGGGTGACGCGGCACTGCTCCGGCGTCACGAAGTCCCAGCCGTCCTCGGTGTCCATCAGGTCGAGGCGGCTGTCGACGAGGATGCCGGGCTGAAGCTTCCGCGTGAGCTTCATCAGCTCGACCGACTCCCAGTGCTTCCAGTTCTTGCCGTATTTCGACTTGACCGTGTAGTCGTACCAGATGATGTCGATCTGCCCGTAGTTCGTCAGCAGCTCCCGCACCTGCGCGTACATGTAGTCGCGGTAGCGGTTCCAGTCGCGGCCCTTGTTAAGTTCTTCGTAGATCTCGTCGGTAAACTTGCCGTCCGCCGGGCGGAGCGGGTGGGTCTGGTCGATCAGGTAGTCGGGGTGGTGCCAGTCCTTGATCGAGAAGTAAAGGCCGACCTTGAGCCCTTCCGCACGCGCCGCCTCGACGTATTCGCGCACGAGGTCGCGTCCGAACGGGGTCTTCGTGATCTTGTAGTCGGTCGTCTGCGTGTCCCAGAGGCAGAAGCCCTCGTGGTGCTTCGCGGTAAGCACCATGTACTTCATGCCGGCCTTCTTCGCGCGGCGCGCCCAGTCCTTCGCGTCGAAGAGGTCGGGGTTGAAGCGCGGCAGGTAGCGCTTCTCGTAGGCGTCGGGGGCGATGCGGCGGTTCGACTGCACCCACTCGTGGGCGGCGAGCTCGGAGTAGAGGCCGAAGTGGATGAACATGCCGAAGCGGTCATGCGTCCACCACGCGCGGCGGGCGTCGCGCTGCGCGGCCGTTTCGCCGAAGATGTTCCGAGGGGGCGTCGGACGGTCCTTGAGCGCGTCAAAGGCCGAGGCCGGGAGGATGGTCGCGGCCAGCGCCGCCGTCAGGATCGTGGTCTTCTTCATTGTCTGTGTCGCTTTCATGTTGATGTCGTGTCGTATGGTCGTGTAGTATAGCCTAAACCCAAGGCCCAAATCAAGTGCCGAACCGGGGCGCGCGTCAGAAGAACGTCATCTGCCCCGGCATGTCCGAGAGGCGGCGGCGCGGCTTGCGCACGGCCTTCGGCGCATTCACGTCAAGCTCGTTCGCCTCCAGGTTCTTCAGGATCTCGCCCGCGCGCGCGACGACTTCCGCCGGCAGCCCCGCCATCGCGCCGACGTGGATGCCGAAGCTCTTCTCGGCCACGCCGGGGGCGATGCGCCGCAGGAAGACGACGCGCCCGCCCTCCTCCTTCACCTTCACCGTGTAGTTCTTGATGCCGGGGAACGTGTCCGCGAGGTCGGTGAGCTCGTGGTAGTGCGTCGCGAAGAGCGTCTTCGCCTTCGCCTGCGCCTTGCCGTAGAGGTACTCGGCGACCGACCACGCGATCGAGATGCCGTCGAACGTCGACGTGCCGCGCCCGATCTCGTCGAGGACGATGAGCGACTTCGGCGTCGCGTTGTTGAGGATGTTCGCCGTCTCCTGCATCTCGACGAGGAACGTCGAACGGCCGCGCGCGAGGTCGTCGCCCGCGCCGATGCGCGTGAAGACGCGGTCGAGGACGCCGAGGCGCATCTTCGCCGCCGGCACGAACGAGCCCATCTGCGCCATCACGGCGAGCGTCGCGACCTGCCGGATGTACGTCGACTTGCCGGCCATGTTCGGCCCGGTGATGAGCATGATCTGGTCGGTCGTCGTGTTGAGGAACGCGCCGTTCGGCACGAACGGCTCCGCGTCCGGCAGCTGCTCGACGATCGGATGCCGCCCGTCGACGATCTCCAGCACGTCCGAGTCGTCCACGTCGGGACGCACGTAGCCCGCCGCGAGCGCGCGGTCGGCGAGGGCGAGCGTCGCGTCAAGCGCGCCGAGCGCGAGGGACGTCTCCTGGATCTCGACCGTCTTCGCCGCGATCGTCGCCAGGATCTCCTTGTAGAGCTTCTGCTCCAGCGCGACGGCCCGGTCGTGCGCGCCAAGCACCTTCTGCTCGTATTCCTTCAGCTCGGGCGTCACGTACCGCTCGCCCGTCGTCAGCGTCTGCCGCCGGATGTAATCCGCCGGGGCCTGCGCGACAGACGCCTTCGGGATCTCGATCAGGAACCCGAAGGCGGGCACGTGCTTCACCTTCAGCTTCGCGATGCCCGTGCGCTGCTGCTCGCGCGCCTGGAACTCGGCGATCCACTGGCGGCCCTCGGTCGCGATCTGCCGCAGCTCGTCCAGCTCCGCCGAATGGCCGGACGCGATGAAGCCGCCGTCGGACAGCATCACCGGCGGGTCTTCGGCAATCGCGCGGTCAATGAGCGAAACGATGTCGGGCTGGGGCGAGAGATTCTTGACGTGAGCGGCAAGAGGGGCTTGAGAGACCTGAGGCCGCGCGTCGCTCTCGTCTCTCATGTCGCCCAACCGTGCCAAAATCTCCGGGATCGGGCGGAGCGACGCGGCGAGGCCCTTCAGGTCGCGCGGGTTCGCGCGGCCGGCGTCGACCTTGGCGACGAGCCGCTCCAGATCCCGGACGCCCGTCAGCTGGCTGCGCAGGTGCGCAAGCGCGGCGCGGTCGTCCACGAACGCCTGCACGGCGTCGAGCCGCGCGTTCACGTCCGCCGCGCGCGCCAAGGGCCGCGCGATCCAGTTGCGCAGTGTCCGCGCGCCCATCGGCGTCTTCGTGACGTCGAGGACGCCGAGCAGCGAGGCGTCTTTCGCGACGTCCCCGCCCGGCAGGAGCTGCAGGTGGCGCAGCGTCCCCGAATCGAGCACGAGCCCGTCGTCGGACTGGCGGATGCGCACCTTGCGAACATGGCCGAGCGAGTGGTGCAGGGTCGTCCCGACGTAGTAGAGCAGCGCGCCGGCGGCGCAGATGAGGTCGGGCCGCCCCGTGAGGCCGAAGCCGTCGAGCGCGAGCACCTTGAAATGGCGCGTCAGGCAGTCCCACGCCGCGTCCAGCGAGAACGTCCAGCTGTTCGCGTCCGTCGGCTTCAGCAGTTCGGCGGGGCAGTCGCGCGCAAGCGCCTCGTCGAGCTTTTCCTGCGACGCGAACGGCTCCACGACGAACTCGCCCGTCGAGAGGTCGAGGAGCGCGAGCCCCAGGCCCGAGACGGCCGCGACGTAGTTGTTCGTCGTCTCGTCGAGGAGTCCGTCCTCCGTGACGGTGCCGGGCGTGACGATGCGCGTCACCTCGCGGCGCACGAGCCCCTTCGCGGTCTTCGGGTCCTCCACCTGGTCGCAGAGGGCGGCGGTCTTCCCCGCGCGGATGAGCTTCGCGAGATAGGCGTTGAGCGCGTGGTGCGGCACGCCGCACATCGGCTGGTCGTTGCGGTGCGTGAGCGTCGCGCCGAGAATCGGCGAGGCGACGATCGCGTCCTCGCCGAACATCTCGTAGAAGTCGCCGAGGCGGAACATGACGATCGCGCCCGGCGGCACCTCGCGCTTGATCGCGAGGTACTGCCGCATCATCGGTGTCAGTTCGGCGGCCATGCGGCGTTCAGGCCTTGACCTTGCCGAAGATGTTGCCGTAGCGGTTGACGTTCAGGGCCTCGACGAACGAGGCGATCTTCGTCACCGTCGAGCACGGGTCGATGGACGCGTCCATGCAGTCGCCCTCCAGCGTCAGGAGCGGCACGTTGATCGAGCCCAGCTCCTCGCGCAGGTGCTTCGAGAGCGCACGGTCGGCGAGCGAACAGCGCCCGAACCCGTGCGTGTAGAGGATGACGCCGTTGAACTGGCCCGCCGGCACGGCGCGCTTGACGTACGAGACGCGCAGCTCCGGGTCGAGGAAGCCCGACTGCAGCAGCTTCTTCGCGAGCGAGCGGTACGGGTCCTTCGGGTCGAGCGGATCCCAGCCGACGAAGTTCGTCTCCTCGAAGACGATCGGCGCGTTGCAGGTCGTCTCGATGTAGTCGAGGTGCCGCGTGTCGTAGAACGGCGGCAGGTGCAGCCAGAGGAGGCGGTGCGTGTCGCCGATCGCGTAGCGCTTCTCGGCCCACTCCTTCTTCATCAGCAGCTCGTCGAGATACGCCTTCTGGATGTCGACGAGCTCCTGCCGGCCCCAAAGCTGCGAGAAGACGATCGCGTTGTAGACCGCCTCGCTGCCGCGCACGAGCGGCGGCGACGCGAAGCGGAGCTCCTGGCACTTCTTCGCGAGCGCGGCCGCCTCGTTCGAGAGGACGCACGCCTCTTCGAGCCGCGCCGGGTCGAGCTTGCGCCCGAACGCCTTCTCCATCTCCGAGACGGCCTCGGCAAGCCCGTCCGCCATCATCTCGATCGCGTTGCGCGAATGCGCGTTGATCGGCGTCTGCAGCGAGTAGAGCCGATCGGAGATCTTGTATTCGCGCGCGAGGTCGGCGAAGACGCGCTCGGCCTGCTGGCACGGCTGGACGGTCGAGACGAT
Source organism: uncultured Kiritimatiellota bacterium (assembly GCA_934675625.1). Taxonomy (GTDB): domain Bacteria; phylum Verrucomicrobiota; class Kiritimatiellia; order RFP12; family UBA1067; genus UBA1067. Next base: position 49,018 of record CAKURH010000003.1, read on the forward strand.
GAAGTCGGGCCGGTCGAGATCCATGCCCTCCAGCATGCGGAGGAACGAGCAGGTCTGGCCGTCGAAGCCCTTCTGCGCGGCGCGGCCGAGGGCCTCCTTCACCTTGTCCGCCCGGCGGCCGAAGAGCGCGGCGTACGTCTCCAGCGTCCGCACGCGGCAGTCCATCGCGTTCAGGATCTCCGTCGGGAAGAAGAGGTTGCGCCAGACGAGCGGCTTCGACGTGTCCTTCGAGAAGAAGTCGTGCTTCGTCGACTTGATGCGCAGGAGGACGGACTTGCCGCGCGTCGGCTCGTACTCGACCTTCGCGAGGTCGAGCTTGCCGGTGTCCTTCAGGCCGTCGAGCTGCTTGGCGATGACGGCCGCGCCGAGGGCGCCCATGACCTCGTGGTACTGCGGGATGATGATCTCGCTGCCGGTGAGCTTGCCGAGGAAGTAGGCGACGGCCTTGTTGAACGCGACGCCGCCCTGGAAGAGGATCTTGCGGCCGGGGGCGTTCAGGAGCAGCTGGCCGACCGAGTTGAGGATCGTCCGCGCCTGGGCCTTGCACGCGCCGGCGAGCAGGTCGCCGATCGGCACGCGATTCTTGAACTTGTTGATCGACGTCGCCGAGAGGACGGCGCAGACGGAGCTGAACTCGGTCTTCGAGTCGTAGTTCACGCGGTCGGCGACGTCCTCGATCTTCACGCCGAGCTTCTGGGCGACGGAGTCGAGGAAGCTGCCCGTGCCCGCCGCGCAGACGCCGCTCATCATGCTCGTCCAGAGGTTCATCGGCGGGTTGTAGACCATGCACTTCGAGTCCTGCCCGCCGCAGTCGATGATCGCGTCGACGTCGGGGTGCAGGAACTTCGCGCCCGCGACGTGCGCCGTCACCTCGCTGACCTGGAAGTCGTAGGGGATGAACCGCTTCGTGTCCTCGACGATCTGGCTGCCCGTGACGACGATCGCGGCGATCTTGTCGAAGCTCGTGCCGGCGACCTTCAGGAACTCCAGCGCGAGGCGCTTCACCGCGCCGCCCGAACAGCAGCCGCACGCGCTGCAGCGGCCCGTGCAGGCGACCTTGCCGGCCTCGACGGGCTGCGTGCGCTTGTAGACGGAGCGCAAGACCTTGCCGTCTTCCGAGAGAAGGACGGCCTTGAAGGTCGTCGAGCCGATGTCGATGCCGAGATACGTTTTCATTTTTGCAGCAGGTTCCTCTGGACGTTCATTCTTAGGCTTCCCTAAAAAAGAGCGCATATTATAGCATAAACTGCCGCCATGCGGTTTCTCGAATCATCAACGCAAAAGTCCGCAACGAAACCCCGCTCAACTTCCCCTTAAAACCAGATCGAGAAGAGGTCGCCGCCCTCGCTGCACGGCACGTCCGTCCCGCTCGCGAAGTCGCAGACCTTCGCCCGAATCGTCCGCGCACCCGGCTTCGTCAGCTCCAGATTCCAACGGCCCCACACGAGGCCGTCCGACGGGCGCGGCGTCAGCGTCGCGCGGTAGCCCTTGCCGTTCACGGTGAACGCTTCGCCAATCTCCTCGCGCGTGGCGCCGGCGAGCCGCGACTTCGCCAGAACCAGCGGCCCCCACATCACCACGGCGGCCGGTGTCGTCCGATAGCCGTCCGTAAGATCGCGGTTCACGAGGGGGCTTCCGTGGTCGGGATAGCGGCGGAAGGCCCAGTTCTTCCGGTCTTGCCCGTTCAGCTCCGGCACCGTCGCCAGCCGGTCGACGACGCGCGCGTTCATGTCGAACGAAAGCGCGTAGACCTGCGCCGCGCGGACGTCCTCCGCGCCGATTGCCGCCACCTGCTCCACATTCATCTGCGGACACCACGCCGGCTTTCGGAACGCGACCTTCGCGGACGGATCCGACACCCGAACCGTCACGACGCCCTCGACCGGGTAGTTGCCCGCAATCGTGAACGTGACGTCCTCGAACGTGACCGTCGCGTCCTGATAGAGGTTCACGTGGAAGACGCCCGTCCGGTCACGCGTGACCGTCACTTCCGCAATGTCCATGAACGTGCGCGGCAGGTTGTTCACGCAGCACTGGTTGTAGGCGTAGCCGCACTGGCGCTGCTCCGTGTGACGACCGTGGCCGCGCAGGAAGAACGGGCCGAAGGCGCCGTCGCGCCAGATGCCGGCGAGGAAGCCGTTCAGGTAGGCCGCCTCGACCGAATCAAGGTGCTTCTCGTCGCCCGTCACAAGAAAGAGGTCGACGTTCAGGCGAATCCAGTGGATGACGTCGCAGACCTCGTTCAGGGCGTTGCAATACTGCGGCGCACCGATGAGCTTGTCGCCGTAGCCCACGGCGCCGAGCGGATTGGCGTCCGTCTGCGCGAGGTTGTCGCGCACGCGGCGCGCCGTCTCAAGGCAGCGCGTCTCGCCCGTCACACGATAGTATTCGAGAAGCCCGTCCACGCAGCTCAGGAACTCGTAGGTCTTCGCCCAGCGCTCGGGCTTCGGATACCACGTGTGGAGCGGCTGATCCTTGGACGCATTGCGGAAGAAGTTCGGGATCCGCCCGTCGTCGCGATCCCAGTCGGACAGAATCTCGGCGGCGTAGTCGAGGTATTTCCGGTTCCCGGTCTCCTCGTAGAGCAGGACGAGCGGCTTCAGAATTGACATCGAGGGAAGACCGCCCAGCGCCCCGGTGTCGCACAGGCGCAGCCCCAGACGGCGGAGCATGTCGATGAGCTGGTTCGCCTGACGCTCGACCGAGGCGAGAATCGCCCGGTCGCCCGTCGCCTTGTAGGCCCTGAGCAGGCCCCACAGGCAGTATTTGCGATTCCAGACGTTCCAAACGGTCTGCCAGCCGTAGACCTTTCGCGTCGCTTCGGGGTCCCTGATCGAGACGAGTTCCTTGTCCTTGTAAGAGCCGAGGTAGCCGTCGGGATCCTCCAGCGCGATCAGCCGATGACATTCCGCCGCAACAAACGCCTTGACGGACGGATCGTCCAGGTAGTCCGCGACGCGCGCGGCGCCCAGCATGAGCTTGCCCCAAAACTCGCCGCGCCAGACGCCGCCGTGCCCCAGCACGTCGTCGTCGCGTTCCTCGAACGCGCGCCGGGCCTCGCCGAAGACGTTCTTCTGCGCAAACGCTGAGGTGACGCGCGCGTGGATGAGGGCGTCGAGCTTCTGACCCGGATAGCCCAAAAGTCTGACGTCCCGAAGCGGTGGCGTGCGCATCGCGTCCGGCACCTCGCACAAGAGACGACCGTCGGCCGGCCCCGCAAGCCCGGCCTGAGCCAACCCGATCAGGGACAGGACGGCGAAGACCTTGCCCAACCCGACCACTCGAACCCGACCACGGGGGTCAGACACTTTTTCAGACGTATGTTTTTTCGTATGTTTTTTCATCGTTTTAATGGTGGACGGGCGAGGAAGAGCGCGAGCGGCGCTTCGGCCCTGATTCGGAATGCCCCGCAGGCGGCGGGGACGAAAAACTGGTCTCCGGGGCCGATCGGCGCCACACCGGCGGCCGTCTCCAGCGCGCCGCGCCCCGACAGCACGAAGAGCCCGCAGAACGTCCCGTCCGCCGCCGGGAACGGCATCGCACCCGTGACGTCCAGCCGCTCCAGCGCGAAGCACGGCGTCGTGCGCGGCCCGACGAGCTCCGTCCGGCAAAATCCGTCGCCCGCTTCCATGACGCGCGGCGCCACCCGCTGTCGCGCGCGCGTCTCGGCCTCGTTCCGTCCGTCGTAGTGGAAGCACGTGAACATGCTGTCGAACCCGACGCCATAGTGGCACGCCGCATCGGAAATGCGGAATCCCTGCGGCGTCACCTTCTCCGTGCGGAACGTGTAGTCGGTCGGCTCCTGAATCTCGACGAGAAGGCAACCCGCGCCGATGGCGTGCGGCGTGCCGCCCTCGATGAGGAACGTGTCGCCCGGCGCGACCTCGATGCGGTTGAGCATCGCAAGCATGGCCGGGATGTCCTGCCGGTCGAAGACGTTGCGCCACGCCGCCGGCGTCACGCCCGGCCTGAAGCCCAGGTAGACGCACGGTCGCGCGCCGCCGATTTCCCGTCCGCCGACGATGTGCCAACATTCGGTCTTGCCGAACGGCGAGCCGAAGAGCCGTTGCGCCGCCGCGCGGTCGGGGTGGACCTGCACGCCGAGGCGCTCGGCCGCGTCGATGAGCTTGACGAGCACGGCGGGGGTCTGTCCCCACGTCGCGACGTGCGCCGCGCCGAGCAGTTCGACCGGATGCGCAGCCAGCGCGGCCTTCAGCGTGAGGTCTGTCCCCGCGACGCGGCAAAGTCCCTCGACGATCTCCTCGCGCCCCGGGTTGACGGCGCGGACGGCGGAGCAGATCCACTCCTCCGGGAAGTGCGTGTCGGCGGCTGGCGTGACGCCGTGCAGCTCGTCGAGGAACCTGCCGCCGAGATACGTCCGCCACGCACGCGCGGACGTGAGCCGGATGGGCGCGTCAAACCTCATGCCGCCGTCGCCTCCGGGTTGACGCTCCGCACGCGGTCGACCACCAGCTTGCGGAACTTCGGCGAGAGCATCGCGAAGAACGCCGTGAACCCCGTCACGCGCACGACGAGGTCCGGATATTTCGCGGGATCCCTGTCCGCGTCGAGGATCTTCTGCGCGTCGACGATGTTGACGTTGAGGAGCGTGTTGCCGGTCGCGAGGATGGCGCGAACCATCGCGCACATCTTGTCGAGGCCCTCCGCGTCGTTCGCGACCATCGGGTCGACCTCCAGCTGCACCGGCGCCGTGTTGCCGTAGCCGGGCTGGATCGCCGCGATGGAATTGCACATCGCCGAGACCGCGCCGTCGTGCCGAAAGCCGCCGTTCGGGTTCGCGCCGTGGTTGATCGGCTCGCCCGCCTTGCGTCCGTTCGGCGTCGCCTTCAGCCGCGCGCCGAGCAGGATCGTGTTCGACCACGAGAAGAAGCCCGGAATGAAGTTGACGTGACGATAATCGTCCGCATGCTGCCGCACGAGGTCGCGCACAAGCGCCGTCCACAGCTTCGAGACGCGGACGGCCCAGGCGTCGCCGCGCGTCTCGCCCCCGCCGTAGCGTTCGGAGTGGCTGAGAAGCTGCCGGACGCGCTCGCCCTCGACGCCCGCGAAGTCCGCGTCGAGCCACCGCTTCAGTTCCGCATACGAGAGGCGCTTCTCGCGGTCGCAGCGCTGTTCGAGCGCGGCGAAGCTGTCCGCGACGACCGCGAGCCCCGCGCCGTCCACGCAGATGTTGTAGTAGCTCGCGCCGCCGTCCGTGATGTTGACGCCCTTCTCGACGAGGCCGTGCTGCATCAGGTTGAGGATCAGCTCGGGCTGGCTTTCCGTCTGGTAGTTGAGATGGTGGATGATGCCCCGCCCGGTCGCGTCGACGGCGACCTTGAGGTGACGTCCGTAGATCTCCCAGAGCGCCTCCGCCGACTTCGCGCCGTCGGATGCCATCAACTCGTCCCACGCGACCTCGAACACTTTCGCGAGGTTGACCTTCACGGTGTCGTTCATCGTGTACTCGCGTCCGGGGATGCACATCCAGTGACATCCGGCGGCGACGCGGCGACGCGCGAGCTCCTTCGGGTAGCCGCAGCGCATGAAGCCCTCCATGAGCGCTTTGTCCGAGGAGTAGCGCGGCCAGCCCTGCCGGTTGCGGAAGAGACATTCGACCGACTTGCGGAAGAAGACGGGGTCGAGCCGGTCATGCACGCGGATCGTCAGGTTCGTCGCGAGATTGAGCCTGTCCGCCGCATCCAGCGCGAGGTAGCTGAGGTGGCACGTGCGGTCGTTGTCGTTCTCGTCCGGCCCGGCGAGCTGCCAGTAGCGGCTGTCCTGCAGGAAGAGGCACGCGAGGTAGAAGACGGCCTCGTCGTCCGTCAGGCGTCCGGCGGCGACGTCGCGTTCGTAGTAGGGATTGAACAGATCCTCCAGCTGTCCGCCCGCACTGCCCCGGTTGTAGGTGCGCGAGAGCATCGAGAACCAGCAGCTCCACTGAATCGCCTCGCGGAACGTCTGCGGCGGCTCGGTCGCGAGCCGCAGGTCAATCTCGCCCATCGTGCGCAGGTTCGCGGCGAGCTGCGCGTTGCGCTCCGTCCGCGCCAGCGCAAGGATCTCCTCGCCCGCGCGGCGGATGAACGCGCTGACATGCTCGACGACGGTAATCTCCGCGTCGTAGAATGCGTGGTGCGTCGCGTCGTGCCGCGCGCGACAGTCCTTCAGCTCCTTCAGCACGCCGCCCCAGCCCTTCGCGAGCCCGATCTGCAGGTCGGGCGTGAAGTGGTGGCAGTTGTCGATGCCGGAGATGACCTGGTAGCGGTCGAAGACCGCCTGAAGGTCGGGGTAGGCGTAGGCGGGGTTCCACTTGCACATCGGCGGGCGCAGCCGCTCCAGGAAGAGGAAGCCCTTCGCCGCGAAAGCGTCGAGCGCGTCCACGTAGATCGGGTGCTGGTCGAGGAGCGCGCAGTAGTTCTCGCACCACGCCTCGTAGCCGTAGATGGAGCCGTTCGGGTGGTTCGGCTTCAGCTTGTAGCGGAAGACGTCCTGCTCGATGAGGCCGTAGTCGTCCTCGTCGGCGCCGCCGGCCTTCGCCTTCTCGGCGGTCTGCGCGACCTTGCGCGCCCGCAGGAGCGCAATGCGCTCGTCGTAGGTGAACGTGCGGTCGGCCGGAAACTCGTTGACGAACTGGATCTTGCTCATGGCCGTCACCCCACCTTGACCGTCAGGCCCTTGACGTCCGCGAGTGCCGCGCGGATCTCGGCGAGCCTCGCCTCCGGGAACGGCTTCGCGTCCGCAAAGGCGTCCGCGACGCCCAGCGCCGCGCGCTTCGCGCCGCCGAGCGGATTGAAGTTCAGAACCTCATAGCGGACGATGTTTTCCATCTTCGAGATGTACTCGGCGATCGCGTGCAGGTTCTCGATGTCGTCCGTCACGCCCGGCACGAGAGGCGTGCGCACGACCATCGGGATGCCGAGGCGGGACGTGCGCCCGATCGAGTTGAAGACCGTCGGGTTGTCGAGCCCCGTCTGCTCCTGATGCGGAATCGTCAGGTTCAGCTTCAGGTCGCACATGATGAAGTCCATCTTGCGGAGCATCGGCTCGATGACCTGCCAGGGCCGCGACATGTTCGTCTCGATCGCGACGGAGATTCCCTCGGCGTGGCAGGCGTCCGCGAGCGCGCACACGAATTCGGGGTGCAGCGATGGCTCCCCGCCCGAGACCGTCACGCCGCCGCCCGACTCGGCGTAGTAGGCCCTGTCCTGCACGACCTCGCGCATCACCTCGGCGACGTCCATCTCGCGCGACGAGCGGACGCGCGCGCCGGCCGTGCAGCCCTCGGCACAGTGTCCGCAGCCGAGGCACTTTTCCCGGTAGAAGAGCTCGACCGGCTTCAGCGGAATCGTCTCCGGGTTGTGGCACCAGGGGCAGTGCATGTTGCAGCCCTGCAGGAAGACGGTCGTGCGGATGCCCGGCCCGTCCTGAAGCGAGAACCGCTGGATGTCCGTGACGTAGGCCTTCATCGGCGCACCCCCTTCGCGTCGAAGGCGGCGTGCTGGCCCGTCGGGATGTGGGAGGCGTCCAGCCGCCGAAGCGCAAGCTCGTTGTCCGGGTAGAAGTCGATCCAGAGGTAGTGGCAGTGCTGGCCCGCGCGGATGTCGACGCCGTGGATCGACCCCAGCGGGATGTAGAGGAGCTCGTTGCCCTTCATCGGCGCCGCCTCGTAGTCGATCAGGACGTCCATCTCGTTCTCCTCGAAGCTGAAGAAGAACTGGTCGAGCATCGGATGGTCGTGGCTCTTCACGGCGTCGATGCCGTAGGTCTCGACCGAGCCGAGCGCGAAGCGCGGAATGCGCCGCTGGTCGACGCAGCTGCGGGAGATCGTCTTCGCGCTCTTGTTGCGGTCGCGATACTGCTTCGAGTTGCGATAGACCTGAATGAGCGGAAACTGCGTCTTGTAGTCGGCCGCGAGCCGGTCGTCCTCCCCTGCGCGCCGAAACCAGCGGATCTCCAGGATCTGCACGTCGGAAAGCGCCTCGATGCGCACGGCCCGCTCCGGCGCGGGAACGAAGACGACGCGTTCGTGAAAGACGTATTCGTTGCCGTCCGTCGCGAAGCGCACGTCGCCCTTCAGGACGGTCAGCACATGGTGTCCGTCCATCGGGGCGAGTTCGAGCGCCGCGCCCGCGCGAATCGTGTGATGCCAGGGCGTCGCGCCCGGGATGCAACCGTCCAAGGCCTTCCGCGACTGGCTCTCCGTCGCCGAGAAGTCGAGGGCAACCTTCTGGATGTCGTATTTCATTTTCTCTTTTCGTTGTTCAGTTTCTTCAGGATGGGCCGCAGGGCGAGGCCCGACAGGGCCGCCACGGCCGTCAGCGCGCTCGCCGGGGCCGTCCGACCGTAAATCCACAGGCCGACGGCGAACATGAGCGCATAGACGCAGACGCACGCCACCGTCATCGCGAACAGGCCCCAGGCGATGTCATGCCGGTCGCCGCCGACCTTCGCGCGGAACGCCGCCCGCTTCGCCGCCTCGGTCGGCGGCGTCAGGAGCGTGACGGCGACCCACGCCGCCGTCGTGACCGCCATGACGACGAGGAGCCGCTGCCACGCGGCGAGCGCCGGCCCGCCGAGGTGCGGATAGACGAGCTGCACGAAGACGGCCACGGCGAACGAGACGGCCATCGCCGTAATCTCGCTCCACGCGTTGATGCGCATCCAGAACCAGCGCAGGAGGTAGATGAGGCCCGTGCCCGCGCCGATCTGGAGAATGAGGTTGAAGACCGCGCCCGCCGAAACGAGGTAGGGCGCGAGGACGCTGGAGAGGATCATGAGGACGACCGCCGAGACGCGCCCGACGTGGATGAGCTCGCGCTCGGACGCCGCCGGGCGGACGAACCGCTTCCAGAAGTCGTTCGCGAGGTAGTTCGAGCCCATCGACAGGTGCGCCGCGACCGTCGAGAACAGCGCGCCCATCATCGCCGCCGCGACGACGCCCAGCCAGCCGTTCGGCACGAACGTCAGCATGGCCGGATAGGCGAGGTCGCCCTTCACGAGCGACGGGTCGACGTGCGGGAACGCCCGCTGGAGCGAGGCGAGGTCGGGGAAGACGATGAGCGAGGCGAACGCCGTCAGGTACCACGGCCAGGGGCGGATCGCGTAGTTCACGACCTGGTAGAGCATCGAGCCCGCGATGCAGTGGCCCTCGCTCTTCGCCGAGAGCATGCGCTGGACGATGTATCCGCCGCCGCCCGGCTCGCTGCCCGGATACCAGACGTTCCACCACTGGATCGCGACCGGGATCACGAACACGGCGACGAACGTGTCCGTGTCGTCGAGGGACGGGAAGAACGAGAGGTGCGCCTGCACGGACGGGTTCGCCATCATCTGCGCGAAGCCGCCGACCTCCGGCAGGGCCAGCGCATAGTGCAGCCCGACGAACGCGCCGACCAGGATGACAAGGAAGAGAACGAAGTCCGTGTAGATCGCGCCGCGAAACCCGCCGAGCGCCGAATAGGCGATCGAGGCGACCGACGTGACGACCAGCACCGTCGTCTGGCTGACGCCGAAGAGCGTCTGCCCGATCTTGATCGCCGCGAGCATGCAGAGCGCCGTCGTGATCACGTTGAAGACGAGGCCGAGGTAGACGGCCCGGAACGCGCGCAGGAACGCCGCCGGCCTGCCGGAGTAGCGCAGCTCGTAGAATTCGACGTCGCTCTGCGCGCCCGACCGCACCCAGAGCTTCGCGTAGACGAAGACCGTCAGCATGCCCGTGAGGAGGAACGCCCACCACTTCCAGTTCTCGCCGAGCGACGAGTTGCGGATGAACTCGGTGAACATGTTCGCCGAGTTCGAGGAGGTCGACGCCGCGCACATCGAGACGCCGATGAGCCACCAGGGCATCGACCGCCCCGAGAGGAAGAAGTCCTTCGCGTCGCGGCCCGCCTTGCGCGAACACGCGAAGGCGATACCGAAGAGGACGGCGAAGAAGCCGAGGATGACGAGACCGTCGACGAGATTCAGGCGCATGCGGTCACTTCCCGTAGAAGACGTAGCCGAGCGGCTTCACCTCGCGGCCGCGATAGGTGAACGGCGTGTCGTCGGAGTAGTTGACGACGATCTCCTCGCCGTTCTCCCAGCGCGTGCGGAAGACGTTCTCGGCGAGCCGGTCGTGGCGGTCGATGAACTCGTAGACGAGGTGCTTCATCGGCTGCCAGGCGTCGTACATCTCCTTCATCGGCGCGAGCGTCGCGTACTGCTGGAAGTAGAACGTCGGGCGTCCGCCGTATTCCCAGACCTTCAGCGTGCGGTGCGCCGCGTCCCACAGGTAGTCGCTCATGCCCGACATCTTGTGGATGTCCGTGCGCTTCGCGGGCGGAACGACCTTCTTCAGCGGGTCGCCGCCGCGTCCGTAGGAGGCGTCGACCGTCGCCCAGTAGGGCTGGCTCAGGATGATGCCGTTGTAGGCGATCTGCCAGAGCGGCACCTCGCCGTCGACGAGTTCCGTCGCCGGCTGCTGCTTCGAGGCGAACGTGCCCACGTAGAGCGCGTTGTCGAGCCCCGGCGCAAGGTGATCCATGCCGGCCTCGGACGAGTAGCCGCCGAAGACGGCGCGCGCCTTCTCGCACGTCTTGAGCTGCCACTCCGCCATCTCCTTGCGGTTCGCGGGGTGGTTCGGCGCGTGGCACGGCGTCGGGTAGCGCGCGCTCGTCACGTCCACGTGGTGGATGCCGTCGAGGCCCATCTCCTTCAGGTGCGCCAGATCCTCGTCGAGCCAGCGGTTGTTGACGACCTGGAAGCACGTGTGGTAGGCGAGACCGCCCTGCAGATAGCCGTAGACGCGCAAGTGGCCCTTCGGGTTGACGCACACGTCGTCCTCGTTCCAGCGGGGCCGTCCGCACGCGCGGTAGATGTTGTGGTTGTTCACGTGCACGCTCATGCGGTAGCCGAGCGACTTGCCGTAGGCGATCGCGTCCCTCATGCCCGCCTCGCCGCCCAGTTCCTCCGGCACCGGCCAGAGCTTCGGGAACGGGCCGTCGAAGCCGAGGTAGTTCCAGCCGACGATGCACATGTCGACGTCGTCCATCCCCAGGTCCTTCACCTGCTTCATGAGCTTCTTGTAGTCCGCGAACGTGCGCTTCCAGAGGATCGGCGGCATCGCGTGCGTCGGGTTGTCGCGGCTGTGCCCGTCGCAGTGCGCGAGCTTGCAGCGCATAAAGACGGACTTCGCCGACCATTCGAGCGCGGGGTTCCCCTTCACGCGTTCGCGGAGCGGCTTCACCCAGCCGCGCGCGAGATTCCAGTTCCGGTAGACCTTGGCCATGCCGGAGTAGTTCGCGTCGTCGCCCGTCAGCTCGTAGTAGTCGACCACGATGTCCTCGTAGGGGTCGAACTCGATCTGGTCGATCTCGAAGCGCGGATAGTAGTGGTAGACGCCCTTCTCGACGGACAGGTTCAGGATGAACTCCAGCCGCAGGCCCTTGACGATGCCGACCCAGCAACGGTCAGCCGTCTTGAGCCCGAAGATCGGCATCTGGAGGTGGCCGCGCGTCGACTGGAACTGGCCGTGCTCGCGGTCAAGCCGCCCGTAGCGGTTGTCGCCCGCGACCCAGTAGCCGTCCGCGCAGTTCGGCGCGAGCGCGCCATCCGGCACGACGTCGATCCACCGCGTCCGGCGCGGGATGTCCTTTGTCGCGAGCCGGTAGCGGTAGGCGCCGTCCGGCATGCGCTCGGCCTTCTGCGAAAGGCGATACTTCTCGCCATTCTGCTTCCAGATGCGGAAGAAGCCCTTCTCCAGTCCGGCGTCGGCCCGCGCCGCCGCCGTCGCGCATGCGAGCGCCGCGCCCAGCGCCAGCGCCTGCGGCAGAAGCCGGACGCGCCGCCCCGCCGTTTCCATCTTCTCAGTTCTCGAACAGTTCATGGCTGACCTCCTTGATGATGCGTCCGCGATAGGCGAACGGCTTTTCCGAATAGTTGACGACAAGTTCCTCGCCGTTCTCGTAACGCGTCGCGTAGACCTGCGGCGCGAGCTCGGCATGCTCGCGGATGAATTCCAGCTGAAGATGCCGCAGGGGCTTCCACGCCCGGTAGACGCGCGCGACGTCCGCGATCTGGCGGCGGTAGTCGGTGTAGTAGAACATCGGCCGCCCGCCGAACTCGAACAGCGTGAGGAGCGACTTCTCCGGCGTCTCGAGGAACTCGAAGACCTTGCGGCTCGCCCCCACGGCGTCCGACGTGCCGTTCGGCTCGCGCGGCACGCCCGCGTCAAGCGTCGCGTAGAACGGCGTGGACATGATGATGCCGTTGTAGACGATGGACCACGTGGGCAGGTAGCCGTCCACGAGCGACGTCTTCGGCACGCTCCAGCCGGGATACGGCGCCTGGTAGAGCACGTTGTCGAGCTCCGCCGCGAAGTGGTCGCAGCCGCACTCGGACGAATAGCCGCCGAACGCCGCGCGCGCCTTCCGCGCAATCCGGCGCAGCCAGCCGCGTTCCCCTTCGGACGAGTTCGGGTGGCGCGGGTCGTGGCACCGCTCCGGCAGGCGCGCGCTCATCACGTCAACATGGACGAGCCCGTCGAGGCCGAGATCCTTCATGTCCGCAAGATCCCTGTCAAAATACCTGTTGCAGATGACCTCGTAGCAGCTGTGGTAGACGGGTCCGCCGGGGAGCGTCGTGTAGCGGCGCACCTTCCCGTCCGGCCCTTTCGCGACGTCGGCTTCGCACCACCGCTTCGCGTTGCGGTAGAAGTTGTGCTGGTTCAGGTGAATCGACATGCGGTAGCCGAGCGACTTGCCGAACGCGATCGTCTCGCGCATCCCCGCGTCGCCGCCGAAGCGTTCGTCCGCCGGGAAGAGGTCGGGGAACGGGCCGTCGTGTCCACCCGGCTGAAAGCCGACGAGGCACATCTCCGCCTTGTCGATGCCCGCGTCACGGCAGTCCTGCATGACCTTCCGGAAGTCGGCGAACGTGTAGTCGACGACGACGGGCGGCATGTTCGTCTCCCAGTCCGCCCGCGTCGACGTGCGGCGGTCGCAGCGACCGAACTTGCAGCGGAGGAAGATTGATTCGGACGCGTACGCGAGCGCGGGATTTCCTTTTATGCGTTCCCGCAGCGGACGGCATCCGCCCTCGGTGAGCTGGTGGGCGCGGTAGCGGCGCGCCATGCCCGAATAGTTTGCGTCCGCGCCCGTGAGCGGATAGAAGTCGACCACGATGTCCGCGTAGGGGTCGAACTCGATGCGCGGCAGGTCGTAGCGCGCGAAGACGGAGTAGACGCCGTTTGTGACGTGTACGTACTGCCGGTGTTCGAGCGGCATGCCCTTGACAATCGCAACGAAGCAGACTTCCGGCGTCTTGATGCCGAAGATCGGCATCCGCCACGTCCGCGTGAACGTCTCCTGCGGCTTCTTCTTGCCCGGTTCCGGCACGGCTGCGTCGCGGTTGAACGCGCCCCAGCGGCAGTCGCCGAGCGTCCAGTAGCCGTCGCATTTCGGCACGACCGCCGCGTCGGAAACGACGTCAAGCCATTTCATGTCGCGCGTCATGTCGATTGTGCGGAACTGCGCGCGATAGGCGCCGTCCGGCTGACGCGCGGCGGTGGCCCTGCGCGTCTCGACGCGCCCGTCGGCGTAGGTGATGCGGTACGTGACCCGCGCGAGCGGACTCTCCGCCCGCGCCGCCATCGCGCACGCACAGAAAACACCCGCGAGAAACAGTCCTTTGATCGTCTTCTTCATTCTCTCCGTGCCTCCGTGACGCCGTGTGACTTTTCGGCCTGACTGTCTGCATAGAATTCGTAGCCGAGCGGCTTCACCGTGCGCCCCCGGTAGGCAACAGGCCTGTCCGAGTAGTTCACCGCGATTTCATCGCCGTTCGCCCACGTCGTCACAAAGGCGTCCGCCGCGATTTCGCGATGGTCGTCGATGAGCTCAAGCTGCAAGTGCTTCAGCGGCTGCCAGAGGTCATACATCCGCTTCATCGGCTCCAGCGTCTCGTATCGGTTGAAGTAGAACGTGGGACGTCCGCCCCATTCCAGCACCTTGAGAATCCGCGCCGAGGCGTCGGCGCCGCCCAGCCAGTCGCCCGGCCCCATTTTCGCAAGCGGGAGGCTGCCGTTCCCGTGCGGATAGGTCGGGTCGCACGTCGAGAACGTCGGCTGGCTCATGATGATGCCGCCATAGGCGATCGGGAAGAGCGGCAGGATGCCGTCCGACATCCAGCGGCCCTCCTTCGGTTCCTCGTCCCGATACTGGTTGACGGGATACGGGCAGACAAAGAGCACGTTGTCGAGCGCGGGCGCGAAATGGTCGAAGCTCGACTCCGAGCTGTAGCCGCCAAAGGCCGCCCGCGCCTTGAGCGCCGTCTTCATCTGCCAGTCGGCCATCTGCTGCCGGTTCGCCGGATGGCGCGGGTCATGGCACGGCGTCGGGTAGCGCGCGCTCGTCACGTCCACGTGGTGCACGCCGTTGAGGCCCATGTCGCGCAACTGGCGGAAGTCGGCGTCGAGCCAGCGGTTGTTGACGACCTGAAAGCACGTGTGGTAGGCCAGCCCGCCCATGATGACCTGGTATTCGCGGCAGGTGCCGTCGACGTTCTTGCAGACGTCCTGCCGCTTCCAGAACTGGCCGCTCCCGCGATAGATGTTGTGGTTGTTCACGTGCACGCTCATGCGGTAGCCAAGCGACTTGCCGAGCGCAATCGCCTCGCGCATCTTCGCCTCGCCGCCAAGCGGCTCGTAAACCGGCCAGAGCTTCGGGAACGGCCCGTCGAAGCCGAGGTAGTTCCAGCCGACGATGCACATGTCCAGGTCGTCCATGCCCATCGCCTTGGCCTGCCGCAGGAGATCCATGTACGAATCGAACGTGCGGTTCACGACAATCGGCGGCATCGAGTAGTTCGGCATCTGCCGCGCATGTCCCTGGCAGTTCGCCAGTTTCGTGCGCACGTACATCGACTTCGCCGACCACGCGAGCGCCGGGTTGCCGACGATGCGCGCCTTCAGCGGCTTGACCCAGCCGCGCGCGAGGTTCCAGTCGCGATACTTCCGGGCCATGCCGGCGTAGCTCGCGTCCCTCCCCTCCAGCGGATAGACGTCAACGACGATGTCCTCGTAGGGATCGAACTCGATGCGGTCGATGTTGAAGCGCGGGAATATCCAGTACTTGCCCCGTTCGCCCTTTTCGGCGACGACCTTGAGCGAATATTCGAGGCGAAGGCCCTTCACGATGGCCACAAACGCATAGGCGTCGCGCTTGACGCCGAAGATCGGCAGATGGCTCTCGCGGATCTCCAGTTCGCCCGCGTCCCGGTCGAAGCGCCCCCAGCGGTAGTCGCCGCTGACCCAATAGCCCGGCCCCTTCGAGATGTACGCCGCCACGTCGGGGATGACGTCGAGCGTGCGCGCCTCGCGCGGGATGTCGGCCGTCGGCACGCGGTAGCGGTAGGCGCCGTCAGGCTCGCGCGTCGCCTGGATCCGGCGTTGCTGACACGGCTTTCCGTCGCCCGGCGTGATGCGCAGGACGCCCTGCTCGAATCGCGGATTCGCCCAGAGGGCGGCCGCCGCGCCCGACAGCGCAACCGTCAGGATCCATGTGCGGCTCATTGTCTTTTTGTTTTTCATGGTCTTCTGCCTGTCTTCGGATTTTCCGTTTCAGTTCGCGGACGCATACAGCTCATACGCGAGCGGCTTCACCGCGCGCCCCCGGTAGGCGAAGTCCGAGGCCGTGTAGTTGACGACGACCTCCTCGCCGTTCTCGTAGCGCGTCGCGAACACGTCCGGCGCGAGTTCGACATGCTCGCGGATGAACGCGAACTGCAGGTGCTTCAGCGGCTGCCAGAGGTCGTACATCCGCTTCATCGGCGCGAGGTCCCGGTAGTCCGCATAGTAGAACATCGGACGCCCGTTGAGCTCGAAGACCTTGAGCGTGCGCCGCGCCGGCGTCCCGAGATAGCCCGTGACCTCCGTGTGGGGGCCGACCGCGTCCGTCCGTCCGCTGCCTTCGCGCGGATAGGGCGCGTCAATCGTCGCGTAGAACGGATTCGACAGGATGATGCCGGAATACGCGACGTGCCAGACGGGGAAACAGCCTTCGACCAGTTCGGTCTTCGGACTGTGCCACCCCGGATAGCTGCTGACATAGAGCACGTTGTCCAGAATCGGCGCCACGTGGTCGATGCCGCATTCCGAGCTGAAGCCGCCGAAGCGGGCACGCGCCTTCTCGCCGATGCGCTTCTGCCACTCGGCCATGCGCGCACGGCTGTTCGGATGGCGCGGGTCGTGGCAGGGGATCGGCGCGGTGGCGCTCGTCACGTCGACGTGGAAGAGCCCGTTGATGCCGAACGACGCCATGTCGTCCATGTCCTTGTCGCAATACCTGTTGCAGATGACCTCGAAGCAGCTGCGGTAGACCTGTCCGCCGGGATAGACGGTATACTTGATCGGCTGGCCGTACCGGTCCTTCGCGACGTCCGCCAGGTTCCAGCGCTTCGCGCTCCGGTAGAAGTTGTTCTGGTTGATGTGCATGTCCATGTGATAGCCGAGCGACCGTCCGTAGCGGATGGCCTCGACCATCTTCGCCTGCCCGCCGAAGCGTTCGTCCGCCGGGAAGAGGTCGGGGAACGGGCCATCGTGCCCGCCCGGCTGGAAGCCGACGAGGCACATCTCGGCCTGGTCGATGCCCATCTCCTTCGCGCGGCGCATGATGTCCTTGAAGTCGTCGAACGTGTGGTCGACCACGACGGGCGGCATCGCCTTCAGCCAGTCCGCCGGCCCCGACTTCGTGCGGTCGCAGCGGCCGAACTTGCAGCGGACGAAGATCGACTCGGCCGCATACGCGAGATTGGGATTCCCCTTGACCCGTTCACGCAGCGGCTTCACCTCGCCACGGCCGAGCTGATAGGCGCGGTAGAGCCGCCCCATCGCCGAGTAGTTCGCGTCCGCGCCCGCAAGCGGATAGTAGTCGATGACGAAATCCTCGTAGGGATTGAACCCGACGGCCGTCAGGCGCAGCTGCACAAAGTGCTCGTAGACGCCCTCCCGCACGTCGATGCCCTCGGTCGTCTCGTAGCGCATGCCCTTGACGATGCCGCACCAGGCCGTCTGCGGGCCCGTCTTGCCGCCAAAGAGCGTCGTGCGCAGATCCATCCGAATCGGCTGGCCGTCCCGGCGCGTGTAGGCGCCCCAGCGCCCGTCATTCAGCATCCACCAGCCCGGTTCGCCCGCCCGGCAACGGCCCGCGAGGTTCAGGACGCGGATCGAGCGGATGTCGGGCGTCATCCGAATCGTCGGGAAGGCGAAGCGCCAGGCGCCATCCGGCTGTCGCGCCAGACGAACAACATTCGTCTCAACGGTGCCGTTCAGGCGCTCGACCGCCACTTCCGCCTGATCGAGCGGCCCCGCCGCCTCGGCGGCAAGCGCCGCGCAAAAAGCGACCGCAAAAAACATCCCTTTCATCATTCTCTCCGTGCCTCCGTGACGCCGTGTGACCCTTGTTTACCGAATGAGCAGGAGCGACCCGCGCGCAAGCCGCAGGACGGGGCCGGTCGCCGCGCCACCGTCCGCGACAAGTTCGACGACCGCGCCCGCCGGCAGGCGGCCGAGCTCCAGAATCCCCGTCGCCGCGTCCAGTTCGCCCACGACGACGCCGTTGACCTTCACGACGAGCTTGCCGTCCGTCACCGTCGCCCGAACCAGCCACGACAGGTCAGACGCCGCGTCCACGACCGCCGTGAGGCTGCCGCCGGACGCGAGCGAGAGCCGCCCGTCCTCTATGCGCACGTCGCCCGCTGTCCCTGTCACGGTCGCCGTGCCGCGCCGCGCGAACGCCTTCGTGCAGTCGGCCATCCGATCCAGCTCGTAGCAGCCGATGTCGATCGTGCCGTTCTGGACGCGCTGGACGCCCGCGAGATCCGTCCCGTCCGGCGCGGCCGCATTAGCGCCGCGATCCACACCGACGAAGTCCGCCGTCGGATGCCCGTCCCACGCTTCCGCCCAGGTTACCTCGACCGTCTGGTTGTCGAGGAGACAGTCCGTCGCGTTCACGCCGTTCGTCACCACCCAGTTCCACGACTGCCAGCCAATCTTCGGCACGAGGCAGTTCACGAGCGTCGGCATCGCCATGTTCGCCATCGTCGGCGCGAGGATCAGCGCCGAGTTGCGGATGACCGCGCCGTCCGCCGCCTCGCCGAACGAGTAGGCGCGCGTCGCGTTGCCGAGGCTTGCGTTGTCATTGAGGAACGTGCAGCTGTCGATCCGCTCGTAGCCCTTCAGGAGGCTGCCGCCGCGATTGCCCGTGAAGAGGCAGTTCTCCGCGACGCGCAGCCAGCCGACGGAATACGCCCCGCCCATCGCCCAGTTGTTGCGGAACACGCACCGCCGGAACGTGCCGCCGACGACTGCGCCGTACTGATACGAATGGCTGTTCTCGATCACGCAGTCCTCGACGGTCGCCGTCGCGTCCGCCAGAACGCCCGCCGCGCAGCCGTCATCCGTCGCGGTCGCCTTCGTCTGGCAGAGCCCGTCCGCGACCGTGACGCCCTTCAGCGTCGCGCCGGCCATCAGGACAACGCCACGGACAAGCTCGCCCGCGCCCTCCGCCACGAAGCCGCCGCGAATCGTCGTCTGGTCGGACCCGGCACCTGCCAGCGTCATCTGCTCCCGCACGCAGACGCGCGCCGGCACGGCGAAGCTCTTGCCGTCGACAAGCGGCTGAAGCTGCGTCATCGTGCCCTCGGCATACGTGCCGGCCGCCAGATGCAGCGTGTCGCCGCAGCCGGCAACCGCGAGCGCCCCCGCCAGCGTCCGCTTCGCCGTCGCCGCCGTCAGGCCGTCGCCGCTGTCGTCCGGACGCGCCGCGTCCGCATAGACGTCCTTCGGCTCGTAGCGCGTCTGGAACGCGCCCGCCGTCACCTTCCCCGCCACGACTTCGACGGGATTCCCCTCCAGGTCGTCCACGAGAACCGTCCACGGCGCAGGCAGGCTGATCGCGGCCTTCTGCGCCACGTCCCACGCGCCGATCGCCGCCGAACCCGCCAAGAGACGGCCGAAGCCGCCGTCGGGATTGGCCACGAGGGCCGCATCCGTCGTGAAGCCGCCCGTCACGGCAATCGCGTACGGGTTCTGGTCGAAGACGGAGCCGACGGTCGGCGTCGCCTTCTCGAGCTTGCCGCCGCAGACGACGACACCCTGAAGGAAGCTCGACACCGAGGCCACGCTCTTCCACACGCCCTGATACCGTGCGGACACGGTGCAGCAATTGGCCTCGCATCCGTTGGCCAGCAGCTGATTGTTCCTGAAGTCGTTCTCGTAGAGGTAGCACGACGAGAGAATCGCCTGACGCACGACCGAATTGCCGCCCGTCGGCTGGGCGCTGCCGCGAATCACGCACCGCTGAAGCCAGCCGCCCCAGACGGCCGCCGCGTTGCCGCCCGCACAGTCCACGACGTCGCTGTCGAGCAGCTGGACGCGCGTCATGTCAAAGCCCTGCGCCTTGTCCGCCGCGACGAAGAAGCCGCCGGCCTTCGCCGCGTCGCCCCACGTCTCGGCGTTGTCCGCCGTGCCCGTCGTGCCGTCCCAAATGTCCGTCGCGCCGTCCGCAAGCGTGAAGCCCGCAAGCGCCACGAGCCGGTCTCCCGGCGTGACCGTCACGCACCGCTTCGCCGCCGGGCCGCAGCCCACGTCCTCGTCCGTCGCGTCCGCGTCTTTCACGCCCCGAATCGTCGTGACGGCCTTGCCGCCGGACGAGCGGATGAAGACGTTTTTCCCGGAAACCGAAACCGGCCCGTAGTCACCCGGCGCGACCGTGATGACCGTGAAGGCGTCCGCCGCGTCGGAGGCCGCGTCCACCGCCCCCTGGATGTCCGTGTACGTTTCGTCCGGGCCGACGGCGAGCTGCGCCGTCGCGGACACGGGCACGAGCGTCAGCGTCCCGGACGCGGGAATCGTCTGCCAGAAGCCGCCCGCCGACGGGAAGCGCACGGGGGCTGTCGCCTCGGCGTTCGTCACGGCGAAGACGTCGGACGCGACCGGCACCCAGACCTGCGCGGGCCACGCCGCCGTCCGCGCAAACAGGTTCAGCGAAACGCTCGCCCCGCCCGTCGTCGGCAGGACGCGCGGCCAGACGACCGCGCCGCCCTGCGCGGCCGCCGCCGTCTGCACCGCGCCGCAGTGGATCGACCCCGCCCCGCCCGAGACGTCGAACGGCGCGCCGTTGTAGTCGAGCCCGCGATCCGCCTCGGGAATCCAGCCCAGCCCGCAGTACTGCGGATCGCCGAAGCCGTCCGCAGGGCCGCCCTGCACCGGCCGGTAGTCGCCGTTCAGCGGCGCCAGCAATGACTCGTCCGCGACGCGGTTCACCACCTTGTTGTTCGGCACCGTGCCCAGGCCGGCGCTCGCGCTCACGATCAGGTAGTCGCCGCCGTTGTTTGTGCCGTCGAACTCCTGCCGCGTCGCGAGGCACGAGAGCGTGTTGTACATCCGCTGGTTCGCGCTCGTCCGCAGCAGGCTGCCGGAGTTGCCGACTGCCGTGCAGTTCACGTAAGGGCCATCGCCGCGCAGGATGTGTTCGTTGTAGCTGTCGCGCGCGCCGCACGCGTCGAAGACGCAGGCGTAGGCCCGGCAGTCATAGAGCGCGGCGCCGCCGACCGATGTGCCGGCCGTGTGGCAGCGCAGGGCCAGCGAGCGGATCGCCACGACGCCCGCGAACGCGCCGCCGAACGAAGCCGCACAGTCGACGGCCGCGCAGTCCTTCACGTAGACGGCGGCCTCGTCCTCTGCGCGGTCAAACGCAACGGCGCCACCGGCGGCCAACGCCGCGAACGATTGGCGCGCGGCCGTCGCGCCGTTTCGGAACGTGAAGCCTCGAATGACCGTGCCGAATGCCGTGCTGCGCACGAAGACGCCGCGCACCGCCGCCGTGCCAAGACCCAAGGCGGACGATGCGTCCGGCGCGCCGTCGATGAAGGTCACGTCGCGGCCGCCCGTCGATTCCAGCGTCAGCGGACGGGAGATCACCACGCGGCTCCGCCCGCCCGTCGCGTCCGTCTGCACGCCCTCCGCGTCCGCATACGTGCCGGGCGCGACCTTGACGATTCGTTCGGCGTCGTCCGACGCCTCGGCGAGGGTCACGGCGGACTGGATGAACCGCTTCGCCGTCGCGGGCGTCAGGCCGTCTCCGTCGTCCGTCGGACGCGCCGCGTCGACATACCAGGTCCCGGCAACGAGCGGACACGCCAACAGGGCGGCGGCCGCGCCGACAAGACTTCTGCTTCTTCTGCACATCATGGAAGGGACTCCTTTTTGAGTGGGTGGTTTACGAGACAGTCTGACAACGGTGAATAGTGTATCAAACCTGCAAGCCCGCCGCTTGATTATTTCACCCAACATTGTGTATAATTCAACCATGAAACCGAGATTAAATCGCAAATCGGCGAAAGCCCTCCAGGAACGGTTCCTCACGGCGGCCGGGCCGGGCGTCCGCCTCCTGAAGGCGATGATGGACGCCGTGCCGACGGTCGCCTTCTACCTGAAGGACGCCGAAGACCGCATCATGGCGCTCAACCCGCGCAACTGCGAGATCTGCAACGTGCCGAACGAGGCCGCCGCGCTCGGGCGCCGTTCGTCCGACATCCTGCCGGCGCCGCTGGCGGAGACGTACATGGCGCGCGACCGCCGGGTGCGCGAGACGCAGAAGCCCCTCGTCGGCGCGCTGAACATGAAGACGGCGGACCGGTCGGCCCATCCGCGCCGCGTCTCGACGTTCCCCGTCTTCGACGGACACGGCCGCGTCATCGGCACCGCGAGCGTCATCTACCGCGACACGGATGACTCCGAGAGCTCACCCCGCGACGACTGGGCGCGCCTCCAGCCGGTCCTCCGACATCTGGAGGCGAACTACGCCGAGCGGACGTCCATCCCCGCCTGCGCGCGGCTCGCGCACATGTCCGAGACGAACTTTCGCCGCCGCTTCAAGCAGACGCTTGGCTGCACGCCGCTCGAATTCCTCACGAGCCTCCGGCTCGCGGCGGCGCGGAAGCTGCTGGCGACGACCGACCGCTGCATCGCCGACATCGCGCTGGAGACGGGGTTCTGCGACCACGCCCACTTCATCCGCGCCTTCCGCGCCCACCGCAAGATGACGCCGGGCGACTACCGCCGCCGCCACCAGAAGCGCCACCCCTGACCGCCACGCGCCCCGACCGGCACCGATCAGGCGCGGTAGCCGCACTTCGGGCAGACGCCGTCCTTTCCATTCATGGCTGGAGGAGCTCTGTGCAAAGCCACAGGAGCGGTGCCTGCCCGTGGGGATCGCCGTTGATGCGCTTCCGCTGAAGGTACCACTGGGGTCTGACCCGAATGCCGCTAACTTAAGGCTCATTTGACCTCCTCGGACGCGTATTCTCCGCGCGGTTTTGTCAACAGCGGA
>CAKURH010000004.1 GCA_934675625.1 uncultured Kiritimatiellota bacterium
GACGGGCGCGGAGGGAATGGCCGTCGACTTCGCGGCGAAGCCGTCGTCCGTTCGGCTCTTCGACGTGTTCGGAAAGCCCGCCGGGACGGCCGCGCCGGCGGCCGGGCTTGTCCGCCTGCCCGTCTCCGCGTCCGGCTTCGCCGAGGTGACGTGGTGAGGGTGGGGCGGCTTCGCCGTCAGGTACAGGCTCATCCACCTGTGGGATCTGTGGGGACTGGTAAAGGAGGGAACGAGAATATGCTACGGAAAATTCTTTTGCGGGAGGTCGCATCTGGGATGACGCGGAGAGGCTTTCTGGGCGGCGGCTGCGCAGCCGCCGTGCTCGCGCCCGGCTTCGCGCACGCGGGCATGGCTCCGGGCGCGCCGGCGAACGTGGGCGAGATCGCGGGGAAAGGGCCGTTGCTGCGGTTTGGCGTGGCGTCGGACGTCCACATCGTCAAGGACTGGGGAGACGCCAACAGCCGTGGCCTTGCCGATCAGGAGCGGCACCTGGAGCGGGCCTTGCGCTGGTTCGATTCGCTCGGCGCCGACGCGGTCGTCTTTCCGGGCGACATGGCGCACACCGGACGCGTGAGCGAGCTGGAGGCGCTGGCCGCCGTCTGGGAGAAGGTCTTTCCCCGGTCGGTCGCCGCCGACGGCCGCCGCGTCGAGCGCCTGCTGGTGACGGGCAACCACGAGGTCGGGCAGTGGCCGGGCCTTTGGGACGGCATCCCGGATGCGGAGCTGCGCCGGATTCGCCTTGACTATGACCGTGCGCACCTGGAGGCGAACTGGAAGCGGATCTTCCGTGAGGACTACCGGCTCGTCTGGCGGCGCGAGGTGAAGGGCGTGACGTTCATCGGCTGCCAGTATCCGCGTCCGGGCACGTGGCACAGCCCGGACATCTGCGCCGGCATCCGCGCGCTGGCGAGGGATCTGCCGGCGGACCGCCCCTTCTTCTACGTCCAGCACGCCCATCCGGCGCACACGTGCTACAGCGAGGTCGGCGGTGCTGTCGCCGAGTCGGAGTCCAGCGCGGCGTTGGCGGGCTTTCCCCGGGCGGTCGCGCTTTCGGGGCATTCCCACAACACGCTCTGCGACGAGCGCTCCGTCTGGCAGGGCGCGTTCACGTCCATCGGCTGCGGGTCGGTTGCGGAGGCAGGCCCGTGCTATCCGGGCGTGCCGTACGACAACGGCGGCGCGCCCTATGGCCCGGAGTATGCGAGCCAGCGCATGAAGTGTCCGCCGCAGGTCGGCAACGATGGGCGGGGCTGCCTGTTCGTCGAGGTCTACGCCGACCGACTGGCCGTCCGGCGCCGGTCGCTGTCGTTCGACGAGCCGCTGGGGCCTGACTGGATCGTGCCCGTGCCGGCGCGCCTGGGCGGCGACTTCGACTTCAGCCGCCGCCGGCTGGCGTGGCCGGCGCCGCAGTTCGCCGCCGTGGCGCGGGCCATGGCGGAAATCCCGCCGCAGGAGCCGCCGTGCGCGGGGCCGGGGCTTGTGGGGCGGCCGGTGGTGCGCGTCTCGTTCCCGCAGGCCGAGTCCGTCGCCGGGTCGCGCGTCTTCGACTACGTCGTGCAGGCGTTTGCGGGCGGACGGGAAGTGCGGCGCGCCGCCGTGCTGGCGGTCGGGTACGACTTGCCGGAATCGCGTGCCGGCACGGGCGGCGAATGCCTGTTCGGCGTCCACGAGCTGCCGAAGGGCGTGCCGACCGTCTTCTCGGTGACGCCGCGCAACTGCTACGGCGCGTGCGGCCGGGCGCTGCTGACAGACGGCCTGATTCCCGCTTAGCCGACCAAGTCCCTCTCTGTCATGGGGCGACATTAGGAATGCGGTCGAAGGACGAAACGCCGGAGGGCGCGGCCTTGCCGATTCTGAACGCGCTCTATTCGACGATCCAGTATTCGATGGTTCTCGCAAGGATACGTCCCGACCACCGGGAGGTGATCCGCCATTGGCTGGACTTCTCGCGCCGCCACCGCGACGCGCTCGTGAAAGGGCGTTTCACGCCGCACCACGCCGAGAGCGGCTACACGTGGGTCGAGGGGGAAAGCGAAACCGAGCGTGTCGCCACGTCCTATTCGGGCGATGTGGCCGTGCGCACGGGCGAACCTGACCGGACGGTCGTTCTCGTCAATGCGACGGGCGCGGAGGGGATGGTTGTCGATTTCGCGGCGCGCCCGGCGACGGTTCGGCTCTTCGACGTGTTCGGGAGGCCCGCCGGGACGGCCGCGCCGGCGGCCGGGCTCGTCCGTCTGCCCGTCCCCGCGTCTGGCTTCGCCGAGGTGACGTGGTGACGGCGTGGGTGAGGGGTTGATTATGGTATAATACGCATGTCATGACGCACACGACAGAGCTGAAACCGATCAACACCTCGATCTACGACTTCCCGACGCTGATTGGGCGGGGGTTTGTGTATGTCGACAAGACGGCGCAGATCTACGAAATCGCGAAGCCGACGGCGGACGGGATCTACTTCTTTCCGCGTCCGCGTCGCTTCGGCAAGTCGCTGCTCATTTCGACGCTGAAGGCGCTCTTCCAGGGGCGGCGCGAGCTTTTTAGGGGTTTGGCCATTGAGAAGACGGACTGGGACTGGGAGACGGAGACGTATCCCGTCCTTCATTGCTCATCGACGAGTATGATGCGCCCATCGCGGGGTTGCTCGACGGCGACGAGCTGCGCGCGCAGATTCCCGCCGTGCGCAAGGCGCTCCACGACTTCTACGTCATCGCGAAGTCGCATTGCGGCGACATGCGCTTCCTGATGGTGACGGGCGTCAGCAAGTTCGCGAAGACCTCCATCTTCTCCGCGTTCAACAACCCGACCGACCTCTCGCTCGACGCGCGAGCGGCCGATCTCGTCGGCTATACGCACGAAGAGCTGGAAACGTATTTCCACGGGCACATCCAGTCGTTCGCCGACGAGCGGCACATTTCCTACGAACAGGCGTTTGCCCAGCTGCTGGCATGGTACGATTCCTACCAGTTCTCGCCTAAGCGCCTCGTGAAAGTCGTCAATCCCGTCTCGCTTGGGCGAGCGCTCTCCAGTCGCGAACTGAGGGGTTGGTGGGAGGCGACCGCCGGCTCGACGCTGCTTTATGACGTGCTGAAGGCGGCGAACAAGTCGCCGCTCGATTTTGCATCCGCATTTGCCCTGTCGACGCTCGATGCGCCGGACGCGCTGGAGGCGTCGGCCGTCTCGCTGCTCTACCAAGGGGGGTATCTCACGATCGAGAAGCGTCTGGACGACGAACTGGTTGGCCTTCGCATACCGAACCAGGAGGTGCGGCAGTCCCTTGAGCGAGCCGCAGCACGCGACAGGGCGTCCCGACGCCGTGCTGACGACCGAGAAGGGAATTTACGTCTTTGAGTTCAAGTACGGACAGTCCGCCGCAGCCGCGTTGAAGCAGTGTCGTGCGCGCAACTACGCCGCGCGGTTCGTCGATATGGCGGTGCCGGTCTACTATGTCGGTCTCAACTACAATCCCGCAGACGACGTGCGCACGGTGGACGAGATTGTCTGCGAACGGGCCTGATTCGGGCGAATATGGGCGAGCGGGCCTCCTTACCGTATACCACAGGTTTTCCCAAAAAAGATAGTTCCGTATCTAAAAAAGTTTAGTCAGCAAAGGGTGGGTTGCGCGGGGCTGCGGGATTTGATATCATATTTACATGGTAAAGCGGCTCTATCATGGCAGTCAGAACGCGGAAGTCAAGCCTGAATATGGGCTTGGCGATGTTCGTCATGATTT
Source organism: uncultured Kiritimatiellota bacterium (assembly GCA_934675625.1). Taxonomy (GTDB): domain Bacteria; phylum Verrucomicrobiota; class Kiritimatiellia; order RFP12; family UBA1067; genus UBA1067. The sequence continues at coordinate 3,731 of CAKURH010000004.1, forward strand.
TGGCAAGGGCTTTTACATGACCGATTCGCCTGAACTGGCCAGTGAATGGGCTGTTTACCGTCCGAAGTCGCAAGACGGATGGGTTCACGCTTTCGATTTGGACTTGAACGGCCTCAATGTCCTGGACTTCCGACATACGGACAAAGTGTTTGCTTGGGTGGCTGAACTGATGAAGCATCGAGATGCCGACGAATCTGCGGCCTACCGTCGGCGGGCTCCGTCTTTTATCGAGAAATTTGGCATCGATACGGGAGCATGCGATGTGCAGGTCGGATGGCGCGCCGATGCCTCCTATTTCTACATTGTCAAGGCTTTTGTGCGGGACGAGGTTGATGCCGATTGCCTGCCCGACCTCTTGAAACTGGGTGGGTTTGGCGTTCAGTACGTCGTCAAATCTCCGAAGGCCTATGAGCAATTGCGGTCGTTGCCTGAATTCCGTCAAGCGGTGCGCTTTGCCGAACATCATGAGTCGTATGAAATGCGGGATGGTGCGGCGCGTACGAAAATGCGTGAATTGATTGCCGATCCGTCCTTTAATCGCTTGGAACGACTGTTCTCAGATCTTGTCCGGGAGGTTCGCCAATGACGCATCCATACGACGCTTCCTATCTTCAGGAGATTGCAGAGACACAAGGGGCTCTCTTCGAACGGTTGCAAGATGTCGCCCCTGCGGTGGATGGAATCGACTTCGTGCGCACGTACATGAAAAGCCAGACGCGTGCGTACATCGACAAGGGCGATGTCTATTTGGCGACATTGGGACCGGCGGGGCTGATGGACTACTATCGGCGCGAAGAGCCGACGGAGCTGAAGCCGGGTGCACCCTTAAGGGGTTTCGCGCCGAATTGGATGGGGCAGTTCTATGCCCAGTACCAGTGGCAGACCGGCATGCTGAGTTGCGATGTGGTCGAACAGGTTCCGCCTGAATGGCTGGCGACCTCCTATCAGGGCCTCCATGATCTCGACCTTCCCCTCGCCGTCAATAAAGTCGCTGCGGAAATGAAGCAGAGCGTTTTGGGGGACAGGCCCTAAATGATTCGCGTGATTCAAATGAACGCTCATAAAACCTTCGCGGCTGCTGTCAAGTTCGCTTATAAAAACAGATGAAACAGATGTAAGGTGGTGCGCCTTTCGTCTAAATGCGAATCTTGTTCGGAAAATTCTTGGCGCGAAACCAATGTCGGATGTTCACTTGTTGGGGCGCAGGGAAATCTGCCGATGAACGGAGGCGTCGGTGTGCGGCAGACAAACGAAGCGAGATTTGATATAATTCCAGTGTTGGCAAATCTGGAATTAAAATCGAAATCTGTCAGAAGAGAGGGCGAGACATGTATATTCCGCGTTTCATGGACAAGTTGCTGGCGCACGCGATGGAGACGAGCAACACGGTATTGGTCACGGGGCCGAGGCAGGTCGGCAAGTCGACCCTGATTGAGCACCTGTTTCCGGATCGGCGCTATGTGACGCTTGACGACCCGTTTCTGGAGGAACAGGCAAAGACGGATTCGCGCACGTTCATCCAGCTCAATCCTCCGCCGGTGACGATTGACGAGGTGCAGCACGCGCCGATTCTCTTCCGATTCATCAAGCAGGAGGCGGACAGGAACAGGAACCGGAAGGGGCTCTATTGCCTTTCGGGGTCTCAGCCGTATCAGCTGATGCAGGGCGTGAGCGAATCATTGTCCGGGCGAGTGCGGATTTTGGAGATGAATGGCCTGTCATTGCGGGAGCTACAAGGAGATGCCTTTTGCGAGCGTGTCTTGCCGACTGACGAGTATGTTCATGCTCGGGCGAAGACGGCGAAGGATCCGGGGGGAATCTGGCCGATCATCCATCGCGGCGGATATCCGGCACTGCAAGATCCCGAACAGGACTGGAATGCGTATTACGCGGACTACGTGAAGACGTATCTGGAACGCGACGTCCGAAGCCTCAAGGCCGTTCACGACTTGACGGCCTTTCGCCAGTTCATGGTTGCCGTCGCCTCGCGCACGGCGCAGGTTCTGAACTATTCGAACATTGCGGACGAAATCGGAAAGGATGTCGGTACGGTCAAGAGCTGGATTTCGATTTTGGAGACGTCGGGAATTGTCTCCTTGCTGCCGCCCTATGCGTCGTCTGAACTGAAGCGCACCATCCGGGCGCCGAAGCTTCACTTTCGGGACATGGGGCTCGTCGCTTACCTGACGCGTTGGCTGTCGCCTGAAGCACTTGCCTGCGGCGCGATGGCCGGGGCCGTGTTCGAGAGCTTTGTCGTTTCCGAAATCCTTAAGGGATTCTCGAATGCCGGGCTTGAATACCGCGATTTCGTTTCGTACTATCGAGGCCGGGACAAGATCCGCGTGACGCGCGAGGGGCGGAAGGTGGAAGCCGAATGCGAAATCGATCTTGTCATTGAGGAAAACGGCGTCCTTTATCCGATTGAGGTGAAGAAGGAATCTTCGCCAAAGGCCAATGACGCCGAGGCTTTCGTCATTCTTGACAAGGTGAAGAACAAGGTTCGGGGACAAGGGGCGGTGGTCTGCAATTGCGCGGCGCCCCTGCATCTGCGGGAAAACCTGTTGGCCTTGCCGGTCTGGTACTTGTAGGCGCAGCGGCACGTCGGTCGATGACGTAAAGCCGATGCGGCAGACCGCCGATCGACCATGGGGGCGTGTGCTACGCGCCCGTTCATGTTCTTTGGTATAATACGCGGCATGAAATTGAAGTCTGTTCTTCTTGTCCTGTCCTTCCTGCTTCTTGCGTCCCTCTCCGGCTGCGGGCCGTTCTGGGTCGACCCGTACATCACGGTGAAGGAGAGTTCGCTCAACTGGGTGATCATCCACTACTACAACATGAGCCGCGAGCCGATTCGCCGCATCGGCGTCGAGATCTACGGCAACGGACTCGTCCTCGTGAAGAAGGGCACGAGCGAACTCGTCTCGAACGACTTCGCCAAGCGGCACAAGGACGACGACTGGGGCCAGATCAAGACGTTCCGCCTGCAGATCGACCCGAAGGAGGCGAACGACATCTTCCAGAACCTCGTCAACTTCGGCGTCCTCGACCGCGAGAAGACGTTCAAGTCGTCCAAGAAGGCGTCGCACGACCGCTTCATCGCCGTCAAGGCGAACCTCTGCAACAACACCTACTCGGACAACGTCAACATGTTCGAGGAAGACCCCGACCTCGCGGAGCAGCTCCTCGACGTCGTGCGAGAGTTCCAGAACCCCGCCCTGTGAGTGGGCCGATTTTGGTATAATGCGTCCGTCATGAACCTCGGAATGATCTTCAAGGTCGCGGTTCTCGCGATTCTCCGCAACAAGACGCGCGCGCTCCTCACGTGCATCGGCATCATCGTCGGCATCGCGGCGGTGATCGCCGTCCTCGCGATCGGCAAGGGCGCCTCGACGATGATGGTCCGGGAGATCTCGTCGATGGGCAACAACCTCATGATGGTCTTTCCCGACCGTCACCGCAAGGGGCAGGTCAAGAGCGGCATGGGCGCGGGCCAGACCATGACGGCGGGCGACGCGGAGGCGATCCGCCGGGAGCTCGGCCACCTCGTCGCGGCCGTCTCGCCGACGGTGAACGTCAGCTGCCAGCTCATCCGCGAGAACCGCAACTGGAACGCGCGCGTCTCGGGCGTGAGCTGCGACATGCCGGAGATCCGCAACTGGCAGGTCGCGGAGGGCCGGTTCTTCGAGGAGTCCGAGCAGCGGGCCTCGCGGCGCGTCTGCGTGATCGGCACGACCGTGAAGAGCAACCTCTTCGCCGAGGACGAGGACGCCGTCGGCCAGACGATCCGCATCGGCGCGATGCCGTTCAAGGTCGTGGGCGTCCTCGCGTCGAAGGGCGCGAACGGCTGGGGCCAGGACCAGGACGACACGGTGATGGCGCCCTACACGACGGTCGGGCGCGTCCTCCAGCGCTCGAAGTTCCGCTCGATCAACATGATGAACGTCTCGCTCAACTCGATGGACGACGTGGCCGAGGCGAAGCGCGAGGTGACGGCGCTCCTGCGCCAGCGGCACAAGCTCGCGGACTACGAGGACGACGACTTCGAGACGCGCGACACGACGGAGATCATGAACACGATCGGCTCGGTGACGGGGCTGATGACGGTGCTTCTCACGGCCGTCGCGGCGATTTCCCTCCTCGTGGGCGGCATCGGCATCATGAACATCATGCTCGTCTCGGTCACGGAGCGCATCAAGGAGATCGGGCTGCGCATGGCGATTGGCGCGACGCCGGCGTGCATCCTCTGGCAGTTCATCCTGGAGGCGGTCGTCCTCTCGACGGTCGGCGGCGCGATCGGCGTCGGCGTCGGGGTCGGCGTCGCGCAGGCGATCGGCGAGATCAACCACTGGCCGATCGTCATCGAGGTCTCGTCGGCGGTCTACTCCTTCCTCTTCTCGGCGTTCGTCGGGATGTTCTTCGGGTTCTACCCGGCCTACCGCGCGTCGAAGCTCAACCCGATCGACTGCCTGCGCTACGAGTGAGGCCGGCGGTCGTTTGACCGATAACGGCTGATTTTGGTATACTATCTGCCGTTTTGGCCGTAAGAGTGTAGCGCGGGTGCGCGAGAGTATTGCGGAGAATTACCAGAAAAGGCAAAAATGGATCAGATTCGGATCAAGGCGGAGGCACGTACCGAACAGGGTACGGCGGCTGTCCGCCGTTTGCGCCGCACGGGGATGATTCCCGGTTCGGTGATGAAGATGAAGAAGGGCGGCACGGAGCTCGTGAAGCTTCCGGAGCACGACTTCATGATGGCCATGCGCGGGCGCACGGGCAAGCAGGTTCTCGTGACGCTTGACATGGACGGGCGGGAAGTCCCGGCGCTTCTGCGCGAAATGCAGAACGACGTCCTCAAGGGCACGCCCATTCACGTGGATTTCAGCGAGGTCTCGCTGTCCGAGAAGGTGCGCATCACGGTGCCGCTCTACCTCGTGGGCGAGGCGAAGGGCGTGAAGCTCGGCGGCGGCGTCCTCGAGCAGGTGCTCCGCACGATCGACATCGACGTCCTCCCGACGGACATCCCGGAGAAGTTCGACGTCGACGTGTCGGCGCTCGACCTTGACCAGACGCTGTTCGTGCGCGACCTCAAGCTCGGCGACAAGTACACGGTCGTGACGCGCGGCGAGCTGGCGCTCGCGGTCGTCAAGGCGCCGGATGACGTGCCGGCGGCGGGCGGCGCGGCGGCTGCTGCGGCGACGGACGCGGCGAAGACGCCGGAAGTCATCAAGAAGGGCAAGGAAGAGGAAGCCGGCGCGGCTGACAAGAAGGAGGAGAAGAAGTAATGAAGAAGTACGATGCTCTCTACATCTTCGTCGGCGTCGCCAAGGACGACGCGGTCGAAGCCCCGCTCGAAAAGGCGCTTGCGGAAGTGACGCGCCTCGGCGGCAACGTCCTGGAGAAGGTCGTCCTCGGCGGGCGCACGTTCTCGCGGCCCATGAAGAAGCGCGACCGCGGCACCTACGTGAAGGTCCGCCTTGAGCTCGATCCGGCCAAGGTCGACGAGCTCGTCAACCGCTACCACCTCGTCGAGGACGTGTTCCGCGTGCAGATTCTCGCGGTCGACGACCGTCGCGAGGCGAAGATCGCGCAGGAGCGCGCCGAGCGCGCCGAGATCCAGGCGAAGAAGGACGCGGCGGCCGCCGCGGCGCTCGCCGCCAAGATCGAGGCCTAAGTCAAGAGGGAGTGCCACGATGGCGTCTTTCAACAAAGTGATCCTGATGGGCAACCTCACGCGCGACCCGGACGTGCGCGTGACCGGCACGAGCGGCATGAAGGTCGCGCGCCTCGGTCTCGCCATCAACGAGCGCCGGAGGGACCGCAACGGCAACGTGCAGGACTTTCCCGTGTTCGTCGATGTCGACGCCTGGGACAAGCTTGCCGAGCTCTGCGGACAGTACCTGTCGAAGGGAAGTTCCGTTCTCGTCGACGGTCGGCTCCAGATGGACTGCTGGGAGAAGGACGGCGTCAAGCACCAGAAGCTCAAGGTGCGCGCGAGCACGATCAAGTTTCTGCCGAAGGGCGACCGCCTTGGAGGCGGTCCGAAGCAGCCCGTGGCGGAGCCGGTGGTCGCGTCCGAGGCGTCCGAGGGCGATTCCTCTGACATTCCGTTCTAATCAACTTCAATCGTAAGGAAACCGAAAATGGCTTTCAAGAAATCCAACAGCTCGGCCGGCGAGGAGTTCGCCGCGAGGAAGCGTCCGCCGCTCCGCAAGAGCGACGCGATCGACGTCAACGACATCGAGACGCTGAAGTACTACATCACCGACTACGGCAAGATCCTGCCGGCGCGCATCACGGGGGTGACCTCGCAGCAGCAGCGCCAGATCCGCCAGGGCGTCAAGCGCGCCCGCAACATGGGCCTCATGGCCTAAGGGAAGGAGCAGACAAATGGCACAGCACATCGAAGTCATGCTCATGGACAGCGTGAAGAAGCTCGGCAAGGCCGGCGAGATCGTCAAGGTCGCCCCCGGCTACGCCCGCAACTACCTCTTCACGAAGGGACTCGCCGCCGTCGCGACGGAAGCCGCGAAGCGCCGCCTGAAGAAGCTCGAGGCCGAGCGCGCCGCGCGCGCCGCCGAGGAGAAGAAGGCCGCGCTCGAACTTGCCAAGAAGCTCGAGAAGCTGGAGATCACCGTTTCCGCCCACACGACGGACGGCAAGAAGCTCTACGGCGCGGTCAGCGTCACGGACATCCTCGCGGCGATCGAGGCGAACCGCGGCGTCAAGATCGAGCGTCATCAGCTCGAGCTCGACGACGCGCTCCGCGAAGTCGGCGTCTACGAGCCGAAGATCGACCTTGGGCGTGGCGTCACGGTCAAGTTCAAGATCGTCATTCTCGACGAGGAGGCGCCGCAGGAGGCGTGACGAAACTCGACGAGAAATGGAAACTCACGCGGGAGACGGTCGGCAACGGCCGTCTCTCCGTAATCATGCCCCTCTACCGACTCGCTGCCGAGGCCGAGGGGAACCTGCGCGCCGTCGCCGAGCTGTTCGAGCGCCACGGCGTCGAGACGGAACTCGTGCCCGTCGATGACGGCAGCGGCGACGGAACGGACGCGATTCTCCGGGGCTTCAGCACGGCTGGGTATGCGCACGTCACGCTGAAGCCCGTCGTCTGCCCGCGCAACGGCGGCAAGGGCGCCGCGCTCCGGGCTGGGTTCGAGGCGTCGACCGGCCGCTACGTGATGCTCCTCGACGGCGACCTCGACATCAACCCCCAGCAGACGCCGCAGTTCTTCGAGCAGATGGCCGTCAAGGCGGCGGACATCGTTGTCGGCTCCAAGCGCCATCCGCGCTCCGTCGTGCAGTATCCGTGGCACCGGCGGCTCGTGAGCTTCTGCTATTTCACGCTCGTGCGCCTCGCGTTCGGTCTCAAGATCACCGACACGCAGACGGGCATGAAGCTCTTCAGGCGCGAGATCCTCGGCTACGCGCTGGAGCGGATGCTCGTGAAGGCGTATGCGTTCGACCTGGAGCTTCTCGCCATCGCCGCGCAGCGGGGCGCGAAGATTGCCGAGGCTCCCGTCGTCATCAAGTTCGGCAACAAGTTCGGCGCGCTCAAGGCCGAAACCGTCTACAAGATGGTGATGGACACGCTGGCCGTCTTCTACCGGCTTCGGATCCTCGACTACTACTCGAAATGCCTCATCCCGCAGAAGCTCGACCGAGAGCCGCTCGTCTCGATCGTGATTGCCTGCCCGAAGACGAGCGTCCTGCTCGACGAATGCCTCGCGGCGATCAGGGGCCAGAGCTACGCGAACTGGGAGGTCATCGTCCTTCCCGACGGACAGTCGGCTGACGCGGCGGCGACCGACGACGCGCGCGTCCGCTATCTCCCGACGGGCAAGGTGCGCCCGGCCGAGAAGCGAAACCTCGGCATCCGCGCGGCGAAGGGCGAGATTGTCGCGTTCATCGACGACGACGCCTACCCCGACGCGCACTGGATCGAATACGCCGTGAAGTATTTCGGCGACCGCGACATCGGCGCGGTGGGCGGGCCCGGCGTGACGCCGCCCGGCGACAGCCGCCGCGCCGCGCTTGGCGGACGCGTTTACGACAGCTTCCTCGTCTCCGGCAACTACAACTACCGTTACCGCGCGGGCGGCGTGCGAAAGGACGTCGACGACTATCCGAGCTGCAACCTGTTCGTCCGAAAGGATGTCCTTGACAAGATTGGCGGCTATCGCACGGACTTCTGGCCGGGGGAGGACACGCTGCTCTGCAAGGACATCATCGACAGCTGGAAGCGCATCGTCTACGATCCGTGGGTGATTGTCTACCACCATCGGCGTCCGCTCTTCCTGCCGCATCTCCGGCAGCTGGGCCGCTATGGCTTCCACCGGGGCTATTTCTGCAAGCGGTTCCCGTCGAACTCGCGGCGGTTCGCGTATTTCGTGCCGACGCTCTTCGACGGCTATCTCGTCGGGCTTGCGCTGGTCGCGGGCGGCACGGCGGCGGGGGGGCTCCCCGCGTCCGCGCTTGCCGTGTGCGGCGCGCCGTTGGCGCTCTACTTCGCCTTGGTGGCGGTCTCGTCGTTTAGCCTGAAGCCGCTGGACGCTCTGTTCGTGGCGTTTGGCATTGTCGCGAGTCATGTCTGGTACGGCGTCCAGTTCCTGCGCGGACTCTGCGCGGATCGTGCGCCCTGCGAATACATTGGCAAGGATCATGCCCTCAGGTGAAAGGAACTTCAAATGCGTGAACTGATTTGGATTGTTGCGGCCTATCTCGTCGGCGGAATTCCGTTCGGCTACCTGATCGGTCGCCTGCGCGGCGTGGACGTGCGGACGGTCGGCTCGAAGAACATCGGCGCGACGAACGTCTTCCGCACGGTCGGCAAGAAGTGGGGGCTTCTCGCTTTCGCGTGCGATGTCCTCAAGGGACTTCTGCCGACGCTCGCGGCGAAGGCGTACGGCGGCCCGGCGCTCTGGGTCGGCGTCGCGTGCGTCGTCGGTCACATGCTCACGCCCTACATGAAGTTCAAGGGCGGCAAAGGCGTGGCGACGGCGTTCGGCATGCTGATCGGCCTCATTCCCGGACTGGTCGGCGCGGCGTTCGCGCTCTTTGCGGTCGTCTTCGCCTGCTCGCACTACATTTCGCTCGGCAGCTGCTCGGCGGCCGCGTTTCTCGCGGTCGCAATCTGGTTTCCGGTGCTTGGCGCGGAGGGCGCGGCGAACCTGCCGCAGTGCGTCCTCGTCACGCTGATTGCGCTCTTCGTCGTCTGGAAGCACCGCGCGAACATCGGTCGTCTCGTGCGCGGCACGGAAAGCAAGATCTACCTCTTCCGAAAGCGTCCATTTTGAAAATCCTCTTCCTTTGTCACGGGAACATCTGCCGTTCGCCGATGGCGGAGTTCGTCATGAAAGACCTCGTGCGGCGCGCGGGGTGCACGGACATCGGAGTCGAATCCGCCGCGCTGCACACGGACGAGATCGGCAACGACATCCATCCGGGCACGCGCGCCAAGCTGCGCGAGAAGGGCATTCCCTTTGCGCCGCGCGCGGCGTGGCTCCTGACGGCGGCGAAGGCGCGCGAATATGATCTGCTCATCGGAATGGACGCCTACAACATCGCAGACTTGAATCGTCTCGTCTATCCGGAGGATCGTCCGAAGATCCACCGGCTGCTGGCGTTCGCCGGAACGGCGCGCGACATCGCCGACCCATGGTACACCGGCAATTTCGACGCGACCTACGACGATGTTGCCGAAGGGTGCGCGGCGTTGCTGAAGCAGCTGCGTTTCACGTGCCCGGCCCATGTAGGCGCCACTGCGTCGGCGTGAAGCCGGTGTGGCGGCGGAAGGCGGCGATGAAATACTGCGGGGAGGCGAACCCCGTCTCCGCCGCGATTTGCGCGACCGGAAGGGCGGTCGCGCGCAGCTTCTTCTGCGCCTGGCGGATGCGGAATCGGCCGAGCCAGTCCGAGGGCGTCAGGCCCGTGTGCGCCTTGAAGAGCGTGAAGAAGCGCGACTTCGAATAGCCCATGTAGGCGACGAGGCGGTCGATGCGGACGTTCTCGGCGTGGTGGACCTTCAGCCATTCGACGGCTTCCGCCATGAGGCGCGTCGACCCCTGGACGACGGGTGTGCGGCGCGGATCGGCCGCCCGGAGCAGGATTAGCGTCGCGACGGTGCGCGCGAGCGCGGTCTCGGTTGCCGAGAGGCTGCGCGCGCCGCGCGCGGCATAGCCGTCGAGTTCGGCGAAGAGCGCGGCGAGCTCCTTCGAGACGGGAATCGGGCGGCAGCGGCGCGTCAGCAGCTGCGCGACCAGGTCGCGGTAGACGCGGGAGGCGAGGCCGGCGAGCCGGAGGCGTCGCGTGTGCGGATGGGCGAGCAGCAGCTCGACGCGGTGTCCGGCCGGGTCGATCGCCTGGACGTGCCGGTGCGGGAGCCCGGCGGGGATGACGATGAAGTGCCCCGCCGGCAGGATCACGCTTTCGCGCGCCTCGAACTCGTAGCCGAACTCGCCCTTGATGCAGCAGAGCAGCTGGATCGCGTCGTGCGTGTGCCAGAAGGAGCCCGTCGCGGAAAGCGACTTGAGATGGCGGACGCCCTTCAGCCAGCCGAGCTGGAGGTGGCGTTCGTCGAGATCCGAGGGCTGTTGTCCGTAGCGTTCCGTTTCCATGCGCGTATTGTATCATAATTGATTAAGATTTTGTCCACTGGAATTTTCGCGTTGCCGTTTGCGGCGGGATTGTGCTATAATGCGCCCCATGAAAATGAAGTACATGGGTTCTGACTTTCTGCTCGACACGGACGCCGCGCGCGAACTGTACCATCGTCACGCGGCGAAGATGCCGATCATCGACTACCACTGCCACCTGCCGCCGAAGGAGATCGCCGACGACGTGCGGTGGTCTGACATCGCGCAGGTCTGGCTCGGCGGCGACCACTACAAGTGGCGCCAGATGCGCTCGAACGGCGTCGACGAGCGCTACTGCACGGGCGACGCGCCGTGGCACGACAAGTTCGTCAAGTTCGCCGAGACGATGGAGCGCCTCGTCAAGAACCCGCTCTTCGACTGGTCGCACCTCGAGCTCGCGCGCTACTTCGGCGTGAACGAGCGGCTGTGCGGCGCGTCGGCCGAGCGCATCTGGAAGAAGTGCAACGCGAAGCTGAAGCAGAAGGGCTTTTCCGCGCGTGGCCTCATGAAGAAGTCGAACGTCGACGTCGTCTGCACGACGGACGATCCGGTCGACTCGCTCGAGCACCACCTCGCGATCGCGAAGGCGCCGTTCGGCACGAAGATCCTTCCGGCGTGGCGGTCCGACAAGGCCTCGAAGATCGACAGCCTCCTGGCCTGGAACGCCTGGATGGACCGGCTCGCGGCGGCGGCGAAGATGCCCGTGAAGACGTACGACGACTTCCTCGGCGCGATGGCGAAGCGCCACGCCTTCTTCGCGAAGGCGGGCTGCGTCGTCTCCGACTACGGCATCACCGAGGTCTTCGCCGCGCCCTACACGGACGCCGAGGTCGCGAAGATCTTCAAGAAGGCGCGCGCGGGGCGTGCCGTCACGGCCGAGGAGGCCCTGAAATTCAAGAGCGCGTGGCTCTACGAGGGGCTGAAGGCCGACGCGGCGGCGAACTGGACGGCGCAGCTGCACTACAACTGCCTGCGGGACAACAACTCGAAGATGTTCGAGAAGCTGGGGCCCGACACGGGCTTCGACTGCATCGGCGACTGGAGCGTGACCGAGTCACTGTCGCGCCTCTTCGACCGGCTGGAGCGGGCGGACGCGCTGCCGCGCACGATCCTCTACTCGCTCAACCCGAAGGACAACGAGATGCTCGCGACGCTGATGGGCTGCTTCCAGAAGGGGCCGACGCGCGGCAAGCTGCAGCTCGGCTCGGGCTGGTGGTTCCTCGACCAGAAGGACGGCATGAAGAAGCAGATCGAGGCCCTGTCGGCGCTCGGCTGCCTCGGCAACTTCGTCGGCATGCTCACCGACTCGCGCAGCTTCCTCAGCTACACGCGCCACGAGTACTTCCGCCGCATCCTCTGCCAGAAGCTCGGCCGCGAGGTCGAGAAGGGCGAGATTCCGGACGATCTCGACTGGCTCGGCGGCCTCGTCGAGGACATCTCCTACAACAACGCGAAGCGCTACTTCGGGTTCTAACCATTCAAGTCTAATCGAAAGTGAGTCACATGCAAAGAAGAGAGTTCATTCGGAATGCGTTCGCCGCCGGCGCGGCGCCGCTGCTGTTCAGCGGCTGCGCGACGGGCTTCGTCGCGAACCGCAAGATCAACGTCGGCGTCATCGGCTACGGTCGCATCGCGCACACGATGGACGTCCCGGGCGTCCAGCAGTTCACCGGCCGTTGCGTCATCACGGCCGTCGCCGATCTCGACGCGAAGCGCGCGGCCTACGGCAAGAAGGTGATTGAGGAGCGGTACGCGAAGCTGGGCGTCACGCAGGCCGTCCGCACGTACGGCGACTACCGCGAGATGATCGCCGACCCGTCGATTGACGCCGTGCTCCTCTGCATCCCCGACCACCAGCACGCGATCGTCGCGACGGACTGCCTGCTCGCGGGCAAGCACATCTACCTGCAGAAGCCGTTCGCGCAGACGATCCAGGAGGGCCGCGTCGTCGCCAACCTCGCGACGATGAAGGGCCTCGTCGTCCAGGTCGGCGCGTGGCAGCGTTCGCGTCCCCAGTTCCGCAAGGTCGTGCAGCTCGTCCGCAATGGCCGTCTCGGCGCGATCTCGCGCGTGGAGGTCGGCATCGGCCTCGACAAGTCGGGCGGCTGCCGCACACCGGAGCCGGTGCCCGCGAACCTCAACTACGACGCCTGGCTCGGGCCGACGGACCCGACGGCGCCGTACAACTGGACGCGCGTCCACACGCAGGACCTCAAGCGCATCGGCGACCGTCCGGGGTGGATCCAGCTCGCGCCGTACGGCTGGGGCATGATCACGAACTGGGGCGCGCACCATCTCGACATCACGGCGTGGGGCCTCAACTGCGATCCCCGCGCCGTCTCCGGCACGTGCGAATGGATGGATCTCTCCGGCACGAAGCTCTGGAACGTCCACACGACCTATGACCTTCACTACGACTGCGGCGGCACGGACGTGCACGTCAACAACAAGTTCCAGATGGGCGTGAAGTTCATCGGCGAGAACGGCGACTGGCTCTGGTGCACGCGCGGCGCGATGAAGGTGACGCCGAGCGACCCCGAACCGAAGGTCGCGCCGGGCATGCTCGGCCCGATCGCCGCGTCGCGGCCGGAGCTGCTCGCCGACCTCAAGCCCAGCGAGATCGTCGACGACGCGCTCGCGCACGGCGGCGAGAAGTTCCGCACGGTCGCCGACCACTTCGAGAACTGGCTGGAGGCGATCGCGCGCGAGGATCCGCGCTACACGGTCGCGACGGCCGAGGAGGCGCACCGCTCGACGGCGTTCTGCTCGCTCGGGCGGATGTGCATGGAGCTTGGGCGCGGCAAGGCCGGCGGCGCGACGCTCGCCTGGGACGCGGCGCGCGAGGTCTCCGGCAACCCGGCGGCGGACGCGATGCTGACGCCGTTCGCGCGCGGGAAGTACGACCTGCGTCCGGCCCTCGCGGCGGCGGGGCTCGACTACCAAAAGATGATCAAGCCGCTCGCCTGATACGAGACAACACCAACAAAACCAAGGAACATTCAACCATGAAGCAGAAACTCAGTCTTGCGTCCGCCGCCGCCCTCGCGGCGTTCGCGTCCGTCGCCGCCCCCACGCCCGCCTGCCCCTGCGCGGAGAAGGGGACGTGCGTGTGCCGGCCCGCCTATGTCGCCGTGGAGGACACGTCGGGCCAGAAGGCGTGGAAGATGTCGTTCAGGCTCGGCCTCGCCGGCTACACCATGCACAAGAAGAGCCTCGACGAGACGCTGGAGATCATGCGCGCGGTCGACCTGCACTATCTCTGCGTGAAGGACTTCCACCTCAAGTACACCGCGACGGACGACGAGATCGCGGCGTTCAAGGCGAAGTGCGCGAAGTTCGGCGTCACGCCCTACGCGCTCGGCCCGCTCTACACGAAGAGCAACGAGGAGGTGCGCGGCTACTTCGAGTTCGCCCGCCGCTTCGGCGCGAAGGTCATCGTCGGCGTGCCCTACGAGGTCGCGCCCGGCCGGCCGGACAAGTGGACGGAGCGCATCGGCTCGCGCAAGCAGCTGGAGTACATCGACTCGCTCGTCAAGGAGTTCGACATCCGCTACGCGATCCACAACCACGGGCCGAACGCCCCGCAGATGTTCCCGGACGTCGCGTACGGCTACAGCCTCGTGAAGGACCTCGACCCGCGCATCGGCTTCTGCATGGACATCGGCTGGGAGTTCGGCTGCGACCGCGATCCGGCGGAGACGATCCGCAAGTACGGCGACCGCATCTTCGACCTGCACGTGAAGAACTTCGCGCTCAACCTGCCCGGCGCGCAGAAGATCGGCAAGAACAGCTTCACGACCGTGCCGCTGCCGCGCGGCGCGATTGACTACGGCCCGGTCTTCAAGGCGTTGGCCGAGATCGGCTACGACGGCGTCGCCTCGTTCGAGTACGAGCGCGACTTCGAGAATAATCTGGAGGGGCTCGCCGAGTCCGTCGGCTACGCGCGCGGCGTGTGCGACACGGTGCGCGTCTCGCCGAAGATGCAGCCCGTGCCCGCCGGCGCGAACACGCTCACGGCGGCGGAGAAGGCCGAGGGCTGGACGCTCCTCTTCGACGGCCAGAACCTGCCGACGGACACGTTCGTCGGCGTCAAGAAGGAATACGGCTTCAAAACGTTTCCGATGAAGGGCTGGTTCGTCAAGGACGGGTGCCTGACGATGCGGCCGGTGAACGGCATCGCGAACGGCAAGTGGTTTCCGCTGCCGCCGGAGGACCAGAAGCTCGGCGGCGGAGGCGACATCGCGACGGTGAAGAAGTACCGCGACTTTGCGTTCTCGTTCGACTTCCGCCTGACCGAGGCGGCGAACTCGGGCGTCAAGTACTTCCTCGACGAGACGCAGAACCGCGGCACGTGCGAGGAGTACCAGATTCTGGAGAACGGCCACCCCGACTCCTCGAAGGGCGTGGACGGCAACCGCAAGGCCGCGTCGCTCTACGACATCATCCCCGCGCACGCCGACGGCCTTCTGAAGGGCATCGGGCAGTGGAACACCGGCAAGGTCGTCGCGAAGGGCGGCAAGGTCGAGCATTGGCTCAACGGCGTGAAGGTACTGGAGTACACGTGCGGCTCGCCCGCGTTCAAGGCGGCCGTGCGCGCGTCGAAGTACGCGACGTGGGGCCAGACGGCGGACGGCAAGCCGCAGGACTGGGGCGAGATTCCCGAAGGGCGCCTGCTCTTGCAGGATCATTCGGACTCGACCGTCTCGTTCTGCAACCTGAAGGTCAAGGAACTCTAAGATGAACCGACGCGGATTTCTTGGGTCGCTGGCGGCGCTGGGCGCCGTCCAGCTTCTGCCGGGCTGCCTCTCGGCGAAGGCGTATCGGGCGAACGGCAAGGTGCGGCTCGCCGCGATTGGCTGCGGCGCGCAGGCGTGGTATGACATCCGCCGGTTCGCGCAGCACGCGGACATCTGCGAGATCGTCGCGCTCTGCGACACGGACATCGGCGCGCCGCACACGCAGGAGGCGCTGAAGGCCTATCCGGACGTGCCGCGCTTCCAGGACTTCCGCAAGATGTTCGATGTGCTGGCGGACGGAATCGACGCGGTTCTGGTCGGCACGCCCGACCACTCGCACTTCTGCGCCTGCCAGCACGCGATGCGCCTCGGCAAGGCCGTCTACGTCGAGAAGCCGCTCGCGCACTCGTTCCGCGAATGCGAGCTGCTGCGGCGGACGGCGGCGGAGACGGGCGTCGTCACGCAGATGGGCAATCAGGGCCATTCGGGCGACAACTTCTACCAGTACCGCGCGTACGCCGCGTCGGGCGTCCTGAAGGACGTCACGAAGGTCGTCGCGCACATGAACATGCAGCGCCGCTGGCACAAGTGGGGCGGGAAGACCGCGTCCTACCCGAAAGGCGAGCCGCTGCCGAAGACGCTCGACTGGGACGCCTGGGTCTCGTCCGCGCCCTATCACGACTTCTCGAAGGATCTCGCGTACGGCGAGTGGCGCTGCTGGTACGACTACGGCAACGGCTGCATGGGCGACTGGGGTGCGCACATCCTCGATGGCGTCCACCGCTTCACGCTCCACGGCGACCTGCCGGTCGAGGTGAAGATCTCGAACGTGACGGGGTGGAACCCGTACGTCTTCCCGATTCAGGACACGCTGACGATGGACTTCGCGGCGGGGAACGGACATGGCGACGTCACGCTCGAATGGTACGAGGGCCTCGACAACCAACCGAAGCTGCCGAAAGGCTTTCGCTACGCGAACAACGAGGGGCTGTTCCCGGCCTCGACCGCGAACGACGGGCTGATCGACCCGACGCTGAAGCCGGGCAAGGAGATCTACCTGAAGGACGGCACGGTTTGGCAGGGGCTCTCGCACGCCGCGACACTCGTGCGCGTCGGTTCGCAGGACGCGCCCGTGCCGGCGTTCGAGAAGGCGCCGTGCGACCACTGGCGCAACTTCCTGCTGGCCGTCCGGGGCGAGATGGAGGCGCACAGCCCGTTCGCCGTCACGGCTCCGCTGTCGGAGATCTTCTGCCTCGGTGTCGCCGCCCAGCGGCTGAACCGCGGCTTTCGCTTCGATCCGGCGACGCGCCGCGCCATTGGCGACGAGGAGGTCAACCGCCTCTTGGACGGCCCCGCGCCGCGCAAGGGTTGGGAGGCGTATTACGAAAGTTGATTCAGGAGCAGGAATTTCAGATTTCAAATTTCAAATTGCAAATTGAGGTCTTAATCTTAAGTCTTATCTTAGATCTTAAATTTTAAATCTTAAATCAAAAATTCAAATCAGATGACAACGCAATCCAAAATGACCAACTTTCGGTGGATGATCTGCTCGCTGCTCTTCTTCGCGACGACGGTGAACTACCTCGACCGGCAGGTCCTCTCCCTCACGTGGAAGGACTTCATCGCGCCGGAGTTCCACTGGACAGACGCCGACTACGGCATCATCACGGGATACTTCTCGCTCATCTACGCCTTCTGCAACCTGTTCGCCGGCAAGTTCGTCGACTGGATGGGCACGAAGAAGGGCTACGCCTGGGCGATCTTCATCTGGTCGCTTGCGGCCTGCCTGCACGCCTTCTGCGGCTGGGGCACGTATCACCTCGTCGACGGCGTCGACTCGATCGCCGCGATGAAGACGCTCCAGGCCGGCAGCGCGCTCGCGCTCTCCGTCGCATCCGTCTCGGTCTGGCTCTTCCTCGGCTGCCGGTGCCTGCTCGCGCTCGGCGAGGCGGGGAACTTCCCGGCGGCGATCAAGGTGACGGCCGAATACTTCCCTCCGAAAGACCGCGCGTTCTCGACGTCGATCTTCAACGCGGGCTCGTCCGTCGGCGCGCTCGTCGCGCCCGCGACGATTCCGCTCATCGCCGAATGGTGCGGCTGGGAAATGGCGTTCATCATCATCGGCGCGCTCGGCTTCGTCTGGATGGGCTTCTGGCAGTTCCTCTACAGGAAGCCGGCGGAGAACCCGCGCGTCAACGCGGCGGAGCTCGCGTATATCAGCGAGGGAGAGGGAACGGGGAACGGGGAAGAGGGAAGTGGAAAAGGCGGTCGAACGGACGGGGCCTCGGGCGGCCCCGCGCCCCTGCCCAAGGAGAAGGGCATTTCCTACTTGAAGGCCTTCTCGCTGCGTCAGACGTGGTCGCTCATCTGCGGGCGCGTGCTGACGGATGGCGTGTGGTGGTTCTTCCTCTTCTGGACGCCGGGCTACCTCTCTGACCAGTTCGGCTACAAGAGCTCGTCCGGCATGGGCATGGCGCTCATCGTCACGCTCTACGCGATCGTCACCTTCGCGTCGATCTACCTCTGCAAGCTGCCGACGTACATGGTCGAGAAGAAGGGCATGAACCCGTATGAGGGCCGCATGGTCGCGATGTTCCTCTTCGCGTGCCTGCCGCTTCTCGCGCTCGGCGCGCAGCCGCTCGGCGCCGTGAGCGCGTGGTTCCCGGCGATCCTGATCGGCTTCGCGTGCGCGGGGCACCAGGCCTGGAGCGCGAACATCTACTCGTGCGTCTCGGACATGTTCCCGAAGAGCTGCATCGGTACGCTCACGGGCATTGCGCAGTGCGCGGCGGGCCTCGGCTCCTTCGCGATCAACATCTGCGCGGGCGAGCTTTTCACCTACGCGGCCGGGAAAGGCGACGCCTTCGCGTTCTGCGGTTACACGGGCAAGCCCGCCGGCTACATGATCGTCTTCTGCTACTGCGCCGTCGCCTACCTCATCGGCTGGGCCTGCATGAAGACGCTCGTGCCGAAATACAAGAAGGTTGAACTGTAATGAAAATCAAGAAGAACGCCAAGTACGCCGTCGCCTGCCTGTCCTCGATGGGCCTGCGCATCACCCCCGAAAACCGCATGGCGGTTCACAACTCGAACCGATTCATCCTCCAGGCGACGAGCGCCGAGACGAACGTCCTCAACGTGACGAGCTCGCTTGGACGCGAATGCCTCGTGATGACGCGCTTCGTCGAGGGCTCACCGATGGCCGCCTTCATCAAGGCGCAGCTCCGCGCGCGCAACATCGCCTACGTCGGGCCGGACGTGCCGCAGGGCGGCCCGTGGGGCTACCGCCACCAGTTCAACATCGCCGACTCGGGCTTCGGCCTCCGCGCGCCGCGCGTCTGGAACGACCGCGCGGGCGAGGTCGGGCGCACGCTTGACGCGAAGGACTACGACACGAAGCGCCTCTTCGGCACGGACGGCGTGCAGGTGCTGCACCTCTCCGGCCTCATCGCGGCGATGTCGCCCGAGACGACGAAGTGCTGCCTCAAGCTCGCGGCGGACGCCAAGAAGTTCGGCGTGCTCGTCTCCTTCGACCTCAACTACCGCGCGACGTTCTGGAAGGGCCGCGAGGCCGAGCTCCGAAAGGCGTTCCACCAGATCGCCTCGGTCGCGGACATCCTCGTCGGCAACGAGGAGGACTTCCAGCTCTGCCTCGGCTTCAAGGGCCCGGAGGCGGGCGGCAAGGACCTCGCCGGCAAGATCGAGCGCTTCAAGGAGATGATCCTGAAGGTCACGGAGAAGTATCCGAACGCGAAGCTCTACGGCACGACGCTGCGCCAGGTCGTCTCGGCGGACGAGCATCTCTGGGGCGCGATCGTCTACGACGGGAAGAAGTTCCACGTCGAGGAGCCGCGCACGATCAAGGTGCTGGACCGCATCGGCGGCGGCGACGGCTTCACGGGCGGCCTCCTCTACGGCGTCATCAACGGCTGGGACGCCGCGCGGTGCCTCCAGTTCGGCTGGGCCTCGGGCGTGCTCGCGGCCTCGTCGCTGAACGACTACGCCGAGCCGGCGGACGAGAAGCAGGTCTGGGACGTGTACGCGGGGAACGCCCGCGTCCAGCGGTAATGAATAATCGAATAGTCGAATTGGTGAATAATCGAATCGAAAAGGTAAATTGCCATGAAAAAAGCTGACATCGGTCTCATTGGCCTCGCCGTCATGGGCGAGAACCTCATCATGAACATGGAGTCGAAGGGCTTCACCGTCGCGTGCTACAACCGTACGACGGAGAAGGTCGACGCCTTCGTCAACGGACGCGCGAAGGGCAAGAACATCATCGGCTGTCACTCGATCGCGGAACTCGTCGCGAATCTGGAGAAGCCGCGCAAGGTCTTCTGCATGGTCAAGGCGGGCGCGGCGGTCGACGCGATGATCGACCAGCTCATCCCCGCGCTGGAGCCGGGCGACATCATCATCGACGGCGGCAACAGCCACTTCCCGGACACGATCCGCCGCACGAAGTACGTCGAGTCGAAGGGGCTGCTCTTCATCGGCACGGGCGTCTCCGGCGGCGAGGAGGGCGCGCTCAAGGGCCCGTCGATGATGCCGGGCGGCTCGCCGGCGGCGTGGCCGTTCGTCAAGCCCATCCTCCAGGCCATCTGCGCGAAGGTCGAGGACGGCTCGCCCTGCTGCGACTGGGTCGGCGAGAACGGCGCCGGGCACTTCGTCAAGATGGTGCACAACGGCATCGAGTACGGCGACATGCAGCTCATCTGCGAGAGCTACCAGCTCATGCGCGACCTGCTCGGAATGTCCGACGACGAGATGCACGAGGTGTTCAAAAAGTGGAACGAGACGGAGCTCGACAGCTACCTCATCGAGATTACGCGCGACATCCTCGCCTACAAGGACACGGACGGTTCGCCGCTCGTGGAGAAGATCCTCGACACGGCCGGACAGAAGGGCACGGGCAAGTGGACGGGCATCGCCGCGCTGGACGAGGGCGTGCCGCTGACGCTCATCGGCGAGGCCGTGTTCGCACGCTGCCTCTCTGCGATGAAGGACGACCGCGTGACGGCCGCGAAGGCCTACGCGCGCCAGATCCCCGCGTTCGCGGGCGACAAGGCGGCGTTCATCGAGTCGATCCGCCAGGCGCTCTATGCGGCGAAGATCGTCTCCTATGCGCAGGGCTACACGCTCATGCGCACGGCGGCGAAGACGTACGGCTGGAACCTCAACTACGGCGGCATCGCGCTCATGTGGCGCGGCGGCTGCATCATCCGCTCGGTTTTTCTCGGCAAGATCAAGGAGGCGTACGACCGCGACCCGCAGCTCGCGAACCTGCTGCTCGACCCCTACTTCAAGGGCGTGATCGAGAAGCTCGTCCCGGCGTGGCGGCAGGTCGCGGCGGCGGCGTGCCAGTACGGCATCCCGGCGCCGACGATGACCTCGGCGCTCAGCTACTTCGACGGCTACACGACGGCACGGCTGCCGGCGAACCTCCTGCAGGCGCAGCGCGACTACTTCGGCGCGCACACCTACGAGCGGCTCGACGCGCCGCGCGGCCAGTTCTTCCACACGAACTGGACGGGCCACGGCGGCAACACGACCGCCCAGACCTACATCGCCGGCTGACGGGCCACAGGCGGTGTCCGACGTGCGTCTGTCACGCGCGCGGCTTGCGGGCGAGCGGAGCAAGATGGTATAATCTGCGGCCATGAAGATTTCAGAGATCATGGCGGCCGGGCGTCCGAGCCTGTCCTTCGAGGTGTTCCCCCCGAAGCGTCGGACGGCGTCCGATGCCGACGCGGAGCGCGCGGCGATGGAACGGACGAAGCGCGTCGTCCGCGAGATTGCCGCCGCGCACCCCGCGTTCATGTCCGTCACCTACGGGGCGGCGGGCGGCACGACGGGCGCGAACACGTGCGAACTCGCGCGGTTCGTGCAGGACGACTGCGGCGTGCCGGCGCTTGCGCACATGACGTGCATCGCCGCCGACCGCGCGAAGGTGGCGGACGAGGTGCGGGGCTTCCGCGCGGCTGGTGTCGAGAACATCCTCTGCCTGCGCGGGGACTGTCCCCCCGACACGGAGTTCCCCGGCAATCCCGCGTTCTGCCACGCGGCGGATCTCGTGCGGGCGCTGAAGGGCGAGGGCTTCTGCCTCGGCGGCGCGTGCTATCCAGAGGGGCATCCCGAATGTGCGCACCTCGCGGACGACCTTGCGCACGTGCGCGAGAAGGTCGAGGCGGGGCTGGACTTCCTCACGACGCAGATGTTCTTCGACAACAACGTCCTTTTCCACTATCTCGCGCGGCTTCGGACGGCGGGCGTGACGGTGCCGGTCGTCGCGGGCGTCATGCCCGTCACGAACGGCAAGCAGATCCAGCGCATCTGCGCGCTGTCGGGCACGTACCTGCCGCCGCGCTTCCGGGCGATTGTCGACCGCTTCGGCGACGATCCGGTCGCGATGCTGGACGCGGGCGTCGCGTACGCGACCGAGCAGATCGTCGACCTCTTCGCGAACGACGTCCGCAACGTCCACGTCTACACGATGAACAAGCCGGAAGTCGCCATCCGGATCATGCGGAACCTCCATGGCATCGTCGGCGCCCATTGAACGGCGCGGCCTCTGGCGGCGCGACGGCGACAGGGTCTACCTCTGCGGAACCCTGGGCGCGGCGTTCGACCGTTGGCAGCGCGCGCGCGCGGCGGTCAGCGCGGCAGAGGCCTACGAGGCCCAGCGGCTCGGCCTCGTCGAGATTGAGAGGCTGATGGACGAGCTGGAGGCGGCGGCCCGGCGGGAGGTCGAGTCCGACGGGCGCGCGCGTCTGCTGCCGCGCCGGTCGCCGGGCTACGGCGAGATGCCGCTCGCGTTGAGCCGCGAGATCCTCGACAGGCTGGACGCGACGCGGAAAATCGGCGTCGCGCTGACCGAATCCCTGTCGCTCGTCCCGACCAAGTCGGTGACGGCCATCTGCGAAGTGGAATCGAAGATATGAAAAACGCATTGTGCATTGCCTTTCTCGATGGCGGGTTTGGGACGATGATCCAGGCGGCGGGGCTGCCCGTCGGCAAGGACCCGTGCGACTGGAACGTCGAGAACCCGGCGGCGGTCACGGCGGTGCATCGCGCCTACGTCGCGGCCGGCTCCGAAATCGTCCTCACGAACACGTTCGGCGCGAACCGCCTCAAATACCACGGCGCGCACGACTTGGCGCAGCTGATTCCGGCGGCGATCGCCAACGCGCGCGCGGCGGGCGCGGCGAAGGTCGCGCTCGACCTCGGCCCGACGGGCAAGCTGCTGAAGCCGGCGGGCGACCTCGACTTCGAGGCGGCTTACGACGCCTTCGCCGAGACGGTTCGCCTGGGGCGGGAGGCCGACCTCCTCTTCATCGAGACGATGGGCGACGTCTACGAGGTCAAGGCCGCCGTGCTCGCCGCGAAGGAGAACAGCGCGCGGCCCGTCTACGTGACGGTCGCGCTCGGCGAGAACGGCCAGCTGCTGACGGGCGGCTCGGTCGAATGCGTCGCCGCGCTCCTGGAGTCGCTGGACGTCGCGGCCTATGGCTTCAACTGCGGTCTCGGCCCCGACCGGATGCTCCCGTTCGTCGAACGGCTTGCACGTGTCTCGACGAAGCCGATCATCGTCAAGCCCAACGCCGGCATGCCGAAGCTCGTGGACGGGCGGACGGTCTTTCCCGAGACGCCGGACGAGTTTGCCGCGCATGTCGCCGCGCTTGTGCGGGCCGGGGCCTCGATTGTCGGCGGCTGCTGCGGCACGACGCCTGCGCACATCGCGGCGGTGACGGCGGCCGACCTGTCGGCGGCGGAACGCGGCGCGGTGCGGCGGACGACCCTCGTCTCCAGCGGCACGGGCGTCGTCACGCTGCGGCCGCACCAGGGGCTCGTGATCGGCGAGCGCATCAACCCGACGGGCAAGAAGCTGCTGAAGGAGGCGTACGCGAAAGGCGATGTCGCCTATGTGCTGCGCGAGGCGGTGAAGCAGGTCGATGCGGGCGCGGAGATTCTGGACGTCAACTGCGGCGTGCCGGGGCTGGACGAGGCCGCGCTCATTGAGGCGACGGTTGCGTCCGTCCAGAGCGTCGCGACGTGTCCGATCCAGATCGACACGGCCGACCCGACGGCTCTCGCGCGGGCGCTCCGGCGCGTGAACGGCAAGCCGCTCGTCAACTCGGTCAACGGCAAGCGCGCGTCGATGGACGCGGTCTTTCCGCTCGTGCGGAAATACGGCGGGGCGCTCGTCGGGCTGTGCCTGGACGAGGACGGCATCCCGGCGACGAGCGACGGGCGCGTGGCGATTGCGCGGAAGATTCTTGCGGAGGGCGCGAAATACGGCTTTGCGAAGGAGGATTTCGTCTTCGACGCGCTGACGCTTGCGGTCTCGGCCGATCCGCACGCGGCCCTCGTCACGCTGGAGACGGTGAAGCGGCTGACGGAGGAGCTCGGCGTCAACACGGTGCTTGGCGTCTCGAACGTGAGCTTCGGTCTGCCGAACCGGCCCGTCCTCAACAGCACGATGTTCGCGCTCGCGAAGCGCGCGGGGCTGTCGGCGGCGATTGCGAATCCGTCCGTGATCCGTGACGCGGTCGATCCGGCGGCGGAAGACGTGCTGCTCGGCCGCGACCGGAACTGCGAGCGGTGGATCGCCCTGCAGACGGCGGCGTCCGCCGCGCCGTCGTCGGGCGCAGGGGCTGCGGGTGCGGGCGGCGATCCGCTCGCCGCGCTCGCCGTCGCCGTCCGGCGGGGCCTTCGGGACGACGCGGCGGCGGCGGCCAAGGCTGCGCTGAAGGGCGGGGCGGAGACGATGACGCTGATCAACGCGGGCATCGTGCCGGCGCTGGAGGAGGTCGGCAGGGGCTTCGAGGCGGGTCGGGTGTTCCTGCCGCAGCTCCTGATGGCGGCCGATGCGGCGGGCGAGGCGTTCGCGGTCGTCAAGGCGGCGATGGCGGCGCGCGGCGATGCGCGCACGGACGCCGCCGGATACCCGATCGTGATTGCCACGGTGAAGGGCGACATCCACGACATCGGCAAGAACATCGTCCGCGCGCTGCTGGAGAACTACGGCTTTGACGTCATCGACCTCGGCCGCGACGTGCCGCCGGAGGAGATCGTCGCGGCGGCGGCGCGGACGCATGCGCGGCTCGTCGGGCTCTCGGCGCTCATGACGACGACCGTCGGGGCGATGGCGGAGACGATCCGCCAGATCAAGGCGGCGGGGCTGGCCTGCAAGACGGTCGTCGGCGGCGCAGTCGTCACGCAGGAGTTCGCCGACTCGATCGGCGCCGACTTCTACGGCGGTGACGCGATGAAGACCGTCCGCATTGCGGAGAGCCTCGGATGACGGTTCGCCGCACCTCAATATGGTATAATACGCCCCCGCTATGACGACGGTTACGAAGACGGTGCGGTTTGATGCCGCGCACATCCTGACGAATCACCAGGGGCTCTGCAAGAACCTGCACGGGCACACGTATCGCGTGGACGTGTCCGTCGCGCAGGAAGACGGCGCGGGCGGCGACATGGTCATCGACTTCAAGGACCTGAAGCGGATTGCGGCGGAGACGGTCTGTGACCGCTTTGACCACGCATTCATCTACAACACGGAATCGGCGGGTGAGCGCGAGATCGCGGCGGTCGTCGAGCGACACGGCATGCGGACGGTCGCGCTGCCGTTCCGCTCCACGGCCGAGAACCTCGCGCAGATGTTCTTCGGCGAGCTCCGGGCGAAGATCCCCGGCCTTCAGTCCGTCAAGGTCTGGGAGACGGCCGACAGCTGCGCCGAGTATCGCGCATGAAACGCCATCTCCAGCTGTTCGTCGAGTTCTTCAAGATCTCCCTGTTCGTGATCGGCGGTGGCTATGCGATTCTCGCCGTCGCCGATTCGGTGTTCGCGAAGAGGAAATGGATTGAGGAGGGCGAGCTGCTGGACGAGCTGCCGGTCTTCCAGATGCTGCCGGGCATCATCGCGACGCACACGGCCGTCTACGTCGGACGCAAGGTCGCGGGGGTTTCGGGCGCAGTCACGAGCGTCATTGCCGTTGCTTTGCCCTCGGTCGTCATCTTCACGGCCGTCGCGATGGGCTACGATGCCTTGCCGCTCGACAACCCGCATCTTCTGAGCGCGTTCGTCGGGCTTCGCAGCGCGCTGACGGGCATCATCGCCGCGACGCTCGTCCGCCTCTGGACGCGCGCGCCGAAGGACGTCTTCTTCTTTGTCGTGCTGGCGGCGGCGCTTGCCGCGCTCTTCGGCGGCGTGCCCGTCTGGATCGTGCTGCTCGCGGCGATGGCGGCCGGGCTCGCCTGTCCGCAGACGATGGGGACAGGCCCCGCCGTTCTGGGGCCAGACCCCAAAAATGCGGGGACAGGCTCCGACGGAGACGGCACGAAGACGTTCCGTGCGGTGGCGTGGCTGCCGCTGCTGCTCTTTCTCAAGTACGGCGCGCTTTGCTTCGGTGGCGGTTTTGTGCTCGTGCCGATGTACATCGAGGATTTCGTGGGGCCGGCGGCGTCCTTCTTGCAGGTGCCCGCCGAGGAGTTCTCGAACCTGATGGCTCTCACGCAGATGACGCCGGGGCCGATCGGCGTCAACGGCGCGACGTACTTCGGCTTCCGCCTCGCGGGGATTCTGGGCGCGGCGCTCGCGTCCGCCGCGCTGTTGCTGCCGGGGTCGGTGCTCATGTACCTCGCCCTCGCGTCCATCGACCGGTTTCGGACGAACCGGGTCGTCTGCGGCATTCTGCGCGGCGCGAAGCCCGCGTCGCTCGCGCTCATGCTCGTCGCGCTCTGGGCGTTCCTCGAATTGAGCGTTTTCGCGGGCGGTGCGTTCTGCGGACTGTCGGCCGTCTTCGTGCTCGCCAGCCTCGTCGTGACGCTGAAGAAATGGATGAACCCCGTTTGGCTCATCGTCCTTCTGGCGTTTGTGGCGGTTCTGCTTCGTGCCGGCTGACGATTGCGCAAAAAGTGATTTTATTTTGCTGAATCCGACCTTTCGGAACGGGTGCGGATTGTGTATAATACTTCCCATTTCGTTGGCAAAAGAAAAACAAGGAGAAAGACATGCTGAAGGAGAAGTTTGACTTGACGGGCAAGGTTGCCCTCGTGACCGGCTCGACGCGCGGCATCGGCAAGGCCATTGGCGATGCGTTCGAGGAATACGGCGCGAAGGTGATCCGCCACAACACGAAGGTCTGCGACCTGTCCGACCCGGCGGTGATCGACGCGTTCTTCGACCGGCTCGCGGCGGAGGGCGCGCTGCCGGACATCCTCGTCGCCAACGCCTCGATCCAGGCGAAGATCCCGTGGACGGAGTTTCCGCTCGACGAGGCGCAGAAGGAGATGCAGGTCAACTTCTTCGCGACCCTGCGGATGTTCCAGCGGTGCTATCCGAAGATGAAGGCGCAGAAGTGGGGGCGGCTCATCGTGGTCGGCTCGGTGAACGAGCGGCGTCCGCATCCCGACATGTGCGTCTACGCGGCGACGAAGAGCGCGCAGGAGAACCTCGTGCGCGGCATCGGCCGCCAGGTCGCGCCGGAGGGCATCACGGTCAACAACCTCTGCCCCGGTGTGTTCAACACCGATCGGAACCGTGACTGCCTCGCCGACCCCGTCTACGGGCCGCGCGTGACGGCGGCGATTCCGCTGCACGACTACGCCGTGCCGGAGGACGCCGCCGGGGCCGCGCTGCTCCTGGCGTCCGACGCGGGCCGCTACATCACCGGCACGACGCTGATGGTGGACGGCGGGCTGTCGATTCCGGGCTGAAAGGCCGAATGCCCGCCCGTCCTCTGCGCGTGTCCGTTATGGTATAATACACGACCCCCTTGTTTTAAAGGGGTTTCTTCACTTCAGTGGTCTTTTGGTGGTTCTTTGGGGGTGAAAAACGCCCCCTTGAATCGCACAAGCTGTCACAAGTTCGCACAAGTTGTCATGTCAGAAATCCGGCTCTCGCTCCCCTATACTGTTGAAGGAGATATGCAAAAATGAAAAGAACAGCCCTTGCGCTTGCCCTGATGTCGTCCGCCTGCCTCGTCGTTGACGTGAAGCCCTCCCATTCCGAAACGGTCAGGATCCGGGAGATGGTAAGGCACCTCGTCCCGTGGGACGCATGGCGATGGGACAGGACGGGCTTTCGCGGAACTTTCAAGGTCACGGTCTACAGGAAGACGAAGGAAGACCTTGACCTCTTCTCGGACATAGACCTCAACTTGTCGCGTTCCGAGAGCGGGCACAAGCGGTTCGACGCCCTCATCTGCTCCGTCCTGCCTCTTGGGAAGGTCAAGGGGACAAGCCCAAAAAACCTCCTCCAAGACGGCTCTACCTTCTTCGTCTACGGGCGTTCACGGGAGAAGGTCAAGGACGTGGGCAAGCTCCTAGGAAAGGACAGCGGAGATTTTGTCGAGGCATACGTCACCGTCGAGAGGTGCGTCGGTCAGGAGCGGGACTACTGCCTCGACAGCCACAGGTGGAGCGGTGCGGGCGGGAAGGGAAGCCAGCCCGCCTACTGGCTCGTTGACGTGATGCCCGCCGCGAAGTTCGAGAGCGTCGTCAAGGTCGAGAGGGACGACTTCACGGCGTGGGAATGACCGAAAAGGGGTCAGAGGACGGACGCAAGCACCTTCGCGAGAAGCCCGCCAGCACCGACTAAAGAAGCAATAGCCGTCAATGAAATCACAAGGCACTTACCCAACAGCTTCAGGATTTCGGTTTTGAAGTCCTCGTGTTGCGCCTCTCCGTTGTGCTTTTCCAAGTTCGTAATCCTGTATGAGTGTTCCGCGAGCTGGTCGAGGACTGATTTCATCTGACCCGAAATCGTCCCCAGCTTCGCGCTGATGTCGGTAAAAATTTCAAGAATTTTTGTGTCCGTATTGCTCATTTTCGCTCTCCCGTTTCTATGCTTGTCCTCGTCGATTCCTTCGTCTCGACCATGCCCCAAAGATAGGAGTTCGTCGCGCAATGCTCCCTTGAAATCCTGACCGTCTCGTTTGAGGTCGAAAAGGCTATCCCGCTCAAGTACGACACGATTTGGCACCCCATTACCTGCCCGTTGTAGGGAAGATACGCGCCGATGGTGGCTTTCGTCCCCTCCGTGTAAGTCGAGGTTTTCGTGACACAGCCGAAAACAAGAAGGAGACAGGCGGAAAGGACGAGACGGGATTTCATTTTTTTAGAACTCCTTTATCAGCTTCTCGACTTCCGAAATGCTCGTTTCAACTTCCTCGTCTTCTAGCTTTCCGTCAGACACGCGCGCGTTGATTCTCTTCAGGCAGTCGAGGATTTTTGAGAGGCGTTCTATCCAAACGTTGATGGTCTTCGTGACAGTCGCAACGTTCTCGCGATTGTCTTCAAGAAGTTCGTTCACCGTCTTGATGATGTATCTCTTCGCGATTCTGATGATTATTGATTTCATGTCCTTCACCTTTCTCCGGCTTCGATGTGATTCTTGAAGACCGACCATTTCGTGTCCGCGACATACCTGTCGTAAAGCTCCCTTGGAACGAGAATCCTGTAGTCCGCCGGGGCGTCCTCGAACTGATTCGTCCCCGACAGCGTGACGAGCGTCGAGAGGTCAGAATTCGTGCAGAGGTCGAGGACTTTCAGCCCCGGGCAGTATCGGAGAGCGTAGTTGCTGATTGCCGTGAGCGAGCCCGGCATGACGATTCGCTCGAGCGACGTGCAGCCCTTGAACGGGGTGTTTGACGAAGTGCCCTGGACTTTCTGAAGCCCGTTTGGAAGCAGGACCTCCCGCAGCTTCGGGCAGTTCATGAAGGTTTGGTGCCTGAGCGTTGTCATGGGGCTTTCGCTGATGTCAATCCGCTCGACCTCCGACATTTCGGCTAAGCCCGCGAGCGTCACGTCGGGGGCGGTGACCGAAACGATTCCCGTCCCTTCAAGCGCGGCGTATGAGAGCTCCGTCACGCCGCCCAGGTTGACCTCCTTCGCGAACCACCCCGCTCCGACGAAAGCCCGCGTCCCGATTTTCGCGACCGTGCCGGGAAGCCGCAGCTCGCCGCGATAGCCCGCAAGCGCATGGTTCCCGACCGTCGTCAGTTTCGTCTTCGAGAGGTCGACGAGCGTGACCCTCGGCAGGGTGTCCGCCGCGAAAAGCGGCGTCTCAGCCGTCGAGTAGACGCTTCCGTAATACTTCCCGACGCACGTCAGGCTGTCGTCGTCCGCAACCAAGGAGACGTCGCCCGCCCCGCCCGAAAGCGAGATGCCGTGAATGCCCATCACCCCGCGTTCGACGCTGAACTCCTGCGCGCCCGGATACCATTTCAGGTCGCGCTTCCAGGTTCCAGCGAGGTTCCTGTCCTGCTTGAACGAGGCGACGAAGTGCCTGTCCGCATAATACTCCTTCGTGACCTCCCTCTCCTGCTCGACCTCGACGGACAGCCCCGTGTCCTCCCCGCCCCCCATGATGCGGACGCCGCAGGGGTGAACCCGCTTGTAGAGGATGTGGAGATTGTAGTCGATTCGCTCGACCTCCTCCCCGTCGATTTGCAGGGACGACAGGCACGCCAAGTCAAGTCCGCTTTCGTCCATCATGCCTCCTTCACGAGGAATTTCAGGACTTTCCGGGTTCCTGATATGCTGTAGGCGTAGACCTCCTTCTCGGCATATCCCTCCGGGAACGCCCCCCTTGCCTGAAATCTCCCGTCCGCCTCGTCCTTCGTGTAGGTTGAATCTCGCACGTCCTTCACCTCGTCCGCTATCGAATCCGCGTCAGGAATCGGAAACCACGAGCCGCCGACGAAAACGTTCAGGATGTCCGCCTCCGCGTATGCGTCGCCCTCGTTAGGTGATTCGGGCTTCTCGTCCAAGATGTGAAGGTAGTGGCTTGCCTTCCCCGCCGTTATTGTGCTGTCCCTGTCGAGGACGATGAGGTCACCGACACCCAAGACATAGCCCTTCGTCTCGTTTCCGTTTTCGTCGATGCCGTCTGCTGTGACCGTGAAGCCGTTCGCAGTCTTCCCGACCGAATCCGAGCCCGCAAGCGTCCCGACCCAACAACCGCCCGTGAGGACGCATTTCTTGCTCTCGATGGAATTGTCCGAAAAGGTCGCCGTGACGAAGACCTCCGTGATTTTCCACTGCCCTATCTTCTTCGGCACGTCGACGAGGCGAACCGAAATCGGGCTCCCCCTGAAAGTGACTATCGGCTGGAGCGGGATGTTGGCGTTCGCCGCGTGAACCTTTATGTCTCTTGTCCCTATCATTTTCTTCTCTTTCCGTTTCCGCCGCCACTAGGCGGCATGGGCTGAAAATGGGGCGGTGTTAAACGTCCGTCACCGCGTCGCGGAACTCGCACACGACTTCGGCTTTTCCAATGGAGATTGTCAGATGCGCATATTCCGCCGTTGCGGTCGCGGTATGGCTGAACGTCGATGGGTCCATGTTGAATGAGTGCCGCCGCTTCACTCCCTCGATGACGTTCTGCGCGGTCGCCTTGTCTATTCCGGGCGCGCCGAAGGTCGACGCGCCGACCCGCACGGCGTATTTGTAGGTCTCGACGACATACAAGCTGTTGTCATTGACTTCCGTTGAAGAATACGCGACAGTGACGGGAACCCACGTGGCGGCGCGCTTCAGGATGAACGCCCCGTTATACTTCTGCGTGGGAAAGGGAATTGCGAGCGTGTCGAGCGCGCCAAGCTTCGCCGTGCGCGTAATACGCCCGTCCGTATTCCAAGCCCCGTTCGATTTCGACGCGCTTGCATACTCGCTGTAAATCGTGTGCGTCCCAACAATGGTTCCGATGTCGCTCTCGTCAACCGTCCCCTCCACTTCGACCGTCTCAGCTGTGACGTTTGCGGGATATCCGGCGTGCGCGATTGCGATGCCGAGCTCCCTCATGCCCCGCTGAAGTGCAAAAATCCTGTCCGCGCGAATGACCTTGCTGTCGTATTCGGGCACGGGAATCGCAAGCGACGTGCCCCTCTTTCCCTCGCGTTCCGCAACCTCCTCCAGCCAACTTCCAATTGGCGCGTCGGCGGAAAGCTCCGTCCAGTCCGTGAAGTCCGCCGTCCACGTGAAGCAGTTTCCTTCGCGGAGGTAGTCGGCAACCGCCTTCGTCATGTATTCGATAGGCTCGTCCAGCAGCCGCCGGTCGAACGTGCCGACCCTTGACGACGCGATGTCGCTTTCCCGCCCGGTGACGTGGTCGCGCTCCGCGACAGCCTCCTGGAGCCACGCGACGTCAACGCCCATCAGGCGGGTGTCGTTCCGCCGGAGCATGAGGTCTGCGGACAGGTCGATGCGGTCGAGGTCGCCCATGTAGCACTCCTCCGTGCGGCTCACGCGGGGATTCCTGCGACGCGCGTTCGCTACGACCCTCTCAGTCGGCTTGTGGCGCGGATGGACATCCTCGGCAACGAGACGGCGATAGACTATTCGACGAATGGGCTGACGGCGACAGTCCTCAATCCGAACGGCTCGACGGAGATTACGTCGCGCGATGCCCGAGGCGAGGTCCGGTCTGTCACGGGCACGGCGGTCACGCCTGAATTCCGCACCTCCGGCGTGACAGCGGACGGCATCCGCTGGACGCGTGTCGTGCGCGGCGAGACGCCGGATGCGCCGCGCTTCACCCTTCGTTGCGAGAACATGCTCGGCCAGGTCGTCCGTGAGGAGCGGAGCGGCTTTCGGGGCACGGCTCTCGTGACGACCCACGCATACGATGCCTACGGCCGCCTCGTTCGCACCGCCTCCGACGGCGAGCCGATGGTCGTTTACGCTTACGACGACTTCGGCGCACGCGTCGCCGAGACCCGCACGGTCGGGGGCGACTGTTCCGTTGATTCGCCCGAATGGCGCAAAAGCGAAACCCATGCCCGTTACTCACAGGTGGACGGCACCATTTGGCACGTCACGACCAACGTCGACTTCTGCTCCGATGCGGCCATTGCGCCGCTCGTCGCCTCGCGGCGCATCCAGCTCACGGGACTCACGGCGGCGAATCCCGCGCGCCGCGTGAGCGTCGACGTGCGCGGCAACGTCACGGAGTTCTGGACGGAGTTCGCGGATGGCATTGTTACGACGAGGCACCGCGTTCCGGAGGTGACGAACGTCATCAGTGCCTGCGCACGGCTTGGCGTCCAGCTGGAGACCGTCTCGCTTTCGGCGGTCACAAACCGAATCGTCTACGATGCGCTCGGCCGAGCCTGTGCGGAGATTGACGGACGCGGCAACGCGACGCGCACGGAATACGACGTCGCCGGGCGGCGTGCGGTGGCCTATGACGGCGCGGGGAACGCGACGCGCTACGCCTACGACCGGTTCGGGCGGCTCGCCGCCGTCACGAACGCGCTCGGACACGCCGTCGTCTACGAATACGACCTGCGCGGGCGCAAGACGTACGAGGGCGGCGCGACCTATCCCGTCCGCTATTCGTACGACGTCTTCGGCAACCGGATCTCGATGATGACCTACCGCGACGAATCAAAGGGGCTCGCTTCGGGCGACGTGACGCGCTGGCTCTACGACGAGGCGAGCGGCCTCATGACCAACAAGGTCTATGCGGACGGGCTGGGCCCCCGATACGAATACGACGCAAACGGCCGCCTCGTGAAGCGCACATGGGCGCGCGGCATCGACACGTCCTACGCCTACGACGGATGGGGTGCGCTCACGAACACGGTCTATTCGGACGGCACATCGACCATCTCCACGCGGAACGATGCGCTTGGGCGTCAGGTCGAGGCACATGACGCGGCGGGCGTGACGACGTTCGCCTACGACGCCTACGGCGCGAACACGAACGAGACGGTGATAGGCGTCGCGGGCACGAACGTCCTTGAACGCTTTACTGACGCCTACGGGCGCGATATCGGCTTCGCACTCAACGGCGAACGGCGTACGGTTCTCTCCCGCGACCCAGCGACAGGCCGTATCGCAGCAATGCGTGCGGCAGGCTGCGCAAACGATTTCGCATGGACGTATCATCCCGGATGCGACCTGAAGCATACGCTCCGCTACCCGAACGGTGCGCTCGTCACGTGGGAGTACGAGCCGCGACGCGACCTGATGACGCTCGTCTCGAACGACGTCTACTCGTCTTTCCGCTACACGTATGACGGGGCGGGCAAGCGCACCTCGAAGAACGACGAGCGCTATTCCTACAATGCGCGGGGCGAGCTGATCCTGGCGACGAACGTCGTCACGGGCACGGAGTTCGCCTACCGCTACGATGACATCGGCAACCGGCTCTGGTCACGCGAGTTCGGCACGAACTGCACGTATGTCGCGAACGGGCTGAACCAGTACACGAACGTCGTGCGCGGCGGCGCTTCCGAGCGGTCGGCGTTCGACCTCGACGGCAACCAGACGAACGTCGTCACGGCCACGGGCGAGTGGGCGGTCGAGTACAACGGCGAGAACCGGCCCGTGCGGTGGACGCGCACGTCGGACGGCGCGACGGTCCTGATGGCCTACGACCGCATGGGGCGGCGCGTCATGAAGAGCGACGAGACGTTCGTCTACGACGGCTACCTGAACGTCAGTAAGACGGTCTGGGACCCGACCGAGCCCGTTGCGACGAGGCCGATAGTCTTTGACGAGACCGACTTGGTCTTTCTTTTCCATGATACGAACAAGAACGTCGTGGATGAGATTTCATTGTCAAGTGTTTACGGAAAGGAATATGCTCCATATGGAACTTTTTTAAAAGGGGAAAACATGTCGCCTTGGGGGTTTTCCTCGGAATATTTTGATCATTCATTGGCACTGATCTCGTACGGGTTTCGTGTATTGGATACTTTCTGCGGCAGATGGATGCAGCGAGATTCTTACGAGTTCGTCTTTGATTATCCCATTGTTGCGAATCAAGTTGTCAATAAAATTGATGTGCTGGGTTTATTTTTTTTATTACACTGAACATCCAGCTGGAACAATTCCAGGAAGTGGCTGGCCAAATCCTAATTGGACGGGTACAACAATTGTCACGAAAATGCCAGTACTTGATGTTTCTGTTCTTCATTGTATAGGCAAAAAGATAAAGTTTTATGCTGTCAGTCATGATATGCGAGTGGATACATATTATAGAGTTGAGCCTTCGTACAGATTGCGTCGTGATGAAGCAGACCATGTTTATTGTTATCGATGCTTCTACAGTGAATATGAAGCGGTTATCGCTCTGATTAAAGCCATTCCTTGTTCGTGCCCTAATGATGCAAATGCATTGCGATTAAAGTATCTGGCTAGGCTTGTGTCGGCACAAATATCTTGCGATGCCTGTAATGCGAGATACGATCAACCGGGAGGTCCACATGGGCATTAAGTCTTGCGTAGTGTCAATTATTCTAATTGCAACACTTGAATTAGATGCTGGATTATTTAATTCATTTGTCGTGACGAACTTTCATTGTCAAGCGGCGTTCAAGAGGACGGCTTGCGTCATGGCTCAAGACGCAAGGTCTGTCGTCATTGAGCCAGGCGGTCTTGATTCAGATGAACTGGCTCTTGCCAAATCCTTGGTGTTCTTGTCTCTGAGAAAGAGAAGTGTGCGTACAGAGGTTTCGCTTGACATAGATGAGCCTGTTCGACTTCGAGTCACGCCTTTTGAGGGCTGGACGGATTACGATCTTTCCTTCTCGTATTTCGGTGCAAGAATTGATGCGTATGACGTGCAGTGCGTTCCGTTTGTCGTGACAAATCGACGCAATAACCATCGAATGAAGGTCGCGCTGTTCAAGTTCATGAAAGATGGACGTTTCGTGTTCGCCGAATATGCTAATCTGAACAATCTTCAAGTGTCACCGATTTTTGCGAGAAACTATACGATGAGAACTTATTTGGCCTACCAGTCGGAGTTCCCGTGGCTTTCCGAAAAAGAAGTGGTGAGGCAGAAATCTTATATTGAATGGCATGGAAGCAAAGATCATGAAGTGACATCGCAGATATGAACGCATGCTTTTGCTTTGCCGGCAAACTCATAGCAAGTGGGGGTTCGTCGGTTGATAGGGTGCATGATGAATGCTGTAAAGAAAAGAAGAAATAAGATTGTAGTCTACGTTCTCATTGGCGGTATCTTTTTAGCATCCCTTCATTGTTGCATTCCGATGATGGGCTGGCGGATGGTCTTTGACGGCGGGGACGTCAATCTGATTTCTGGGTATCGACGTGGCGAATGGTATGTCCTGCGCCAGGATGTGTTCGTTGTCAAGAGCAAAGCGTATGCTATGGGGATGCTCGGCGTTGCCGTTCCTGAAAAGTACAAACTTCAGGGAAGTTATTACGCAGTTCCGCAGACCATTGGAGATTGGCGAAGTTCTAAAGACAGGGAACGCTTAGGTTGCAGTACTTTCAGCGATATCAGGGGTGTCATGCCCAAGGGAACGAAGATTGAGATTGTTGGAAGTAAGGTTGTCTATGCGGTCTCTTGGTGGTATGGTTTTGAGAAGGTTTTTTGCATTATGGCACAGGGCATGCTCAATGGACGAATAGTTGAATTTGAGATATCAGACCTCACAGACAGAAAAACGAAAAAACCTTTTGAAACGTTGATTTCTCGTGATCAGGTTGGCCATAGGGAGAATATACGGTGAAAATGAAGCTGAACAAATTCATTTGGAGAGGAAGCCTTGATTTCATGGTGGGGCTTGTTGTTCCTGTTGCTATCGGCATTGGAGTGGCGATGCTGTTTCTTTTGCGGCACGACTCGCCCCAAGTCCCGACGGCGATTCGGCATGACGTCCGCCCGATTCAGACGAAGGACGTCGCAGCCCCGTCCGCGTCCCGTGCGTCGCAACCCCACACGTCAGTCGAGCCGGAAGACGTCTCGGTGGCGGTTGCCGTCGTCTGCGGACATGAGGCCGCGACCGCCGACCGCTACGAGGCGCGCAATGCCGCGCTTCTGTCTCTCTCCCGTCGCCGAGACCTGGGCGTGGACGATGTGCAGACCTTGATGGCGTATCTCCGTACGACAGGCGGCGCGTTGCACGTCGAACGCGAGGCCGCGCTGAAGAACGATGTCCTCAATCTTTTGCGGAATCAGGCGACGCTCCCGGACGGGCTTGTCGACCTGCTCATGGAAATGTTCGCCTGCAATGAGCAACCGTCGGCCGTTCGCGACTACGCGCTCCAACACCTCGGTGCCTTGCAGAAGGACGACCTTGATGCGCAGCAGCGACGAAACTGCCGAGATGTTTTTGTTGCGGCGGCGAAGGACATCCGCGAGCCTTTCGCGGGAACGGCACTCTATTCGCTGGCCGCAATCGAACAGATGTCAAAGACACAAGAAGCCGAGTTGCGTCGCCTGACGGTTGCCGCCTGTGGCGCGGCGGCGAATCCCCTCGCCCGGATGTCGGCCCTGCAGCTGGCCGGCGAGCGCGGCTACCGCGAGGTCTTGCCCGTCGTGCGGAAGCTGCTGGACGGGTCGCGTCGTAATGCGGTGACGGATATGGTCGCGGTCGGGACGCTGGGACTGCTTGGCGGTCGCGAAGACCTTTCTCGGCTGGAGCGAGTGAAGACGTGCGGCGGGCAACGTCTGCGTCCGGCGGTCGAGGTGGCCATCCGAAGAATTGAAGAACGTCTGAAACAGGAGGTGAAATGATGAAACTTGGTTTGTCTGTCGGTTTTGCCGCATTCGTGTTTGCCGCAGCGGCAACGCCGCGTCTGGAAGTCCCGTCAACGGGCGTTGCGCTCGGCGAGGTCGCCGCCGGCGAATCCGCGTCTGGAACGGTGACGATTCGGAACGCAGGTGATTCACCTCTCGGTGTCTCGCGGGTCAAGGCGTGCTGTGGTGCGACGGCGGAGCTGTCGAGCCTGGATCTTGCGCCGGGCGCGTCTGCCGTGCTGACGGTCACGCTGAAGTCGCAGTTGCCGGGCGAGATCTCGAAGTCCGTCCATCTCTATTGCGACGACCCGAAGAGCCCGGTTGCCGTCATCCTGGTGACGGGCATGGCCCGCGAGCGGCGTACGCCCGGTGCCGTGTCGCGCTTCACGCTTCCAGCTGTCGTTCTGGCTGGCGTCGCTGACGGATTCAACCCCTGTGCGTTCTCCATCGTGATTGCGCTCGCGGGCATCCTCGCCGTCGGCGGATGGGCGTTCTGCTTCGGCTCGTTCCTGACCTACGTGCTGATGGGGCTAGGCCTGATGCGGGCGCTCAAGGCACTGGACGGACTTGAGACCGTGCGGAATGTCGTGATGACGGCACTGGCGGTGTCGCTGTTTGTCCTCGCGTTTCTCAGCGTCCGCGACGCCTTCCGCTACCGTCGTGCCAGGGTGCCGTCGGTCATCACGCTCCATCTGCCGGATCGCGTGAAGAAGCTGATCCGCGTGGTGGCCGAGACGAGCTGGAGCGGCCCGACGGTGGTTGTCGCGGGAGTCGGGTGCGGATTCCTCGTGACGTTGCTCGACTCGCTCTGCACGGGGCAGATCTATGTGCCCGTCCTTGCGCTCATCTCACGCGAGCCGGAATCCCTGCGCGCGTTCGCGATGCTGATCGTCTACAATCTCGCGTTCATTGCGCCGCTTGTCGCCGTGTTCGTCCTTGCGGCGAAGGGGGCGGACGCCGCGCAGATGTCCAAGTGGTCGAAGCGCAACGTCTTCCCGTCCAAGATCGGGCTTGGTGTCATGTTCGCTGTTCTGGGCGTCCTTGTCCTGCCGTGGTTCGGTGCGTGGCTGGAGAGCCTGTTCTGAGGCTGTCGAAACACACAATGTCCTCGCATATGCGCCCCCTCCGCTTCCCCGTCCCTCCGTGCCTCCGTGTGAGACGACCACGACATGCCTCGACCGATCCCTCTGCCGAGGAACTGCGCGCGGTGCGCTACCGCTTTCAGGGGCGCGAGCGCTCGGCGGCGACGGGGCTCGTCAACTTCCGCATGAGGTGGTACGATCCGGCGACGGGCCGCTGGCTCTCCAAGGATCCTATCGGACTTAGCGGCGGACTGAATTTGTATGCGTTCTGCGGGGGAAATCCTATTTTGCGGATTGATCCGCAGGGCGAAAGTGCAGCCTCAGTAACAATCACCGTTGTAGCATTGTCATATCTTATATATAAACTTATTAAACACGCAAAATCGGTAAATGATAAAATGAAGGGCAGGGATGTGGATGATTTGTGTGATGTTGTTAATGGGGCCTTAGATGTCTGTTCGGAAACTATGTCTGCGATAACATCCCCAACAGGCATGATGCCTGATGAAAAATCGCCTTTGATAGATCCTTTGATAAGTCCTGCGATAGAAAATATGTGGAACGACACGTTTGATCGCATTAGGCCCTTAGATTAAAATGAAGAGGATCTACTCTATCTGCGCGTTTCTTTTCCTGTTGGGCTCAGTGTCCGTTTACGCTGTCTTGGGCGTCCGCTTGGCTTTTTGTGCGGTGGTATTTGCGGATGCCAGTGAGTTGTCTCGTATGGCAGTGGAGGCCCTTGGTGACTTTGTTTTCTTTTGCTTATGCGCACGGATTCTTCTTTTGCTCGTGCGACAGTCTAAGATATCAAAGGCCTATGTATGGTGGTTCTTCCTTGCCGTTACATGGATTGGTGTTATCCAGTTTTGTGCTTCTCAGTTAAGAGCCTTTCTGGAAATGTGGTTCTGCCTCTTCTTTATTTTATCACCTGTTTTTGTGGCTTTTGTGTTTTCGGTAAAGGATGTTGCCAAACGTAAAAAATTGACCCGAATCGAGGTGGATGATGCGAAATGCTGATTATTGCCGGACATTTAGATTGCTAAAAGCACAGGCATTGCGAGGTGTTGCCGAACTGATGTGGCTTGCGGGGACGGCGTATCGTGATGGGCATTTCCAGTGTGCCGGACAGAAGAAGGGTGTGCTCGTCCGTCGGAATGTCAGGTTGGCTTTGCATTGGCTCGAACGGGCGGCTGAAAAGCGTAGCGCTGGAGGAAAGGTGATGGACGTTAAGTGTTGTATCGCGATGGTCGTCGCGGCCTGTGCATTAGGGCTGCATGCCGAGTTTTTCAATTCGTTTGTCGTGACGAACTTTCATTGTCAAGCGACGTTCAAGAGGACGGCTTGCGTCATGGCTCAAGACGCAAGGTCTGTCGTCATTGAGCCAGGCGGTCTTGATTCAGACGAACTGGCTCTTGCCAAATCCTTGGTGTTCTTGTCGCTGAGAAAGAGAAGTGAGCGTACCGAGGTTTCGGTTGACATAGAAGAGCCTGTTCGACTTCGCGTCACTCCTTTTGAGGGCTGGACGGATTACGATTTTCTGCGACCGTGTTCTGCGCGCGCCACTGGCTCATGGTGAGGCCCGTCCGGGCCTTGAAGAGCCGCTTCAGGTAGATGGACGAGCCCCATCCGCAGAGGTTGGCGATGGGCTCCATGATCTGGTTCGGCTTCTTCAGGAGCTCGAATACGCGCTCCATTCGGACGGAGATGATCTCTTCGACGATCGTCCGTCCCGTGGCGCTCTTGAAGCGGTTTTCGGCGGCGCGCTCGGAAAGGCCGAGGAACTTGACGACGTCCGTCGCGGTGAGCCCGTTGCAGGCCTCGCGGCGGATGTAGTCGAGCGCCTCTCCGATTGGGGTCTTTGAGGGCTTCAGCCGTCGTGAGGAGAGCCGCCGGGTGAGTCCGATCGGCGAATAGGTGAGCTTCTGCGGCTGGAGCTTGGGGTTGGCCAGGCGCTTCAGCAGGAGTTCCGCCGCGAGCCGTCCGCTGGTCCTGAAGCTCGGATGCACGCTGGTCAGCGACGGATGCGTGTTGTCGCAGAACGTCGGGTCGTCGTCCACGCCGACGACCCGGATGTCGCCCGGAACGGGTCGGCCGAGCTGGAGACAGGCGTTCAGCACGTCCGAGGCATAGGCGTCGTTGACGGCGAAGATGCCGCAGCCGACGGGAAGCCCGGCGAGGAACGGGCGCAGCCTTGCGGCGAATTCGGCCTTGTTCCCGAACGTGAGCGAATCCGTCAGGGCGAAGCACGCTTTTCCGTGCGCGGCGGCGCGGGCGGCGAAGCGGGCCTTGCGTCGGTGGCTCCACCCGACGTCTGGATTCCAGCCGACGAAGGCGAGCGAGGGACAGTCTGCGAGTTCCTGGAAGGCGAGGTCGGCAATGGCTTCCGCATCGTTGAGCACGGTAAAGGCCGACGGGTCTTCCAGCGTCCAGTCGGGCGGGTCAAGATGGACGAGCGGGACACCGCGAAAGGTCTCCGAAGGAATCTCCCGGTTGCAGGCGCCTTCCAGGATGATGCCGACCGGCTGCCAGTAGGCGACGACATCCGCAAGCGGCTCGGTCAGGCGGACGAGCTCGACCGCCTCGATGCGCATCCCGGAACCGACGACGACTTCCTGCGCGCCCGCATACTGGTAGACGCGGGAACGCGCATTGAGATCGGTTATGAAGAGGACGGTATCCATTTCGACGTTGGGGGAATAATACCATAATCGCGCTTCGGGCGCAAGCGGAAATGGTTAGTCGCGATGTGCGGTTTTGGTTAGGGGTGGGGTAGTCTCATTTGATAAACTACCTACATCGTTAAATCAGATTGTAAGGAGGCTCACGATGCAGCACATCATGACTGGCAAGCGCGTCATTCTTTCGTTTTCCCTGCTTTGCGGCACGTTCGCGGGCGCGACCGACTACTACGTCGCGACAGATGGCTCGGACACGAACGACGGGCTGACGGCGGCGACGGCGTTCGCGACGGTCGACAAGGCGGTCTCGACGGTCGGCGCGGCGGACACGATCTACGTCGCGGCAGGTACCTACACGACGACGACCAAGTGGGGTCCGAGCTTGGAGGCGACGATGATCGGCACGGGCGACTCGCGGGATGACGTCGTTCTAGAATCAGCTGGCGATTACCGCACGCTTCGCATGACCTCGGCGGCGGTCGTCAGCAACCTGACGATTGTCGGCAATGTGTCTTGGAAAGCCGACAAGGGCGGTGCCGTCGAGATGACAGGCGGAACGATTGACAATTGCGTGATCAAGGGCGGCACGGCGTATGCGAAAGACAACCTCGCCGGCGGCAACGTGTACATGGACAAGAACGCGATCGTGCGGAATTGCGACATCATCGGCGGTTCTGCGACCAATCGCGGCGGAAACGTCCACATCGTCAGCGGCAGCCTGTTGAATTGCGCGATCAAGGGCGGCAGGACGGAAGGCAACGGCGGCATCGGCGGTAATCTTTTCGTGAACGGGAGCGCCGTGGTGGTTTCGAATTGCGTCATTCAGGGCGGTTCGGCAGATGCTCGTGGCGGCAACGTGTTCC
Source organism: uncultured Kiritimatiellota bacterium (assembly GCA_934675625.1). Classification (GTDB taxonomy): domain Bacteria; phylum Verrucomicrobiota; class Kiritimatiellia; order RFP12; family UBA1067; genus UBA1067. Next base: position 45,238 of record CAKURH010000004.1, read on the forward strand.
TCCTTGCCGGAACACTGGAAGACTGCCAAGTCAAGGATGGCGTTGTCGTCACCGCATCAGACCAGTATCATGGCGGTGGCAACCTCTTCGTTCAGGCTGGAACGCTCAGCCGCTGCTCCATCACGGGAGGGTCCATTACAAGCGGGAACGAACGCGGCGGCGGCATCTTGGTGAGAAGTCAGAACTCGTCTGCCATTCTGATTGAGGATTGCCTTGTCGCAAACAACTCGCAGGGAGGCATTTACGCCATCGACAAGGTTACGGAAATCTACAACACGACAATCGTGGACAATACGGGGTATGGGATTTATGGCTATGGCAATTACCCAAAGTCTTTTGTGAACAACATCCTGTTCGGCAACAGAAATGCCAACGGCGCCAGAGAATGGGCGGGGAACAGGCTGGCGGACAACATTGCTTCGATAGGAACGGGCGATTCGGGGTTCAGCTCCACATTGGGATATGTCGCCATCGACGAGACGGCGTTCAAGGACTACGCGAACGGCGACTACCGTCTGGCCGCGAATTCGGCTCTGGTCGATGCAGGGCAGGCCGATACGCGCGCGAACGCCTCTCGATTGGATCTGAATGGCGATTCCCGTATCGTCTGGCGCGTTGACATTGGCTGCTATGAATGTCAGAAGACAGGCACGTTTGAAGTGGCAGAGGAAGAGACACATGGCAGGGCGCCTCTTTCCGTTACGTTCAGGCGTGTCGCCGCAACTGCGTCGGATAACGTATCCTATCGCTTTGACTTTGGCGATGGAACTGCGGTCGAGACGACAACCGGAGATGAAATCACCCATGAATATGCGATGCCCGGCGTTTTCTCCGTGAAGATAACGGCGATGGACGGCGTTTCCGAGACTGTTGAGGTTTTGAAGAATTACATTCGCGTGGCAGGTGATCGGCTGTATGTCGTGGTCGGCAACAAGTTCGCAGCATATCCGTATGATTCCAGGGAAACTGCCGCTGCGTCTTTGGCCTCCGCCTATGAGGACATGGCAGAAGACGGGTGTGAAATCATTGTCAGTCCTGGCGTCTATGCTTCTGCGTCCACGCTGAACTTGACAAAGGCGGTGACGATTCGCAGCGAGACGGGGAATCCGAATGACGTGATTGTCAGGAATACGGGAACGGCCTCACGCGGCAACCAGTTCCGTTGCTTTCAGGTTGACAACGCGAATGCCGGGATATATGGCCTGACGATGGAAAACGGCAGCGTCTACAACGCTTTCGGAGGGTGTCTGCGGCTTGCGTCGGGCATGGTGTCCAATTGTGTCATCCGTGGCGGTGTCGTGACGGCGGACGGCAATGCGAATGCTGGTGGCGGCGGTGTCGAGCTGTCCGGTTCCGGCATTGTTTCCCATTGCTGGATCACTAACAATGTCGTCAATGGGACCGGCAGGGAGTCGGCCTATGTCGGCGGCGCCGTCATCTGGCCTTGGAACTCAAAGGGAAGGCTCGACAATACGCTGATCGCGTATAACACGTACATTACATCCGGGAGTGCGCCTGTGCGAGGAGCGGCCGGGCTGCAGCTGGGCGGCGGAAATAATGGCGTCGTCATCGAGAACTGCTCCATCGTGTCGAATGTCGTTCAAGGAGCCATCTCGACAGAGTCTGCCGGTGTCTGGTTGAACGCATGGGATGTCACGTTCAGGAACTGCGTCATCGCGGGAAATTGGCAGACCGCCTCGAATGCGTTTTCCAGCATTACGCTTCCGAGTGAGGCCTATGTTTACAAATGCGTCGCAGACGTCATGCCGACGACGACTTCATTCAAACCCGGCTCCACCGGTTTCACTCTTGCTGACAGGACGGCGATTTTCGAAGACTTCGACGGCGGCGACTTCACGCCGAGGCCGGGCGGGCGCCTGTCGAACAAGGGGACGGTGCCGACCTTCGCGACAGACGTCGACCTCGCCGGGAATCCGCGCGTCTTCGGTCGCGCCATCGACGTCGGCTGCTACGAGGCCCAGCGCCTTCCGGGCGGCGTCTTCATCGTCCGCTGACCGCACACAGGCAAGGGCGACGTCTCATGTTCGGCTCTATTCTCGCCGTTGCGCTCGTGGCACTCTCCCTGAGCGACTTCAAGCCCGTGCACCGGGCGCAGGTGACCCCAGAGGCCCCGAACCAGGTGCGTCTCGACCTGCCGAGCGCCGAATGGGATTCCGGCTTGCGCTGGGACCCGGTTCCGGCGGCGGACTTCTCCCAGGCGAAGTTCCTTGCCGTTGACGTGGAGAACCTTTCGACGACGCGGCAGGCGAGGCTCACGATGCACGTCTCGGCCGGCGCGGCGCAAGGCGATTCGGGCGACCACGCGACGGCGATTGCGCGAAAGAACAGGTCCGCCAACACGGGCATCGGGCTGAATCCGGGCGAAAGGCGGACGATGCGGCTGCTCCTGACGCACCCCGAAGTCTACGGGTGCCCGACGAACGCGCGCGGCCCCGCCGTCATCGACACGAAGCACGTCACCTCCGTCCAGTTCAAGATGCAGTGGCCTTTCGAGGATGAGGTGAAGGGCCTGGCCGAACTGCGGCTCTCGAACCTGCGGCTGGAGGGCGAGCCCGAATGGGCGCGATTCGTGCCCGCCGAGCGATACGTCCCGTTCATCGACAGGTACGGGCAGTTCGCCCATGCCGAATGGAAGGGGAAGGTGCATGCCGACAGGGATCTCGCCGATGACCTCGAAGCCGAGCGCAAGGCACTCGCCCCGCCGCCCGCGTCGTGGGACCGCTTCGGCGGCTGGAAGGACGGCCCGCAGCTTGCCGCGACGGGCAGCTTCCGCACCGAGAAGGTCGACGGCCGGTGGTGGCTTGTCACGCCTGACGGGCACCTCTTCTTCTCCGTCGGGCTGGACGTGACGCGGATCATGACGGACGTGACAGACGCCTCGAAGCACCCAGACTGGTATCAGGGCGAGATCCCTGCCGACAGGAAGATGGCGTTCACGGTCTGGAATCTGGAGAAGAAGTTCGGGAAGAAGGACTTTGCGGCGGACTACTTTGACTTCGTGCTGAAGCGGTTCGACTCGTGGGGACTGAACACGATCGGCAACTGGAGCGCGCCCGAACTCGGCCTGCTCTCGAAGAAGCCGTATGTCGCAAGTGTGCTCGAACGCGGCAAAGGCGTGCCGCGCCACCCGAAATTCCACATCTACGACTTCGCGGTGCCGAACTTCGAGGCGACGATGCGCGCGGCGATTCGCGAGAAGTTCGCGACGGACAGGTCGCTGAAGCACGCGGCGAAAGACCCGATGTGCATCGGCTTCTTCGTCGACAACGAGCTCCAGTTCCAGAAGTGGATTCCCGATGTCGGCGGGGAGGTCGCCGAGCCTTTTCTCGACCTCTATTTCCGCATCTGCCGCGAGGAGCTGGCGCGCGCCGCGCCGGGCAAGCTCTACCTCGGCTCGCGCTTCGTCGGCTTCCGTCAGGCGGGCGTCCTGTGGCGCACGGCGGCGAAGCATTGCGACGTCATCACGGTGAACGCCTATGCGAACTCGGTGTACAATCTTTCGGAGCGGATGTTCTCGGACGGGAACGAGAAGCCGATTCTCGTCGGCGAGTTCCATTTCGGCGCCTACGACAGGGGCATGTTCAAGCCGGGGCTCGCGCCCGTCTACGACGAGCGGGAGCGCGCCCGCAGCTTCGCGCGCTTCGTGCAGGGCTGCCTGCAGCATCCGCTGATCGTCGGCTGTCACTGGTTTCAGTATCGCGACCAGCCCCTGCTCGGACGCGGCGACGGCGAGGCCTACGAGATCGGTTTCGTGGATGTCGTCGACCGCCCCTACGAATGGCTCTGCCGTGCCGCCCGCGCACTCGGGCAGACGATGTATTTCCGGCGCGCGAAGGGGGTCTGGTGACGCGGGCGACGTCCGTGCTGACGTCTTCGCGGATATGGTATAATATGCGGCCAAATGAAATGCGAGATTTGCCATCAGGCGAACGCCGAGACGGCGATTGTCCGTGGCGAGGGCGAGACGGCGGAGGAACTCTACGTCTGCAAGGCCTGCGCCAAGGCGGAACGTCAGCGTCGCCAGAAGAAGAGCCAGCGGACCCGTAAGGTGACGGGCCTTCCGCCGGGCGTGTCGATGTCCATTACCCGGATCAGCCCCAGCACGGAGGAGGACGCGGCGGAAGACGAGGGCATTCCGGAGATTCTCGGCTCGTTCATCGACGCCGTGAACGGCATGGTGTCCGACCTGGAGAAGGCGGCGGACGCACACGAGAAGAAGGGCGCGCCGGACGAGAAGCGGCACGCCTTCCCCTTGACGCGCGTCGAGGCGCCGTTCCGCGTGCGCGGCCAGCTCCACCTGGAGGGACTTCACCTCATCGGCGAGCTGGAGTCCGTCCGCCGCGCGCTGCATGCGCTCAACATGGAGCTCGTCGGCGTGGAGGCGGATGGCGTGAACGAGCCGGGCCATGTCTACGGCATCGACTACACGGGGTCGTCCGAGCGGGCGAAGCGCGTGGTCGCGGACCTGCTGCGCGAGGAGCGCAACGCGCGCGTGCGCCTCTCCGAGGAGCTGCCGCGCGTCTTCGGCGACTCGCTCTGCCGCGCGCTCGCGATCCTGAAGAACTGCCGTCTCCTGTCGCCGGGCGAGCTCTTTGACCTGCTCTCGCCGCTGCGGCTTGCGGCGATGCAGAAGCTGCTGGACGGCATCACGCTGGAGGAGATCGAGAAGATGCTGCTCGAATGCGACCTCACGGGCGCGGAGGACAAGCTGGAGCAGGAGGAGCGCGACCAGGCGGACGCCGACCGCGCGGACGAGATGAACCGCCGCTTCGAGGACGTGATGCTGAACGAACGCGCCGAGGAGAAGTTCCTATGAGCCTGAGCTTTACGAAACACGCCGTCGATGCGCTGAACGCGGCGTCGAGCTGCGCGCAGCAGCTCGGTCACGACCACATCGGCGCCGAACACATCTTCCTGTCGATCATCGCGATTCCGGCGTGCGGCGCGGCCCAGCGGCTCGTCTCGCTCGGCCTGGCGCTCGACGACCTCGTCGAGTCGATGAAGTCCGTCCTCACGGGCGGCGGCGCCGGCACGCTCCAGCGCGGACAGCTGCCGCTGACGGCGCGGACGAAGAAGATCATCGACATGGCCGCGATCGAGTCCGGCCCCGGCAACGCGGTCGCCACGGAGCACCTCGTCCTCGCCATGCTGCGCGAGGGCGAGAACGCGGCGGCGCAGCTGCTGTTCAACGCGGGCGTGACGGTCGACAAGTTCATCGCCGCCGGGACGCAGGGCGGCGCGAACGCGGCGGCGTCCGGCGCGGCGGAGGGCGACGGCGAGGGCGGTGACGCGGCGTCCGCGAAGGAGGGCGCGAACGGCAAGGCGCAGAAGACGCCGACGATCAACACCTACGGGCGCGACCTCACGGATCTCGCGCGGCAGGGCCAGCTCGACCCCGTGATCGGGCGCGCGAAGGAGCTGAAGCGCATCGTCCAGATCCTCTCGCGGCGCACGAAGAACAACGCCGTCCTCATCGGCGAGGCGGGCGTCGGCAAGACGGCCGTCGTCGAGGGCCTCGCGCAGGCGATCCACCGGGGCGAGGTGCCCGAGCGCATGCAGGCGAAGCGCGTCGTCGCGCTCGACATGGCGCGGCTCGTCGCGGGCACGCAGTACCGCGGCCAGTTCGAGGAGCGCCTGAAGAAGGTGATCGACGAGACGAAGCGCGCGGGGAACATCATCCTCTTCCTGGACGAGATCCACACGATGGTCGGCGCGGGCGGGGCCGAGGGCGCGATGGATGCGGCGAACATCCTGAAGCCGGCCCTCGCGCGCGGCGAGCTGCAGTGCGTCGGCGCGACGACGCTGAAGGAGTACCACAAGTCCATCGAGAAGGACGCCGCGCTGGAGCGCCGCTTCCAGGCCGTCACGGTGGACGAGCCGTCCGTCGCGGACACGATTGAGATATTGAAGGGGATCGCGCCGAAGTACGAGGAATACCACTCGGCGACGTTCACGCCGGCGGCGCTGCGCGCGGCGGTCGAGCTGACGGCGCGCTACCTGCCCGCGCGGCAGCTGCCGGACAAGGCGATTGACGCGATGGACGAGACGGGCGCGCGCCTCCGGGCGAGCGCGAGCGCGCGGCCGAAGGCGCTCACGGCGATGCAGGAGAAGATCGACACGCTGCGCGGGCAGAAGGACGCCGTCGTCGCGAAGGGCGACTTTGACTCCGCCGCGAAGTTCCGCGAGGCGATCCGCGTCGCGTCCGCCGAGTTTCAGGAAGCCCTGAAGAAGTGGAAGGAGACGCACGCCGAAGAGACGCTGGAGATTTCGGAGAACGACGTCGCCGAGACGGTCTCGTCCATGAGCGGCGTGCCCGTCGAGAAGATGAACGCGACGACGGCGGAGAAGCTGCTCGCGATGGAGAAGACGCTGGGGAGCGTCGTGGTCGGGCAGATGCCCGCCGTGAAGGCGATCGCGCGCGCGCTGCGGCGGTCGCGCGCCCTGCGGGCCGACCCGAAGCGGCCGATCGGCTCGTTCCTCTTCCTCGGGCCGACCGGCGTCGGCAAGACGCATCTCGCGAAGATGCTTGCCGAAAAGGTCTACGGGGACGACAAGGCGCTCATCACGCTCGACATGTCGGAGTTTCAGGAGAAGTACTCCTCGTCGCGCCTCGTCGGCGCGCCGCCCGGCTACGTCGGCTACGACGAGGGCGGGCAGCTCACCGAGAAGGTGCGGCGGCGCCCGTATTCGGTCGTCCTCTTCGACGAGTTCGAGAAGGCGAACGGCGACGTCTGCAACATGCTGCTCCAGATCCTTGACGAGGGGCGGCTCACGGACGGGCAGGGGCGCATCATCGACTTCCGCAACACGATCATCATCTGCACGGCGAACCTCGGCTTCGACTTCGCGCGCGAGGGGCATTCGCTCGGCTTTGCGCGCGACACGGCGGAGACGAGCTACGAGGTGCTGAAGGAGAAGCTGCTGGGCGAGGCGAAGCGCGCGTTCCGTCCCGAACTGCTGAACCGCTTCGACGAGACGGTCGTCTTCAAGAAGCTCGAGAAGGCCGACTTGGAGGCGATCCTGAATCTGGAGCTCGCGCGGCTGCAGGCGCGGCTGAAGGATTCGCACATCTCGCTGTCGCTGGACAAGAAGGCGGCGGACTTCCTGATCGAGAAGGGGTACGACGGCGCGCTCGGCGCGCGGCCGCTCCGCCGCGTCGTGCAGGACTACGTCGAGGATCCGCTCGCGGATCTCGTCCTCGCGGGCAAGGCGAAGCCGCGCCTCAAGGCGAAGCTCGCCAAGGATGGGCAGTCGCTGAGGTTCTGAACGGATTCGCCTGCGAGAAGGAGACCGATAATCGTCACTATTTCTGCGAAATAGTGACGAAATGTCAAGTTGTCGGAGAAACTTTTCTCAGGCTAACACCCGGTGCGCGGAATGTGGTATAATACGCGACCGTTATGAGCAACAAAGATTGTCCCGCATGGGAAGGTTTTATCGGTGGCGAGTGGCAGGAGGAGATCGATCCGGCCGAGTTCATTCGCCTGAACTACACGCCGTATGAGGGCGATGCGTCGTTCCTCGCGGGCGCGACGGAGGCGACGACTGCCCTCTGGAACAAGCTGCAGGCCCTGCAGAAGGAGGAGCGTGCGAAGGGCGGCGTCCTTGACATGGACACCGACATCGTCTCGTCCATCACCTCGCACAAGCCGGGCTACCTCGACAAAGACCTCGAGAAGATTGTCGGCCTCCAGACCGACAAACCGCTCAAGCGCGCGTTCATGCCCTACGGCGGCATCAAGATGGCCGAAGAGGCGCTGACGACCTACGGCTACACGCCGAACCCCGAGCTGCACCACATCTTCACGGAGTACCACAAGACGCACAACCAGGGCGTCTACGACGCGTACACGCCGGAGATGCGCCGGGCGCGCAAGAACAAGATCATCACGGGCCTGCCGGACACCTACGGGCGCGGACGCATCGTCGGCGACTACCGCCGCGTCGCGCTCTACGGCATTGACCGCCTGATCGTGGGCAAGGAGCGCGACCTGCCGATGGTCGGCGTCGGCTCGATGCCGGAGGACGTGATCCGCGGCCGCGAGGAGGTCGCCGAGCAGATCCGCGCGCTGAAGGCGATGAAGGTCATGGCGGCGAGCTACGGCTACGACATCTCCCAGCCGGCGACGAACGCGCGCGAAGCCGTGCAGTGGACGTACTTCGGCTACCTCGCGGCGATCAAGACGCAGAACGGCGCGGCGATGTCCATCGGGCGCATCTCGACGTTCCTCGACATCTTCATCGCGCGCGACCTGAAGCGCGGCATCCTCACCGAGACGGACGCGCAGGAGCTGATCGACCACCTCGTCCTCAAGTTCCGCATGGTCAAGTTCGCGCGCATTCCCGAGTACAACCAGCTCTTCTCGGGCGATCCCGTCTGGGCGACGATCAACGTCGCGGGCATGTGCGGCGACGGCCGCAGCATGGTCACGAAGACCGACTACCGCATCCTCCACACGCTGGAGACGATGGGGCCGAGCCCGGAGCCGAACCTCACGGTCCTCTACTCGCCGCGCCTCCCGGAGGCGTTCAAGCGCTATGCCGCGAAGATCTCGATCGCGACGTCGAGCGTGCAGTACGAGAACGACGAGATCATGCGCCGCGTCTGGAGCGACGACTACGCGATCTGCTGCTGCGTCTCGGCGACGCACACCGGCAAGGAGATGCAGTTCTTCGGCGCGCGCGCCAACCTCGCGAAGTGCCTCCTGTACGCCATCAACGGCGGCGTGGACGAGAAGACGCGCGCGCAGGTGGGTCCGGAGCTCCGCCCGATCACGGGCGACGTGCTTGACTACGCGCAGGTGCTGAAGGCCTACCACGCGATGATGGACTGGCTCGCCGGGCTCTACGTCCACACGCTGAACCTCATCCACTTCATGCACGACCGCTACTACTACGAGGCGGCGCAGATGTCGCTCATTGACACCGACGTCGAGCGCACGTTCGCGACGGGCATCGCGGGCTTCTCGCACGCCGTCGACTCGCTCTCGGCGATCAAGTACGCGAAGGTGAGCGTCATCCGCGACGAGACGGGGCTCGCCGTCGACTACAAGGTCGAGGGCGACTTCCCGCGCTACGGCAATGACGATCCGCGTGCGGACGAGATCGCGAAGGCTCTCCTCAAGGAGTTCATGAACAAGATCCGCAGCCACCACACCTACCGCCACGCGACGCCGACGACGTCGATCCTCACGATCACGTCGAACGTCGTCTACGGCAAGGCGACGGGCGCGATGCCCGACGGGCGCAAGGCGGGCGAGCCGCTGTCGCCGGGGGCGAACCCGTCCTACGGCGCGGAGCAGCATGGGCTTCTCGCCTCGCTCAACTCGGTCGCGAAGCTGCCCTACGGCTACGCGCTCGACGGCATCTCCAACACGCAGACGATCCACCCCTCGGCCCTCGGCAACGACGAGGCGACGCGGGAGACGACGCTGGCGCGCGTGCTGGACGGCTACTTCTCGCAGGGGGCGCATCACCTGAACGTGAACGTCTTCGGCACGGAGAAGCTGATCGACGCGATGGAGCATCCGGAGAAGCCGGAGTACGCGAACTTCACGATCCGCGTCTCGGGCTATGCGGTGAAGTTCATCGACCTGACGCGCGAGCAGCAGCTCGACGTCATCAGCCGTACTTGCCACAAGAGCCTCTAAGGCTTGAACAGGTTGCGCACGGCGCAACAGGAGGGGCGGGCCGCACGGCCCGCCCCCCGCTTGCCATGAAAATACATTCGTTTGAGACATTTGGTGCGGCGGATGGGCCGGGCGTGCGGTTCATCGTCTTCCTGAGCGGCTGCCCGTTCCGCTGCCGCTACTGCCACAACCCCGACACGTGGGCGAAGCCGCCCGCCGAGGAGGCGTCGGCGGACGACGTGCTCGCCCGTGCGCTCCGCTACAAGGCGTACTGGGGCGCGGAGGGCGGCATCACCGCGTCTGGCGGCGAGCCGATGCTGCAGGCCGCCGAAGTCGCTGACCTCTTCGAGAAGGCCCACGCGGTGGGCGCGACGACGTGCCTTGACACGGCGGCGGGCTGCTTCCGGCGCGGCGACGCGGCGCAGGAACGGCTGTTGCGCGCGACGGACACCGTGCTGCTCGACTTGAAGCTCTTCGACGCGGATGCGCACCGCGCGCTCACGGGGGCGGACAATGCGCCCGTCCTCGACTGTGCGCGGTATCTCGCCGAACGCGGCACGGACGTCTGGATTCGCCGCGTGCTCGTGCCCGGCCTCACGGACGGCGAGGACGACCTCCGGCGGACGGGCGATTTCATCCGCACGCTGCCGAACGTCCGCCGCGTCGAGGTGCTGCCCTACCACGCGCTCGGCGTGCACAAGTGGCAGGCGCTCGGCCTCGCCTACACGCTCGCGGATGCGCGTCCGCCGACGGACGCCGAAGTCGCCCGCGCCCGCGCCCTGCTGGCGTCGGCGACGGGTGGCCCTTGTTTGGCGCGCTGAAATATGGTATCATATCCGCCGTTTTGCTGAGGGCTGAATGTGCTGCGGTTCGTCGTGGCGAAAAGGACATTCAGTTCCGCGATGCGACTATAGCTCAATTGGATAGAGCGTTGGCCTCCGAAGCCGAAGGTTGCTGGTTCGATCCCAGTTAGTCGCACCCAATTTACGTGAACCAAGAGGCCGTGTGCGACGTTTACGCAAGAAACGAGGATGGACATCATGAAGAATATCTTGTTCTGTTTGAGTGCGTTTGCCGTGGTGACGGCTGCCGTCGCCGAACGTCCGATTGAGGCGGCGCTCGCGAAGGGCGCGGCGTTTCTCCTGTCGAAACAGGCGGCGGACGGCCATTTCTCCGATCCGCAGATGCCGGCGCTGACCGCGCTGCCGCTCTGGGCGCTTACGGGCGTCCAAGCGGACAGGGCCGCGCGCGAGAAGGCCGCCGCGTTCGTCCTCGGCACGCAGCGCGCCGACGGCGGCTTCTACGTGCCGAAGCCGGGGCGCGGCGGTTCGGGTCTCGGCAACTACAACACGGCCGTCTGCCTCGCGGCGCTCTTCGAGTCGAAGCTCGCGCCGACGGCGCCGCTCCTGAAGGCGCGCGAATACATCGCCGCGTCGCAGCTCACGGGCGACGACACGCTGGCGGGCGGCTTCGGCTATGACCGGGTCATGCGCCGCCGCTATGCCGACCTCTCCAACACGGCCTATGCGATGGACGCGATGGCGCGCACGGCCTCGCTGGAGGAACTGCGCACGAGCGGACAGAAGGTCGATCTCAACTGGGCGCAGGCGATTGCGTTCGTCGAGAACCTCCAGAAGAAGGAAGGCCCTGACAAGGGCGGCGCGGCCTATAACGAGCGCACGCCGCAGGGCGGCAGTGCGACGAACCGCGCCGACAAGGTGCATCTTCGTGCGTACGGGTCGATGAGTTACGCGGCCGTCCTCTCGATGTGCTCGGCGAACCTGACGAAGGGCGATCCGCGCGTCCGCAACGCGCTCGACTACTGCTCGCGCTACTGGTCGGTCGAGGAGAATCCCGGCATGGGCAACCAGGGGCTCTACTACTACTACGACATCCTCGCGCGCGCCCTCGACGCGGCGGGCGTGGAGGAGCTGTTCACGCCAGAGGGGCGGACAGTCTACTGGAAGCGGGAACTCGCGGCGAAACTGCTCTCGCTCCAGAAACCGGACGGCAGCTGGGCGAACGACAACAACCGCTTCTGGGAGGCCGACCCCGTGCTCTGCACGAGCTTCGCGATGATCTGCCTGGAACTCTGCGGAAAGTAAGAAGAAGAGTAAGAAGTAAAAGGTAAAAAGGAAGAAGGAAGAGGGGGCGCGAATGGAAGACGCGAACGGCAAGGAAGCGTTGAAGGCGACGGGCGTGTGTTGCGCCTACGGGAAAGGCGCGGCGCGCGTTGAGGTGCTGAAGGACTTTTCGCTCGTGCTGAAGCCGGGCGAATTTGTCGCGCTGATGGGGCCGTCCGGCTCCGGCAAATCGACGTTCCTGCATCTTGCGGCGGGGCTGCTCCTGCCAACGGCGGGTACGATTGAAGTCGGCGGACAGGACGTGACGGCGATGAGCGACGCGGCCGCGACGAAGTTCCGCCGCCGTCACGAGGGCGTCGTCTTTCAGGCGTTCAACTTGCTGGAGACGCTGACCGTGCGGGAGAACATCGCATTGCCCGTCCGCCTCGACCACGGGCGGCCCGACGCCGCGCGCATCGCGGAACTGGTGGTGAAATTGGGCCTTGCGGGCAAGGAGGAACGGCGTCCGTCGGAGCTTTCGGGCGGCGAGCAGCAGCGCGTCGCCATTGCCCGTGCGCTCTTTGCGAAGCCGGACGTGATTCTGGCGGACGAGCCGACGGGGAATCTCGACGCGAAAGCGTCGCATGCGATCTGCGGGCTGATGCGTGAACTCAACCAGACGGAGCGGAGCGCGATTCTCCTCGTCACGCACGATCCCGTCGTCGCGGCGGCCGCGACGCGCGTCTGCTTTCTCAAGGAGGGGAAGATCGCGGCGGACTTTGCGACGAATCACGATCCGGCGGCCATCTCGAAACGCTATTTGGAGACTTACGAGTGATCTTTCGCCTGATGCTGAAAGGGTTGCGGCGGGGCAAGGCGCGGTTTGCGTGCGCCGCGTTTGGCATTGCCGTCGCCGTGGGTGCGCTCGTCTTCATGACGTCGCTCGTCGCGACGAACAACGCGCAGGCGCCGCTGACGGCGCAGGCCGCGAGCGTGCCGTGGGCCGCCTGGAAGACGGAGGGCCTGACGTTGGATTTCCGGCGGGGGAAGCGACCGTCGGCGGATGCGCGGGCGCCGAAAGGCGGGCCGTTGCCCGTCGCGCCGCGTGCGGAACCTCTACCGGCGGGCCTGCGCCCCGACCTGCGGCTGCAGGCGATGAGTCTCACGCTCGACTACCGTCCGGGCGGACGTGTCCTGCAGGGTCCGCCGATGCGGGTCTTGTTGTCCGAAGCGCCCGCGACGAACATCTACGGCCGCCTGACGCTCGGCGAAGGCCGTTGGGTGGATGCGTCGGCTTCGGCGAAAGAGGTCGTCTGCGTCAGGCAGGCCGTGCGGCGCTTTGGCCGCGCGCCGGAACCGCCGCTTGGATCCGACCTCAAGTTCGTCGGCCGCAACGGCACGATGACGGCAAAGATCGTCGGCTATCTGGACGGCGGCAAGTTGCCGCGCGAGTTCCCGACGGTTTTCGCAAACGCCGCCGCGTTCGCCGCGCTCGCGTCCGAGCCGCCGGGGGCGGTGTCGTTCTTCCGCACGAGGCCCGAACAGCCGGTGCGTGGCCTTCTGACGCCGACGTCGGACAGCGTTGTCGCCGCCTTCATGTCGGATGACCAGAAGCGCATGGATTACGCGACGCCGCTGCTCCTCGCGGCGGCGTTCCTGACGGCGCTTGCGCTGCTCGTCAACTCGCTCATCCTGTCCGTCGAAGCCAATCGCGCGACGCTGGCGACCTTGCGCATGGTGGGGCTGACGCGCACGGGCGTCGTCGCATTCGTGGCGTGCGAATCCGTCTTCGCCGGGTTCGTCGGCTGGGCGCTGGGCGTCGGTGGCGCGGTCGCCGCGCTGGCCGTCTACGTCGCGTGCGACGCCGTGACGTTTCCCATCGGCTGGGCGGTCGATCCGGGGCGCATCCGGCTGACGTTCGCCGTCCTGCCGCTCGTCATCGTCCTCGCCGTCCTCTTCGCGCTCGCGCCGGCCCTCAAGGTGCGCGCGATGGACGCGGCCCAGCGGCGTCCGCGTCGGCGGCGGCGCGGCATGGTGATCACCTTCGCGTGCGGCTTCGCCGCGTTCGCCGCCGTCGAGGTCTGGGGCGCGTCCCTCATGCGCGCGTTCGTGCCGTCGCCGGAGTGGCCGGACGCGATCGTCTCGATCCTGCCGGCGGGCGTGTCGAGCTGGGACGTGGAGAAGCTGCGCGACGTCGAGGGCGTTCGGCGCATCTCCGAGCTCGTGCCGCGCCAGCTGGCGCTCGCGGCGGACGCGCGCCGCAACGCGCTCTTCCTCGCGGCGGAGTTTCTGCCGAAGTTCGCCTTCTGCGAAGGCACGTGGGACGAGGCGAACGTGGCGCTTCAGGCGGGGGACGCGGTCGTCATCACGAAGATGATGTCAAATGCCTACGGCCTGCACAAGGGCGACACGCTGAAGGTCGTCCAGCCGGGGCGGCGCGGCGGCGCGCCGACGGAGCTGGCGTTCCCGATTGCGGGCGTCGTGGACCTCAACTGGCACATGGTGACGAGCCGTGGGCTTGTGCGTGGCCTGAACGGCGCGCCGGGCATGACGGACGGGCCGGTGTTCTGCTCGCTCGACACGATGGGCGTCATCGACTTCCGCACGTTCGTCACCGATCCGGCGCTGTCCGCGCCGCTGACGCACCTCTGGATCGACTACGACGCGGCGTCCCTGAAGAGGCACGGCGTGTTTCCGGCGGGGCGGCGCATCGAGGCCGAGATCGCGCGGCGGCTCGGCAACCCCGTCGGCTCGACGGTGCGGCTGCACGCGCGCGACGAGATTGCGGACGGCACGCTCGCGCACGGTGGCGACGTGATCGGTCAGGTCGCGCGCGTGCCGTTCGTCTTCCTCGCGATCCTGGCGATCGGTTTCGTCGCGATGCTCGTTGCCGAGGCGGACGCCCGGCGGCGCGAATTCGCGGTCTTGCGCGCCGTCGGCGCGACGCCGGCGCAGCTCGCGTGGATGCTGACGAAGACGGCCGTGAAGACGGCGGCGGTCGGCATTGCGGCGGGACTCCCGGTCGGCGCGCTCGTCGGCTGGCTCTTCACGTTCAAGACGGGCGCGATGTGGCCGGGACTGCCGCACTACTTCGTCGTGCCGGTGCGGCTCGTGGCCGAAGGGGCGCTCGGCGCGCTCGTCTTCGCGCTCGTGTTCGCGGTGCCGACGGCGCTCGCGCTCGTGCGCCGCGCCACGCGGCGGTAGGGGTGAACGGCGTCTCGAGGAGAGCTGGGCGGCACAGCCGCTGTTTGTGGTATAATGTGCGGCATGGAGAAGATTTCGACAGACATCTATTCGTTCGAGGACATCCGTCAGGGCGGGTTCGTCTACGTCGACAAGACGGCGATCCTGAAGACGCTGGCGGACGGCTCGCTCGGCAAGCAGTTCTTCGTCGCGCGGCCGCGTCGCTTCGGCAAGTCGCTCGCCGTCTCGACGCTCCAGTGCCTCTTCGAGGGGCGGCGCGACCTGTTCCGTGGGCTCGCCATCGAGCCGGACTGGGACTGGAACAAGGCATGGCCCGTCCTCAAGCTCGACATGGGCAGCTGTCAGGGCGAGACGCTGGTCGAGGTGAAGGAACGGATCAGCCTCATGCTCCTGAAGGAGTCGGAGCGCCTGAAGGTGCCCCTGCGCGGCGGGGCCGACATTTCCAACCAGTTCAACCTGCTCCTGACGGACATCGCGAACCGGAATGTCGGGGCCGACGGGAAGCCCGACCCCGCAGGCGGGAAGGACGGCCGTGTCGTCCTGCTCGTCGACGAGTACGACAAGCCGCTCTTGGGTCATCTCGGCAAGCCGGACGTGAACGACATCCGCGATGCGCTCAAGGCGTTCTACTCCGTCATCAAGACGTGCGAGGGGCTTCAGCGGTTCGCGTTCATGACGGGCGTCTCGAAGTTCTCGAAGGTGTCGATCTTCTCCGACCTCAACAACCTCAACGAGTTCTCGATGGACGCGCGCGTCGCGACGCTCTTCGGCTACACGCACGAGGAGGTGAAGGCGAATTTCCCCGAATCGCTCGCGGCACTCGGCGCGAAGCAGGGGCTTGACGCCGAGGCGACGTTCGCGCGGCTCGTCCAGTGGTATGACGGCTACCGCTTCGAGGAGAGCGCCTTGCCGGTCTTCAACCCCGTCTCGGTCGGCAAGTGCCTCTCGTCCGGGAAGTTCGACCCCTACTGGTTCGAGACGGGGACGCCCACGTTCCTTCTGAAGCTCATGGAGCGGAACCCCGTCCTCCTGGACGAGATCGAGGTTTCGCAGACGTCATTTTCCGTCTATGAGCCGGACAAGCCGGCCCTCATGTCGCTCCTCTACCAGACGGGCTACCTCACGATCGGCGGGACGCGCCAGGAGGGCGAGGAGCGGCTCTACCGGCTCGTCTGCCCGAACTACGAAGTGCGCAAGGCGTTCAACGAGTCCCTGTCGGTCGCGTTCTCGCATTTGGACGCATTCGACCACGCCTCGCTCTTGACGCAGATGGTGGAGGCCCTGCGGGCGGACGACGTGGACGACATGCTGGACGCGCTCTCGTGCTTCTTCGCGAACATCCCGGCGAACATCACGCTGAAGCGCGAGAAGTACTACCAGACGCTGTTCTACGCGGTGTTCGTGCTGATCGGGGCGCGCACGCACGCGGAGTGCTGGACGAACCGGGGGCGCGTGGACGCGGTCGTGGAGACGCCGCGCGGCGTGTTCGTCTTCGAGTTCAAGCTGAACGACACGGCGGTCGCCGCGCTCGAGCAGATCAAGGCGAAGGGCTACCACGAGAAGTGGCTGCGCTGCGGCAAGAAGGTGACGCTCGTCGGCGCGGCGTTCGACGCCGGGATGCGCAACCTCTCCGACCGCCAGGTCGAGGTCGCGGCGAACGGCTAAAACGTCGGCAGATTTGTCTGCGGATCCTAAAAAAGTGGCCTAGCCAGTTCGTTTTCGCGTCGCGTTCTGTGCTATACTACCCATCAGACAACACCTGATGGAGTCACTTGTGCGCGAAGAAAAACAGAGACAGATCGTCGAGACGCTGCGAAAGGACATTTCGGATGGCCGCTATGGCCCCGGACGTCCGTTTCCGAGCGAGCGGGCGCTGGCGCGCCGCTTCGACGTGTCGCGCGCCACGGCCGGCATGGCCCTGCGCGAACTGCGCGGCAAGGGCCTCATCGTGCAGGAAACGGGGCGCGGCACGTTCCTGACGCGCAAGGCGCGGGCCCTGAGCGGCTCCATCGGCTTCCTTCTGCCGGACTTGAACTGTGGCGAGATCTTTCCGCCCATCAGCCGCGAACTCTCCCGGCTCGCCCAGAAGGAGGGGTATACGCTCCTGTTCGGCGACGCCTCGTCAGACGATCCGGCCATCCGGGCGCAACTGGCGCGCGACCTTGCGCGGAAGTTCGCCGAGACGCCCGTTTCGGGCGTCATCTACAAGCCGCTGGAGTTCGTGGCGGACATGGAGCGGATCAATCGGGAAATCGTCGCGACCTTCGACCGGGCGAAGATTCCGGTCGTCTTGCTGGACTGGGACATCGCCGTCTCTCCTGACCGCAGCGCCTACGACGTGGTCAGCATCAACAATTTCGAGGCGGGGCGACGCTTGGCGGACTACCTGTTGCGGACGGGGGCGCGCCGCATCCGTTTCGTGACGTGGCGCAACTGCGCCAACAGCGTGCGCGATCGCGTCAGCGGCGCCCGCAGCCTGCTGCCGGACGGCGCGAAGACGGAGCTGGCGCTGGACGTGACGTCGCCGTCGGCCGTCCGCCGGGCGTTTGCGGGGCGCAACGCGCCGGATGCGGTCATCTGCGGCAACGACACGAACGCGGCGCGCCTGCTCGCGGCCCTGCGCGCGATCGGCAAGCGCGTGCCGGACGATGTGCAGGTGGTCGGCTTTGACGACGTGCAGCACGCTTCGCTTGTGGAGCCCACGCTCACGACCGTCCATCAGCCGTGCGAAGACCTGGCGCGCCAGGCGTTTCGTTCCCTGCTGGACCGCATGGAGAACGCGTCCCTCGCGCCGCGCGAATGTCTGCTGGATGCGCCGCTGGTCGTGCGCCGCTCGACGAAGGGAGTCTTAAGGAAAGGTTGCGGAAAATGAGGACAAGACGATTCACGGCGACCATCATCCGGGGGCACCGCGTGGCGTCCGGGCTGGACGGGAATCCCGACTTTCCGGGCGGGACGTTGCGGATGCAGGCGCCCTACTTCAGAAAACTGGGGCTGGACCTTGCGTCCTACTATCTCGGTACGGTGAACGTGTCCCTCGCGCCGCGCCGGTACAGGGTCGTCCGCGCGCCGTGGACGTTCCCGCTCGTCAAGTGGCACCCGGTCGATCCTGCGGAGACGTTCTCGTTCTTCCATGTCTGGCGCATTCTGCCGGACGGCGGTCGGGTCGCGGGGCTTGTCTACTATCCGCACCCCGAAACAAAGCCGAAGAACTTTCAGCCGGACGACATGCTGGAGCTCATGTTCCCGAAGATGGACGACGTCTCCTATGGTGCGACGCTGACGCTCGAAGTCGATTCGGACGAACTTGAAATCGACGAGGTGTGACATGACACGTGGCAGGGTCTGGTTCTTGGCGCTGGTCGCCGCGCTCGGCGGGTTCCTCTTCGGATTCGACACGATTGTCATCAACGGCGCCGAACAGGACATCCAGCGGCTCTGGTCGCTGTCGGGGCGGATGCATGGCGGCGTCGTCAGCTCCGCCCTGTGGGGCACGGTCGTCGGCGCGCTGATCGGCGGCGCCTTGTCCGACCGGTTCGGGCGCAAGCGGACGCTTCAGTCCGTCGGAGCGCTGTATCTCGTCACGGCCGTCTGGAGCGCCTTTGCGGGAGGCCCCGGCGAAATGATCGTCGCGCGTCTCGTCGGCGGATTCGGCATCGGCATCTCGACCATTGTGGCTCCGGTCTACATCGCCGAGATCTCTCCCGCCGAAAGCCGGGGACGGCTCACGGCGCTCTTCCAGTTCAACATCGTCTTCGGCGTCCTCGCGGCCCTGACCTCGAATCTCCTCCTGAAGGACGTGGGCGCGAACGCCTGGCGGTGGATGCTGGGCGCGGAGGCGTTTCCCGCGCTGGCGTTCGTCCTGCTGACGCCGTTCCTTGTCGAGAGCCCACGATGGAGGGCGATGAAGGCAAAGGAAGAGGTAAGGGGGAAAAAGGAAGAAGCAAGGCGGGAGGCGTTCTTCTCGAAAGCCAATCTCCGCCCGATCCTGCTGGCGTTTCTTGTGGCGTTCTTCAACCAGATGAGCGGGTGCAACGCCGTCAACTACTTTGCGCCGCGCATCTTCCAGTTGGCGGGGCTTGGACGTGACGCGGCGTTCCTCTCGTCGTTCGGGCTCGGCATCCTCAACTTTGCCGCGACGTTCACGGGGCTGTGGCTCATCGACCGTGTCGGGCGGCGCGCCTTGCTGCTGGCGGGCGGTGTCGGCTATCTCGTGTCGCTCTTCGGCGCGGCGGTGTCGTTTGCCGTCGGGAATGGGCCGCTCGCCGCCGCCTGCATCTTCCTCTTCCTCGCCGCGCACGCCGTCGGGCAGGGCACGGTCATTTGGGTGCTGATCGCGGAGGTCTTTCCGCAGCGTTTTCGCGCGCAGGGCCAGGCTCTCGGTGCGTTCACGCACTGGATCTTCGCGGCGCTGGTGGCATTCGGATTCCCGATGGCGGCGGAGGCGGTTCCGGCTTGGGCGATCTTCGCCTTCTTCGGGACGATGATGGTCTTTCACTTCGTCTGGGTCGTCCTGTTCGTGCCGGAGACCAAGGGGCGTCAGCTTTTAGGCTAAACCAAACAACAAAAGAAAGGAACGCAAGTCATGAGAACGTGTATGATCCGAATTCGTCCCGCGCTGGCTGCGCTGGCGGTCGTGCTGGGCGCGTCTGCCGGCAAGGCCGAGACGGGATCAAAAACAGGGGGGGGGGGGGGGGGGGCCTCGGCGGCGCCGGCGCCGACAGGGAGGTGACGACCCGGGCGGGCAACCCGGGCG